>NZ_JAPSKZ010000298.1 GCF_031181185.1 Phenylobacterium sp. | reverse complement strand
GAAGATGTCCTCGGTGGCGAGGCCGGTGACCTGCAGGGACGCGTTCGGCTGCAGCCAGAAGTCGCCTGAGGCGGCGCCCAGCATATAGGTCGAGGTGACCACGCCGCCGGGATAGATGCCCTGGCTATGGGCGATCACCGGCTTGCCGCTGGCGCGGAAGCGCAGCAGGGCCTGGCGCAGCTCGTCGGCGAAGGCGGGCTCAAGACCGGCCTCAGGCAGGCGCACCAGGAGGCCCTTCACCCGGTCGTCGCGCTTCGCCCGCTCCAGCCCCTCGACGATCGTCATGACAGCCATGGAGTTGCGGCCGAACCCGGCCAGCGGGCTCTGCGGCGCCTGGTCGGTGAGCGCGTCCCGCAGGTCGAGCTCCAGCACCGCGCGCTGGGCCGTAGGCTCGGGCCCGGCGGCGTTCAGCGCCAGGGACACCAGCACGAACGGCACGCCGACCAGGAAGATCATCAGCCCGGCGAAGACACCCGCCGCGGTGATCAGGAACTGTTTCATTCCGCTACCGACACCCACGAACGGCGCCCGGCTTCGCACACAATGCCCCGGCCGCAAAGGGGCGCGTTCGGCGGGGTGCATCCGGCGTGCGCTCACCCCACATCAGCGCGAAGGCCAAGGTCGGGGAGAGGAACGATGACGGGAAGGTTCGCCGCGGCGCTGGCCGCTTTGCTGCTGGCGCTTGGCGCGGCGGGGGCGCGGGCCGAGCCGCCGCGCGCGGCCGCCGACATGACCTGGCTGGAGTTCGAGGCCGCGGCCCGCGGCGGCGCGGTGGCGCTGTGGGCGCTGGGCGCCATGGAGGAGCACGGCCCGCACCTGCCCCTCGACACCGACGTGATCATCCCCGCCCGGCAGTTGGAGCGGGTGGCCGAACGCCTGGCCGCGCGCGGCGTGAAGAGCGTCACCCTGCCGGCCTACGCATGGGGCGTGAACCACGTGACCTCAGCCTTCCCGGGGTCGATCCGGGTGCGACCCGAGGTGATGACCGAGCTGATGGTCGACGTCTTCGACAGCCTGGCCCAGGCGGGCTTCCGCGATGCCTACTGCATCACCGGCCACTACGACGCCGCCCACAGCCGGGCGATCCTGGCGGCCGTGCGGCGCACGAACGCACAAGGCAGGATCCGCGTCCGCTACGTGGCGCCCGAGCCGCTGGGCCGGCGCCTGGGCCTGACGCCGGAGAGCCCAGACGCCCTGCTGGCGCGGTTTCCGCCGCCGCCGGCCGGCCGGCCCTTCGCCGATCTGCACGCCGGGGCGGGCGAGACCTCGGCGGTGCTGCATGTGGCGCCGGAGAAGGTGCGCAGGGACGTGGCCCCGAGGCTCGCCCCCACCGACCTCTCCGAGGCGCAGGTCGCCGCCTGGCGACAGGGCGGCGCGGCGGCGCGGGCGATCACGCCGGACGGCTACCTGGGCGCTCCGGCCGACGCGACGCCCGAGGCGGGGGCGGCCAAGGTGCTGGGCGAGGCCGACGCCTATGCCGACGCGATTCTGGCTGCGAAAGGCCTGGCGCCCTGACCGAAAGCCAGACTCGCAGTTCGGCCCGGAGAGCCGGGCGGAGATTCGCGGGATTTCGGCGGCCAGCCGCGCTCGGGCGCCGGCGTAAGCCGTCTCACGTCCCGCCGAGCCGCGGATCGGGCGGCGTCTGTCTTGCTGAAGGATTTTCCCTGTCTGGCCCAGGGAGGAGAGATGGTCGTGTGGACAGTCGGGGAGCCGGGTGTCTCCCCGGTAAATTCAGTAGGACTCGAAGGTGTCGGGTTGGATCAGGTCGTAGATGTCTGCGAACGATTGCGCTTGGCTAACCTTCTCCAGCAGCGCGCTGAACTCGGCCTCGTCGCCTTCGAAACCCATGTAGTCAGATCGGAACGCGTTAAGTGAATCCACGGTCCTTTGCTTAACCTCAGCCAGTGAAAGGGCTGCCAGCTCTTCTAGTTCGTGCTCGATGCGCGACTGGGGCGGGCCGAACCCGGGCAGAAGGGACAACAGCGAGCCTGCGCGGCCTGTCCGGCGAACGGACAGCACCCGCCAGCGCTGTCCGTCGGAGTCGATGAGCTCCATACCGGCCTGCATGTTCTCCCGGAGGGTGCGGGCCCCGCACTTGGTCAGTCGGTCAAGATCTGGGAATCCCCAGTTTTCCCGGTCCGGGGTGAACCCGAGCACGGGAAAACTGAAGTTGGCTTCGCTGGATCTCATTTGCGCCCCCGAACAAAAGGGGAACATATGCAATCGAGCTTCGCCTGCAAAGCCTCTTCTAGCGTGTCTTCTTCGCTGGTTGCGACGCGAACGGCCGTGTGGCGTTCTCCCACGCATCAGCGGCCCGAGATACGATAGCTGTCGGACCGGACTTCTGCCAATCGGTCGTGCCGTACCAGATGCGTCGGATTGGATCGTATCTCGGCTTGCCTTCCC
>NZ_JAPSKZ010000067.1 GCF_031181185.1 Phenylobacterium sp. | reverse complement strand
ACCTGCTGACGGGCGTCGCCTCGCCGCTCCAGCGGGTGACCAACACCCGCGAGGCGGTGGCCCACCTCTCGCTCGACATCCTGCAGATGGCGGTCTTCCTGGCCCTGATCGGCGGGACCGCCAATCCGTTCATCGTCCTGCTGATCGTGCCGGTGGCCTTGGCCGCGGCCACCCAGCCACGCAAGGCGCTGTTGGCGGTGGGCGCGCTCGCCGCCGTGGCCGCTCTGGTGCTGACGGTGCTGTCCCTGCCCTTCCCGGCGGCGACGCCGCAGCCGCGCCTGACGCTCGAGTACCGGCTGCTCGCAGCCCTTGCCAACATCGCCGGCATGGCCCTGGTGGCGGCGTACGTCCGGCAGTCGGCCGAGGAGGCGGCGCGGATGACGCTGGCGCTGGACGTCACTCAGGCGGTGCTGGCGCGCGAGCAGCGGCTGTCGGCCCTTGGGGCCCTGGCGGCGGCGGCGGCGCACGAGCTGGGCACGCCCTTGGCCACCATCTCCATCGTCGCCAAGGAGATGGCCCGCGAGGCGCCCACGCCGCAGGTGCGCGAGGACGCCGAGCTGCTGATTTCGCAGGCCGAGCGCTGCCGCGAGATCCTGAAGCGGCTGTCCGAGACGCCGGACCAGGCATCGGACGAGGTGCACGAGCGCCTGTCGCTCCGCCAGCTGGTGCAGGAGGTGATCGAGCCGCACGCCGCCATCAAGGACGTCCGCGTGGAGGCCATCGTCACCGGGGCGAAGGGCGTCCGCGCGCCTGATATCCGCCGCCTGCCCGAGATCACCCACGCCATGACCACCTTCGTGGAGAACGCGGTCGATTTCGCCACCTCGGAGGTGCTGGTGACCGCCCGTTTCGACGTGGACACCGTCTCGATAGAGGTGCGCGACGACGGACCCGGCTTCGCGCCCGAGATCCTCGCCAAGCTGGGAGAGCCCTACGTGACCAGCCGGCCGGGCGTGGAGGGTGGCCGTACCGGTCACGTCGGCATGGGGCTGGGCTTCTTCATCGCCAAGACCTTGCTGGAGCGCACCGGAGCTGAGGTCAGCTTCCAGAACGGACGGCCCCGCGGAGCAGTCGTCTCCGCCCGGTGGCCGCGTCAGACCATCGAGGCGAGCCAAGCTTGAGCGCAGCCAAGCTTGCGGTCATGCGTTGAGGTGCGACAGACTGCCGCAGTCCAAAGAGAGGGAGCCCCCTCCAATGGGGTCGATGAATGACTGACCTGTCCTCCGAGATCGCCGCCCTGCCAGACAAGTCGTTGCTTGTGCTGGATGACGACGCGCCCCTGCGCAACCGCCTCGGACGCGCCCTCGAACAGCGTGGTTTCGAACCGACGCTGGTGGGCAGCGTGTCGGAAGCTATCGCCGCCGTCCGGGCTAAGCCGCCCGCCTATGCCGTGCTGGACATGCGACTGGAGGACGGTTCGGGCCTGAAGGTGGTGGAGGCCGTCCGTGACGCCCGTCCGGACGCGAAGATCATCATGCTGACCGGCTACGGCAACATCGCCACGGCCGTCCAGGCGGTGAAGGCGGGAGCCGTGGACTACCTCTCCAAGCCTGCCGACGCCGACGACGTGGCCCGCGCCCTGCTGGCCCGGGGCGACGCCGCGCCCGCCCCGCCGGAGAACCCCATGAGCGCCGACCGCGTGCGGTGGGAGCACATCCAGCGGGTCTACGAGCTCTGCAACCACAACGTCTCCGAGACCGCCCGCCGGCTCAACATGCACCGCCGAACCCTGCAGCGGATCCTCGCCAAGCGGGCGCCGCGCTAGGCCGGACGGCCCGCTGGGAGGACGTCCGGGCCGCCGCCGCGGTGCTGCCCGGCGCGGAGGAGGAGCACTGGTACGGCGCACCGCTCTTCAAGGTGGGCAAGAAGGGGTTCGTCCACACCTGGCGCGGCCGGGTGGTCATGAAGCTGGATCGCCAGCATCGGGAGCGGCTGTTCGAGGCGCGACCAGACGTGTTCTCGCCCTATGTCGCCGGGGCCCTGCGCTGGAGCTACGTCGAGATCGACGCCCTGGAGCTGGACGAGGTGGCCGAGCTCGTGCGGGAGGCGTGGACCATGGTCGTCCCGAAGAAGGTCAGCCGAGCGCTCTACAGCGCATAGGTCTCCACGCCCGCGGCCCGCATCGCCGCCAGCCGCCCGAAGGCCAGGGTCAGCGCCTTGCGCCGCGCGCCCGCCAAGGGCGTGACGGGGGCGTCCCGCAGGATCGCGCCGCCGAACCCGTCCGCCACGACCAGGCCCGGCTCGTCCGGCAGGATCTCGCGCGGGAACTCCGGGCTTACGGCGAAGGCGAAGGCGTCGCAGTAGGGCAGGTACTCCTGCCATTTCTGGTCCGTGCGGAAGTCCTCGACCCCGGATTTCACCTCGACGATGAAGATCTCGCCCTTGGGTCCCAGCGCCATCAAATCGGCCCGGCGGCCGTTCGGCAACGTCACCTCGGCGAGCGGCGCGTAGCCCAGCGCCGTCAGGAACCGCGCCGCCCCGCGAGTGACGGCGGCGGTGGTTTCAGGCCGGGAGATGGCGACGACGGTGACGGACACGTCCATGGCGGCCACTCTGTTCCGCCTACGTTCCTGATGCAAGCGATGGACCGACCTTGGACGCTTCGCCGCGGCGCTAGCCTATTCGGCCGCCACGGTGACGGCGCGCGCACGGTCCTTGAAGTTGATCTCCTGCAGGTAGCGGATCCCGTCCTCCGCGATGTCGTCGCCGACCATGCGGTCACCCTCGCCGGCCAGTTCGTCGAGGTCGACGTACATGGCGTAGAAGCCGCGCGTGCGCTCGGTGATGAGGCCGGCCTTCAGCAGGGTCTTGATCAGGACGCGGAAGATGTTGGTGTCGCTGCGGTAGCGGCGGTTCGGGTCGCGCGTCTTCCGGTAGGCGACGATGTCAGCGACCACCCGCTCGGGGTCCATTCCGAACCCGCCGAACAGCTCGGCCATCTGCTGGGGCGACCCGCGGTCGAACAGCAGCTTCTGTGCGCAGTGCGCGGTCCAGTCCTCGACCAGGTTCCGCTCGGCTTCGCTCAGGTGCGGGATCGTCCGGTCGGCCCAGATCTTCCCGAACTTGTGGTGGAAGGCCTCGTCCGTCATCACCAGCTGGAACAGCTTGCGCGCCAGCGGGTCGCGGTTGTGCCGATAGCCGTGGGAGAAGGCGCCCATGGCCAGGCCCTCGACCAGCATCTGCATGCCGACGATCTTCTTGTAGACCTCGGGCGCCTCGATGATCTCGATCAGCAGCGACTTCAGCGCCGCGCCGCACTCGCCTGGGCGGCCCCAGCGGGCCTTGATGTATTTGGCGAAGGCGGTGACGTGGCGGGCCTCTTCGCGGGTCTGGTTGGCGGCGTATTCCTGCGCGCCCTGGTCCTTCAGCACGTGGCACAGGCTCGCCGACAGGTTCAGCGCGCCCTGCTCGCCATGCAGGATCGACGAGAAGTTGCGCAGCTGCAGGTGGTTGATGAAGCGGACCCTTTCCTTGGGGTCCCTCAGGCTCTCGTCCACGTAGGGCAGCCGCAGCAGCGGCACCTGGTCCTCGGGCATCATCGCCTCGGCCGCGAGGTCGAACGGCTCGGAGAAGTCGATGTACTTGGGATCGAGCGGATCCCAGAAATGGTCGTGCGTCGCCGAGATGATCTTGTCGAACGCCGTGGAGCGCGCGTTGTAGCGGTCCAGCTCCAGCATCGACTCGAAGTCGTCGGGCGCCACCGCGCCGTACATGACGTCCTTGGTGATGTTGCCGTCGGCCATGGCCCATCTCCTCCCGTCGCCCGTCTGACGCGGACTGATCGGCGATAAGCTTCGCGCCGGATGGGCCGGGCGTCAAAGGAAATGCCCGCCGGCTGGGCCGACGGGCACTCACCTCGTGCGTGATTGGCGTCTCTTACTCGGCGGCGATCAGGACGCTCTTGGCGCGATCCTTGAAGTTGATCTCCTGGAGGTACTTGATGCCCTCCTCGGCGATGTCGTCGCCGACCATCTTGTCGCCCTCGGTGCGCAGCTCGTCGAGGTCGACGTAGGTGGCGTAGAACGCCTTCGTCCGGTCCGTGATGATGCCAGCGTTCACCAGCGTCTTCACGAGCACGCGGAAGATGTTGGTCTGTTCCTTCATGTTCTCGCGGCGGGTCTCGTCGGTGACGATCTGCGCCATCTCCGCAATGACCCGCTCCGGATCGAGGCCGAACTCCTCGTAGAGGTCGCGCTGCTGGGTGGGGGCCACGAGGTTGAAGAGCAGCGTCTGGAAGCAGTGCGCCGCCCACATCTCGATGATCTCGTGTTCCTTCTCCGTCAGGTGCGGGATGGTCCGGTCGGCCCAGATCTTCCCGAACTTGTGGTGGAAGGCCTCGTCGGTCATCACCAGCTGGGTCAGCTTCTTCGCCAGCGGGTCGTTGGTCTTGGCGTAGATGGTCGCGAAGGCCCCCATGGCCAGGCCTTCGACCAGCATCTGCATGCCGATGATCTTCTTGTAGACTTCGGGGCTGCCGATGATCTCGACCAGCAGCGCCTTCAGCGTCGGGCCGCATTCCACCGGGCGGCCCCAGCGGGCCTTGATGTACTTGGCGAAGGCCGTGACGTGGCGGGCTTCCTCACGCGTCTGGTTGGCCGCGTACTCCTGGGCGCCCTGGTCCTTCAGCACGTGGCAGAGACTGGCCGACAGGTTCAGCGCCCCCTGCTCGCCGTGCAGGATCGACGAGAAGGTCCGAAGCGTGGACTGGTTCACGAACCGGACCCGCGTCTTGTGGTCCTTCAGGTGGTTCGAGACGTAGTCGGTCTGCAGGGAGACGATCATGTCCTCGGGCAGGATCATCTCGTTCTCCATGTCGAACGGCTCGGAGAAGTCGATGTACTTCGGATCGAGCGGATCCCAGAAGTGGTCGTGGGTCGCCGAGATGATCTTGTCGAAGGCCGTCGAGCGCGCGTTGTAGCGGTCCAGCTCCAGCATCGACTCGAAGTCGTCCGGAGACACCGCGTCGTAGATGACGTCCTTGGTGATGTTGCCGTCGGCGGCCATGTTCGTTCGCTCCTGCCCTGTCTCTGCGGCGCGCCCCCGCCGTCTCGTGGAGCGGAGCATGTGACCTGAACGGCGTTCAGTCAAACAAAATGACGCGTGCGTCAGGTTTACTCCGCCGCCGCCTCGATGGCGTCGATGTCGTCGTCGGAGAGGCCGAAGTGGTGCCCGATCTCATGCACCAGCACGTGGGTCACCAGCTCCTCGAGGGTCACGTCGCCCCGCTCGGCCCATTCGTCGAGGATCGGGCGGCGGTAGAGGAACACCCGGGATGGCTGGGCCGAGACGTCGAACACCGACCGATGGCCGAGATCCACGCCCTGGTAGAGACCGGTGAGCTCGAAGGGGTCTTCGATCCCGAGTTCGTCGAGCACGTCCTGCTCGGGGAAGTCGTCGACGCGGAACACCACCTCGCCCGCCAGCCGCCGGAAACCCTCCGGCAACTCCGCGAACGCGCGCTCAGCGATGAGGGCTAGGTCGTCCAGCGACGGGGCGCGGCCAAGAACGCGCTCGGGCACAGGCTCACTCATCCGGCATGACGATGTGCGGGGCTTCGGGCGGACGGGTCTCGAAGAGGCCGATGTCCAGCGGCTGCTGCGGCTTCACGGGCCGGAGCGGCGTGCGGGCGATGGCGCGCAAGGTGTCGGGCTCCAGCAGCTGCTTCGAACGGCGGGCCTTGCGGGCCTGCGGCGCCTCCAGCGGCCGCTCGGGCGTGGGGAT
This sequence comes from Phenylobacterium sp., assembly GCF_031181185.1. Classification (GTDB taxonomy): domain Bacteria; phylum Pseudomonadota; class Alphaproteobacteria; order Caulobacterales; family Caulobacteraceae; genus Phenylobacterium. Next base: position 12,002 of record NZ_JAPSKZ010000067.1, on the reverse strand, counting down.
CCGCCAGTAGGAGACGGTGAGCCGCCAGACGGTCTGCGGGCGCGCCGCCGGCTTCGGCCAGCGGCGGCCGTCCTCGTAAGTGGGCTCCACCGGCTGCGGCGGGCGACCGGCTTCGGCGACGACCTGTTCGACGAGCTGGCAGAACCGGTCCTCGGGCTCCGACGGCTCCAGGCGCTCGGCATAGGCCGCCAGGGCCGCCTCGCGGGTCGGAAAGGCTGGGCCGGCCGGATCGGTGGTGAAGGCCACGTCCTGGCCTGCCCGCCGCCGGGCGTCGCTTTCCCGGGCGGCGCGGCCCGCCGGGCGCGAAAGCGCCTGCTCGGCGTTGACGGCGACAGGGTAGAGGATGGTCATGGCCCCATTCTCGCGAACTTTCCTGCACATAGGAACGCGCCTTCGCGTGCGGCAGGCGCCTCTCCGCCGTAAGCTCCCGGAGAGTGATTCGCCGGGGCGTGGATGGGTGCGGACCAACTGATCCTGGCGGCGGCGGCCGGCGCAGTGTCGCTGGCCATCTCCGCCGTCCTGTGGGCGCTGGCGCAGCGGCGCCAAAACCAGGCGCGCCTTGACGAGCTGACCGGCCGCATCCGCCTTCTGGAAACGCGGGCCGAAGCGGCGACGGCTTCGGCCGAGGCCTTCGACTCCGCCCTGCTCGCTGTCGAGGACGGCCAGGCCCTGCTGGCGTCGGGCGAGGAGAGCCTGTCGGTCTGCGCCGAAGCCCTGGGCCTGTCCGAAGCCGAGCCACAGGCCCTGCTCAACGCCCTGATGCGCGCAGACCCCGACCATGCGCGCCGGCTGCGAGGCCTGTTCGAGCGGGGCGAGCCTTGCGCCTTCGAGGTCCAGGGACCGGGCGGCGCGGTCACGGTCGAGGGCCGGGCTGCAGGCGCCTTGGCGTGGCTGCGCGTGTCGGGCGTGCTGGGCGAGGACGCCGGCCTGCCGACGGCGCCGAGGTTCGCGGCCTTCCTGCAGTCGCGGGCCTGCCCCGCCTGGATCGCCGCGGCCGACGGCTCCCCGGTGTGGGTCAACGCCGCCTGGCTGAAGGCGGTGGGCGCAGAAAGCCTGGACGAGGCCGCCAAGCGCGGCGCGGCCTTCGACCGCGGCGCCGACGCGGTGGCCAGCGAGGCCGCCAACCTCGGCCAGAAGCGCGAGGCCGTGAGGTGGCTGTCGTTGGACGGCCGGCGGCGGGCGTTCCACATCGTGGCCCAGCCGCTGGAGGGCGGCGGCGTCGGCGTCTGGACCGACGACGTCACCGAACTGGAAGACCTGCGCGAGCAACTGAAGCGCAACGTCGAGGCCCACGACCAGACGCTGAACCGCCTGGACGACGCCGTCGCCATCTTCGGCGAGGGCAAGCGGCTGATGTTCCACAACACCGCCTTTGCCGAGCTGTGGGGCCTGGAGCCCGCCTGGCTCGAAGAGCGGCCGACCCACGGCGAGGTGCTGGACCGCCTGCGCCAGCGCCGCCGCCTGCCCGAGACCGCCGACTACGCCAAGTGGAAGGCCGCCGAGCTCGACCGCTACGAGAAGCTGGGCGACGAGCCGGACGACCTGTGGAGCCTGCCCGACGGCCGTACGCTTCGCGTCGTGCGCCAGCCGCACCCGATGGGCGGCATGCTGTTCCTGTTCTCGGACATCACCGGCGAGCTGAAGCTGAAGGCGCAGTACAACGCCCTCATCCAGGTGCAGCAGGCCACTCTCGACAAGCTGTCGGACGCGGTCGCGGTGTTCGGCTCGGACGGGCGGCTTCGCCTGCACAACGAGAGCTTCGAGCGCTTCTGGGGCATCAGCCACGAGAAGCTGGAGGCCGCCGGCGACTTCGAGGGCGTGGTCGAGCTGTGCGTGCCGAAGCTGCACGACATGGGCTTCTGGCGCGAGTTGAAGGGCCGGGTGGCCGACCCCGATCCCAGCGCGCGCACGCCGATGACGGGCGAGGTGAAGACCTCGGAGCAGCGCATCGTCGAGTACCGCTCGCGGCCGCTGCCGGACGGGGCGACCCTGATCGCCTTCACCGACGTGACGGACGCCCGGCGGCTGGAAAGCGCCCTGGCCGACCGCGAGGCGGCGCTCTCCGAGGCCGAGCGCCTGAAGCGGGACTTCGTGGGCAACGTCTCGTACGAGCTGCGCACGCCGCTAACGACCATCATCGGCTACTCCGAGCTTCTGGAGCACTCGGGCGACGCCCTACCCGACCGGGCGCGGGCGCACGCCGCCGCCGTGAAGGTGGCCGCCACCCAGCTGGCCCGTTCGATCGACGACGTGCTGGACATGGCCCAGATCGACGCCGACGAGATGGCGCTGGACCTGGCGGACGTGAACGTCTCCGACCTGCTGATCGGGGTCGCCGGCCGCTGGCAAAAGGCGGCCGAGGCGGCGAAGGTCTCGCTGATGATCGAGCGGCCGAACGACATCGGCCTGATCCGCGGCGACGCCAAGCGGCTGACCCAGATCCTGGACCACCTGGTGGAGAACGCCCTGACCCAGACGCCCGCCGGCGGGACGGTGACGCTCGCGGCGCGCAAGGCGCTGGGCGAGATCCAGCTGCAGGTGTCGGACAGCGGCCGCGGCATCCCCTTCCACGTCCAGGCGCACATCTTTGACCGGTTCATCGGCCGCGAGCGCGGCGGGCCCGGCCTGGGGCTGGCGCTGGTCAAGGCGCTGACCGAGCTGCATGGCGGCTGGGTGGCGCTGGAAAGCGAGCCGGGCGCCGGCGCCACCTTCACCTGCCACCTGCCGGAAGGCGCGGAGGCGGTGACGGCGCAGCCTGAGCTGAAGTTCGCGACCTGACGCGGCGACTCACGGACCTGTCTGCGCTCTCTCGCGTTCGGCACGCATGGACAATCCCCCGCCGTCCTCCGCCGGCGCCGTCGAAACCTCCCTTGCCTCGGTCATCATCGAGAACGCGACCGAGTACGCGATCTTCACTCTCGACGCCGACGGGCAGATCCTATCCTGGAACCCCGGGGCCGAGCGTATCCTCGGTTACTCGGCCGACGAGGCGCTGGGCCGGAATTTCGAGATGCTGTTCGTCGAGGCGGACCGCGCGGCGGGGGCCCCGCGCGCCGAGCTGAGGCGCGCGCTGGCGGAGGGCCGTGCGGAAGACACGCGCTGGCACCTGCGAAAGAATGGTCAGATGTTCTGGGCGAACGGCATGGCCATGCGGCTGGGCGACGGTCAGGGCCACGGCGTCGTCAAGGTCATGCGCGACGAGACCGCCTCGAAGGTGGCCGACGACCAGCGGGTCCTGCTGCTGAACGAGCTGAACCATCGGATCAAGAACACGCTCGCCACGGTGCAGGCGATCGTCGAGCAAACCTTGCGGGCGGCGGAGGTGGAGGCCGCGGTACGCCAGAGCCTCGTCGAGCGGCTGGTGGCGCTTTCCGAAGCCCACAACGTGCTCGTCAACGAGAGCTGGGCGGGCGCGGACCTCGCCACCATCGTCGTGGGCGCTCTGGCCCCCTACAACGGCGGCGACGAGCGCTTCCACATCGAAGGTCCCCCGGTGCGACTGAGACCGCAGCAGGCCGTCGCGATGTCCCTGGTGCTGCATGAGCTGACCACCAACGCCATCAAATACGGGGCGTTGTCCGTTGACGACGGCGCGGTGTCGATTACCTGGAACATCGCCTACAGCGGCGAAGGCGCCCGGCACCTGACCCTGCTCTGGCGCGAATGCGGGGGCCCAGCTGTCGAGCCGCCAAGCCGCGAGGGGTTCGGCACTCGACTCATCGCCCGAAGCTTCGGTCCGACGGTCGGCGGCCATGCACAGTTGGTCTACGACCGTGCGGGCCTGCAATGCGTCCTTGAGACGCCGCTTTCGTCGGCCGCGGAGCTTCCGATGCTGGCGGTGCCCGGCGATCCGTCCCAACCTGGCCAGCACAGGCCCCCGCCGCTTACAGCCGCCGGTGTCGGCTAGAGGTGGCGCGCCGGCGCAGGCTAGTGCTGGCTTTCCGGCATGCGGACGACGAGGCCGTCCAGTTCGTCGGAAACCTTGATCTGGCAGGAGAGGCGGCTGTTCTCCTCGACGCCTTCGGCGAAGTCGAGCATCGACTCCTCCATGGCCGAGCGCGTCCCCGTCTTCGAGAGCCAAGCCTCATCCACATAGACATGGCAGGTCGCGCAGGCGCACGCGCCGCCGCAATCGGCGTCGATGCCCGGGATATTGTTCTTCACCGCGCCCTCCATGACCGACAGGCCGGGCTTCACGTCGATGACGTGTTCGGTGCCGTCGTGTTCGATGTAGGTGATCTTGGCCATGGGACCCCTCGCGGCCGCGTCTAGGCGGCGACCTCTTTCATGGAAACGGACGTGTCGGCAAGCCTCGTCGCATCGACGGCCTTGCGGCTAAGGATGAGCTGCTTGCCCATCATGAACTCGGGCGGGGCGTTGATCGCCTCGACGGCCTGCAGCCGGTCGCCCTTCAGGTGGAAGACTGCGAACTTGGCGTCGGCGGGGTCGCCGCGGACGACGATCTTGTCGGTCTCGAACGGATAGCCCGCGATCTGGAGCTTCAGGTCGTACTGGTCCGACCACTGCCAGGGACACTCGCCGTTGGGCCTGGGGCGGCCGGTAATGGCGCTGGCGGCCTGCTTGGCCTGCTCCAGCGCGTTCGGCACGCTCTCCATCCGGAACATCCGGTCGCCATAGATCGGCATCGGGCGGTGGGCGACGTCGCCGATCGCGAAGATGGCGGGGTCCGAGGTGCGGGCGTCCAGGTCCACGACCACGCCGCGGGCGGTCTCGAGCCCGGCGTCGGCGGCGATCTCGTCGTTGGGCGCGGCTCCCACGCCCACCACGACCGCGTCGCAGGCCACGACCTCGCCGCTGGCCAGCTTCACGCCCGAGACGCGACCCTCCCCTTCGAAGCCCACCACCGAGCAGCCCAGTTCGAAGCGGACGCCGTGCTTTTCGTGATAGCCGCGGAAGAAGTCGGACAGTTCGGGGCAGGCGACGCGGGCCAGGAGCCGGTCCTCGCGCTCCAGCACCACGACCTCGGCGCCTAGCGCCCGGCCCGATGCGGCGACCTCAAGCCCGATATAGCCGCCGCCTACGACCGCCAGGGTCTTGCCGGGCCCGACCGCGGCCTTCAGCGCCTCGGCGTCGGCCGCCGTGCGCAGGGACATGACGCCGGCGAGGTCGGCGCCGGCGATCGGCAGGGCGATCGCGCGCGCGCCGGTCGCCAGGATCAGGATGTCGTATGGAAGCGTCGAGCCGTCCGACAGGACGAGCGTCTTGTCGCTGCGCTTCAGCTGGACGCCGCTTACGCCCGGGCGGAAGTCGATGCCGGCCTCGGCGTAGAATTCCAAGGGCTTCAGCGCCAGCGACTCGGCGTCGGCCTCGCCCTTCAGCCAGGCCTTCGAAAGCGGCGGCCGCTGATAAGGCGGGATCGGCTCTTCGCCGACGAGCGTGATCGGGCCTGCATGGCCGTACTGCCGGAGCAGGGCCGCGGCCGTGCCGCCGGCATGGCCGGCGCCCAGGATCACGACGTGTCCTGCCTTTGGGGCCGCGGGATCACTCATGGAACCTCGTTGCCCAAACTTGACGGCCCCGTCAACTTCACCCCGCGGGAGGCGCGGCCGTCAGACCACGCGCTCCACCAGCATTTTCTTGACCTCGGCGATCGCCTTGGCCGGGTTCAGGCCCTTGGGGCAGACCTGCGCGCAGTTCATGATCGTGTGGCAGCGATAGAGCTTGAAGGGGTCTTCCAGCTCGTCCAGGCGCTCGCCGGTCGCCTCGTCGCGGGAATCGATGATCCAGCGGTAGGCGTGCAGCAGGGCCGCCGGGCCCAGGTACTTCTCCTGGTTCCACCAGTAGCTGGGGCAGCTGGTCGAGCAGCAGGCGCAGAGGATGCACTCGTAGAGGCCGTCCAGCTTCTCGCGGTCCTCGGGCGACTGCGCCCACTCCTTCTGCGGCTCGGGCGTCTTGGTCTTCAGCCAGGGCTGGATCGAGGCATACTGGGCGTAGAACAGGGTCAGGTCCGGCACCAGGTCTTTGACCACCGGCATGTGCGGCAGCGGGCTGATCGCCACCTTGTCGCCCGGGCACTCCTCGTGGCCGTGGGTGCAGGCCAGGGTGTTCCGGCCGGCGATGTTCATGGCGCACGAGCCACAGATGCCTTCGCGGCACGAGCGCCGGAAGGTGAGCGTCGGGTCCATGGTGTTCTTGATGTGGATCAGGACGTCCAGGACCATCGGGCCGCAGGCGTCCACGTCCACCTCATAGGTGTCCCACCGCGGATTGGCCTCGGACTCGGGGTCGTACCGGTAGACCTTGAAGGTCTTGGTCCGCGTCGCTCCCGGAGGCGCCGGGTGGTGCTTGCCCGCCGTGACGCGGGAATTCTTGGGCAGGCGGATCTCAGCCATCGATGCGTCCTGGGCTCAGTACACCCGCGCCTTCGGCGGGATGTAGGCGATGTCATTGGTCATGGTGAAGTTGTGCACCGGACGATCGTCCAGGCGCACCTTGCCGGTGCGGTCGTCGAACCAGGACAGGGTGTGCTTCATCCACTTGTTGTCGTCGCGCTCGGGGAAGTCCTCGTGCGCGTGGGCCCCGCGGCTTTCCTTGCGGTTCTCGGCGCTGACCACCGTCACGACCGCTTGGCCGATCAGATTGTCGAGTTCGAGGGTCTCCATCAGGTCCGAGTTCCAGATCATCGTCCGGTCGGTGACCTTCAGGTCGGCGCGCTTGCCAGCGACCGCGTTCAGGCGCTTTACGCCCGACTTCAGGGCTTCCGAGGTCCGGTAGACAGCGGCGTCCTCCTGCATGGCGCGCTGCATCTCCAGCCGCAGCTCGGCGGTGGGCGTGCCGCCGTTGGCGTGGCGGAAGCGATCGAAGCGGGCCAGGTGCGCCTCGGTGTGGTGGGCTTTGAGCTCGGGCTGCTTCGCGCCCGGCGTCAGGATCTCCGCCGCCCGCAGGGCCGCCGACCGGCCGAACACCACCAGGTCGATCAGGCTGTTCGAGCCCAGGCGGTTTGCGCCGTGCACCGACACGCAGGCCGCTTCGCCCACAGCCATCAGGCCCGGCACCACCCGGTCGGGGTCCTTGCCTTCCTTGGTCACGACCTCGGAGTAGAAGTTCGTCGGGATGCCGCCCATGTTGTAATGCACGGTCGGAAGGACCGGGATCGGCTCCTTGGTCACGTCGACGCCGGCGAAGATCTTGGCGCTTTCCGAGATGCCCGGCAGGCGCTCGGCCAGGATCTTCGGGTCGAGGTGATCCAGGTGCAGGAAGATGTGGTCCTTGTTCGGGCCCACGCCGCGGCCTTCGCGGATCTCCAGCGTCATGGCGCGGCTGACCATGTCCCGCGGCGCCAGGTCCTTCACGGTCGGCGCATAGCGCTCCATGAAGCGCTCGCCTTCCGAGTTGGTCAGGTAGCCGCCCTCGCCCCGGGCGCCTTCGGTGATCAGACAGCCGGCGCCGTAGATCCCGGTTGGGTGGAACTGCACGAACTCCATGTCCTGCAGCGGCAGGCCGGCGCGCAGCGCCATGCCGCCGCCGTCGCCGGTGCAGGTGTGCGCGCTGGTCGCCGAGAAGTAGGCCCGGCCGTAGCCGCCGGTGGCCAGGATGACGAGCTGGGCCTGGAACCGGTGCAGGGTCCCGTCGTCGAGCTTCCAGGCGGTCACGCCGCGGCAGACGCCCTCATCCATGATCAGGTCGAGGGCGAAGTACTCGATGAAGAACTCGGTGTCGTGCGCCAGGCTCTGCCCGTACATGGTGTGCAGCATGGCGTGGCCGGTGCGGTCGGCCGCAGCGCAGGTGCGCTGGATCGGGGCCTCGCCGAAGTTGCGGGTCATGCCGCCGAAAGCACGCTGGTAGATCTTGCCGTCGGCCGTGCGGCTGAACGGGACGCCCCAGTGCTCCAGCTCATAGACCGCCGCCGGCGCGTTCCGGCACAGGTATTCGATGGCGTCCTGGTCGCCCAGCCAGTCCGACCCCTTGACGGTGTCGTACATGTGCCAGCGCCAGTCGTCCTCGCCCATGTTCCCCAGCGACGCCGAGATGCCGCCCTGGGCGGCCACCGTGTGCGAGCGGGTCGGGAAGACCTTGGTGATGCAGGCCGTCTTCAGGCCTGCTTGCGCGCAGCCCAGCGCGGCGCGGAGGCCCGAGCCGCCGGCGCCCACGACGACGACGTCGAACTTGTGGTCGATGAATTCGTAAGCGGACATCGGTCTCTCACGCGCCTCCCAGCGCGACCTTCAGCACGGAGAAGACGGCGAGCGCGCCGGCCAGTCCGCAGACGAAGAGGTTGAGGAGCAAAAGGCCGGTCTTGGTCAGGGTCTTGTGGATGTAGTCCTCCACCACGACCCGCAGGCCCGAATGCATGTGCCAGAAGCTGATGGCCAGCGTCAGGATCATCAGCGTCATGTTCAGCGGCGTCGAGATCCATTCGACCGCGCCGTAGTAGTCGAGCGCCGCAAGGCGCATGACGGCGTAGACGGCCCACACCGTCAGCGGGATCAGGGCGACGGCGCCCACCCGCTCTGAGATCCAGTGGCCGACGCCGTGCTTGGCCGAGCCGAGGCCGCGGGCGCGGGCGAGAGGGGTGCGATAGCTGGCCATCAGAACGCCCCCGTCATGCCGGCGATGACCCACACCGCGAGCGTCGCGGCGATGGCGAACGCGATGACGCCCACCGCCGTCGCGTTGGCGGTCTTCACGTCCAGGCCGTGACCCGTGTCCCACATCAGGTGCCGGATGCCGTTGCCCAGGTGGTAGAAGGCGGCGAGCGTCAGGGCGAACAGCACGAGCTTGCCGAGGATGGAGCCCATCACCGCCTTGTAGGCGCCGTAGACCTCGGGACCGCTGGCGAGCGACACGGCCCAGGCCGCCGCGATCAGGGCGCCGCCGTACAGGGCGATCCCCGTGAAGCGGTGCAGGATCGACGTGGCCATGGTGAGGTGCCACCGCCAGATCGTCGTGTGCGGCGACGTCGGCCGCTCGCGAACCGCCCTCGAAACTCCAGCCATTCCTGTCCCGCCGTCTCAACTGTCCGAAGCTGGCCCGCTTGTAAGCCTGCGCCTCGCGGTGTCAACGCAAGGCGGCCCGAGCCTGCCATCCTTCGCAAGCGCCGAAGTTTGCGCCAACCCAGCTTCAGCACAATCTGTCTTTCCTGTAGCTTTCCTTCGCGGGAGACGAAGGAATGCGGTTCGACCTGACGGATCTTCGGCTGTTCTGCGAGGTGGTGGACGCCGGCTCCATTACGGCCGGGGCCGAAAAGAGTGCGCTTGCCCTTGCGGCAGCATCGACGCGCATCCGCAACATGGAGGCCGCGCTTGGCGCGCCCCTGCTGTCGCGCTCGCGTCAGGGCGTGGCGCCCACGCCGGCCGGCCGCATGCTGCTGAAGCACGCGCGCCAGATCCTGGCCCAGCAGGCGCGCATGCGCGAGGACCTCTCGGCCTACGCCGGCGGCCTCTCGGGCGAAGTGAAGGTGCTGGCCAACACCAATGCGCTCACCGAATTCCTGCCGGAGGCGCTGTCCAGCTTCCTGGCCGACCATCCACACGTCAGCGTCGACCTTGAGGAGCGTTTGTCGGACGAGATCGTAGGCCTGATCGCCGAGGGCGTCGGCGACATCGGCATCGTCGCGGGCACGGTTGAGGTCGGCGCCCTGCAGACCTATCCATTCCGGTCGGACCGGTTCGTGGTGGTGACGGCGACGAGCCACCCGCTGGCGGGGAGCGGCAGCGTCACCTTCGCCGAGGTGCTGGATTACGACCTCGTCGGCCTGGAGCGGTCGAGCTCGCTCCAGCGCTTCCTCACCGCCAAGGCGGCGCGCGAGGGACGGCCGCTGAAGCTGCGCGTGCAGCTGCGCAGTTTCGACGCCGTCTGCCGGCTGGTGGAGTGCGGCGTGGGCGTCGGCGTGGTGCCGCGCACCACCGCAGGGCGTGCGGCCCGCACCATGGCGCTGAGCGTCGTCGAACTGGCTGACGACTGGGCCGTGCGGGAGCTGAAGATCGTCGTCCGCGCCGAGGACGAGCTTCGCCCCTATGCGCGGGAGCTGGTGGCGAGCCTGCGCGGCTAGGCGCGGTCCTCCAGCCAGTCAGCCGAGCGCATCTCCTGAAGGCGGGACGCCGTGCGCTCGAACTCGAACGCGCCGTCGCCTTCCGGGTAGAGCTTCACGGGCTCGGCCTCTGCAAGCACGATCAGCTTGGCGTGCGCCTCGTAGAGCGCGTCCACCAGGATCACGAACCGCCGGGCCTCCTCCCGCCGGTTCGGCGTCAGCTTCGGCACGCCCTCCAGGAAGATGGTGTGAAAGCGGTCCGCGACGGCGATGTAATCGTTGGGGCCTAGCGCCACCGAACAGAGGCTGGCGAAGCTCGCCCGCAGGAGGCCGCCCGCCGCGTGCGGGAAGGTGATCCGCCGGCCCAGCACTTCCAGCGTCTCGCCGGTCTCCTCCTCGGGGCCCAGCATCTCGGACCAGAGACGGTCGAACGAGCGCTCATTGTCCGGATCGACGGGCGAGAACCAGGTGCCGGCGGCGCGCAGCCGATCGAGCCGGTAATCGTGCGGTCCGGCGACCGACACCACGTCCACCTTCGACTTCAAGAGATCGATGAAGGGCAGGAACAGCTGGCGGTTGATGCCATCCTTGTAGAGCTGGTCCGGCTCGCGGTTGGAGGTGGCCACCAAGGTGACGCCGCGGGCGAACAGCGCCTCGAACAGCCGGCCGAGGATCATGGCGTCGGCGATGTCGGTCACCTGGAACTCGTCGAAACAGAGCAGCGTCGCCTCGGCGGCCACGACGTCGGCGACCGGCGGGATCGGGTCGTCGCCCCTGTGCTGGCCGAAGCGCGTCTTCCGGGCCGCCGCATCGCCCTTGCGCCAGGCGTAGATCAGCCGGTGGACCTCGCCCATGAAGACGTGAAAGTGCGTGCGCCGCTTTCTCTCGACGGGCGCGGTCTCGAAGAAAAGGTCCATCAGCATGGACTTCCCGCGGCCCACGGGACCCACGAGGTAGACGCCGCGCTGACCTTCGGGCGCCGTCTTGCGGAAGAGCTTCCTCAAGCCGCCCGCAGAGGGCGCCGCCTCAAGGTCTGACTCCAGCCGCACCAAGGGGGCGAGGGCGGCCGCCTGCGCGGGGTCTGGACGGATTGCGCCCGCGGCGAGGCGGGCGTCGTAGGCGGCTTGCAACGCGGAAGGCATCGGCTCTCCGCCTAACGGCCGATAGCGGCCGGCGCAAGGAACGGCCGCGCCGCGGTCGGGGTTCAGGACAGGACAGCAGAAGGAGCGATTTCCCCATGGCCGACCGCAACGACAACTTCGACCCGAGCCAGGCCGAGACCAATCGCACCCGCATGCAGGGGGGCGGCGTCGGCGCGCGCGAGATGGACCAGCAGCAGGATCCGAACCGCTTCCAAACAGCGACGAACCCCGAGCAACGCAGCTTCGAGGGCGACCTGGACGACGCCACCAACGCCGACCGGCCCAGCCAGGCGGATTTCGGGGACACCGACCTGCGCGCGGCGAACGCGGACGGCGCCGGCGCGCCGCCGGAGGAGAGCAACGCCGCGCGCCGCGACGGATGGGGCGTGGATCCCGACCTCGGCCGCAATGAAGCGGGGATGGGCGACGTGGAGGGCGACCTGGGCGCCGGCACGCCTCCCAACGTCGACATCCACAAGCTCGGCCAGACCGACAATCCAGAGCAGGACTGGGGCGAACCGGCCGCGGAAGGCGCCATGTTCTCGTCGAACAAGACCAACCGCGGCGGCCGCACGGAACTGGAGCGCGGCCAGGGCGCGAAGACCCGGGCCGCCAACAAGAACATCGTGAGCCGGCGGAGCTGATCCGCCGGCGTCACGCTCAGCGCATGGTCGGGATGACGAAGGCGCTGTCCTCGGACAGCCCTTCGGGCCAGCGCGCGGTGATGGTCTTCACCTTGGTGTAGAACCGGACGCCTTCCATGCCGTGCTGGTTGACGTCGCCGAAGGCGCTGCGCTTCCAGCCGCCGAAGGTGTGGTAGGCGACCGGCACCGGGATCGGCACGTTGATGCCGACCATGCCGACGTTCA
>NZ_JAPSKZ010000066.1 GCF_031181185.1 Phenylobacterium sp. | reverse complement strand
GCTGCAGCACGTAGTTGGGCCACTGCTGGCCGCTGGCCGTCCCGTCACGGTCGAACAGGACCTTCGTGCCGCCGGCGCCGTCGTCGAGGAAGGTGATGTAGCGATCAGCCACCGGATCTGAGCCCGTGTAGCCCGAGGCCTGGAACAGCTTGGAGAAGTCGAGCTTGTCGGACCCTAAGGCGAAGTCGGTAATCCGCGCCGGCGACCAGGGCTCCTTGGCCCAGGCGAAGACATCGTTCCCGCCCCCGCCGGTCAGGACGTCCGAACCCTGGCTGGCGTTGATGGTGTCGGCGCCGGCCGTGCCGTTGACGGTCGAGCCCGGCCCGGGCGAGGTGATCACCTGGCCGGTGTCGCCACCGCCGGTGCTGTCGTCGTTGGTGATCGTGCCCGTCGCCGTGGCCTGGCCGAGCGTGGCGCCGGAGGCGCCCGACAGCGTCAGGGTGAAGGTCTCGGTCGGCTCGACCGTCGTGTCGCCCGCGACGTTGACGGTGATCGTCTTGGTCGTCTCGCCGGCTGCGAAGGTGAGCGTGCCCGAGGGCAGCGCGCCGTTCTGGAAGTCGGCGCCGGTGGCCGGGTTCGAGCCCGAGCCGGAGACGCCCCAGTTGACCGTCGAGGACCCCGCCGTCGAGCCGGTGCGGGTCACCGTGTAGGTGAAGGCGGTCGCGCCCGAGTTGCCTTCGGCCAGCGTGACCGATGTGGTGGTGAAGGCGAGCTGCGGGCCGGGAGGCGGCGGGCCGGAGCCGCCGCCCGAGAGCTGGGCCCAGGTGAGGCCGCTGGCCGCGACCTTCTCCAGGGTGGTGATGTGGAACGGCCACTCGCCGCTGTTCGGCGCGTCCTTGTCGAAGAAGATCCGCGTGCCGCCGGCGCCGTCCGATTCCAGGCGCATGCGGCCGTCGGCGATCGGGTCGGAACCGGTGTAGCCGCTGGCCTGGAAGATGGCCGTGAGGTCCAGCTTGTCCGTGCCGACGACGAAGTCGGTGATCTTCCCAGCGCTCCAGGGCGCCGCCTTGTACGTGAACGCGTCCGCGCCGGCGCCGCCGGTGAGCGTGTCGGCCCCTTGGCTGGCGACGATCGTGTCGTTGCCGGCGGTCCCGTTCACGGTCGAGCCTGGACCGGGGGACGTGATCACCTGGCCTGAATCTCCGCCAGTCCCGTCGTCGTTCTTGATCGTTCCCGTCGCGGCGCCCTGGCTGATCGTCGCGCCGGAGGCGTTGGACAGGGTGACGGTGAAGGCCTCGTCGGGTTCGACGGTGGTGTCGCCCACGACGTTCAGGGTGATAACCTTGGAGGTCTCACCCGGCGCGAAGGTGAGCGTACCCGAGGGCAGCACGCCGCCCTGGAAGTCCGCGCCGGTGGCGCCCGAACCGCTCACCGACCAGTTCACGGTGGACGTGCCCGTGGTGGAGCCCGCGCGGTTCACCGTGAAGCTGAACGCCGTCGTGCCGGTGTTGCCCTCGGCCAGCGCGAGCGAGCTGGTGGCGAAGGAGAGCTGCGCGCCCGTGGGCGGCGGGCCGCCGCCGCTGTCGTCGTTGGTGATGAAGCCCGTCGCCGTGGCCTGACCCAGCTTCGCGCCGACCGGGTTCACCAGGGTGACGAGGAATTCCTCGTTGCCTTCCTGATAGCTGTCGCCCTGCACCCACACCTGGATGAAGGCCGTGGTCTGGTTGATCTCAAAGGTGACGGTGCCCGAGGGCAGGGCGCCGCCCTGGAAGTCCAGCGCATCGGCGGGCGCCGCGCCCTGGCCGCGCACCTGCCAGCCCACGGTGACCTTCTCGCTCTGGTCCCAGTCGCGGGTGACGGTGAAGGTGTAGAGCGTCCCGTTGGCGTTACCCTCGGCGTGGGTCACGCCCGCCATGGGTCCAATCGACACGATCGCGTTCACCCCGCGGGGCGGATTGATGATGTCGTAGAGCTGCTGGGCGCCGGAGCCGTTGGTCGTGATGATCTCCCCGCCCGCGGTGACGCCGGTCACGTCGCCGGCCAGGGTGCGGGTCGGGCCGAACCAGCCCTCGCCGTCGTAGGCGAAGGCGTCGAAGCCGCGGCCGTGGACGGCGCCTCCGGGCGCATCCCAGCTGGCGACGAAGCCGCCGTTCTTGGTGGCCACGATGTCGATGTCGCCGGTGGAGGGGCCCAGCTCGTGCTTGATGAAGGTGTTCTTGGCCGGGTCGAAGACCATCACCCAGGCGGCCTGGCCCGCGCCGTCGGGCTGCATGTAGGCGAGCGCCACCTTGCCGTCGGTGAGCCACGTGCCCGTGCCGGTGAACACCCGGGAATCGCCCGCCATCAACGCCGTCGCCTGGCCAAGCGTCCCCCCGCTCGCCACGGCGCCGAACACCGCGCCGGCGTCCTCCCAGATGACGAAGGTCTTCTCCTGCGGGAACGTCGTGGGCTTGGCGTCGTGAACGGCGATCTTGGCTGTGGTGACCGGCTGACCGTTGCCCTCGAACGTCGCCGGCACGTTGACCTGGCCGCTGGTGGGGCCGCCGTCGGTGCGCAGGGTCGCGGCGGGCGGCTCGGGCTCGCCGCGTTCGATGACCGTCTCGCCGGAGCTCAGGGCGTAGGCGCGGACGTAGTCGACCTTCATGTTCGCGGGGAACATGGTTTCGTTGGGCTCGCCGCCCCATCCGCCGACCGCCATGTTGACGATCATGGCCATCGGATAGGTCCAGTTGGCAGGTGTCGCCGCCTGCAGCACCGCCACGCCGTCGTAGTAGAAGGTGACGGTCGTTGGCGTCCATAGCATGCCGTAGGTGTGGAAGCCGGAGGGGTCGATCTTGTAGGCGTTGTCGTACTGATTTGACTCGCCGCCCCACGCCCGGCGGTAGTCCACATGGGGCGTGGCCGCGAGGCCCTCCATGATGTCGGCCTCGACCTGCGCCACGTAGGGGGTCGGCATCATCCAGAAGGCCGGCCAGGCGCCGTAGGCGGTCGGCAGTTCGGCCTTCATCTCGAAGTAGCCGTACTTCTGCTCGAAGACGCCCATGGTGTTGAGCATGCCGGACGAGTACTCGCGACCCCAGGCCGCCTCGCGCTGATCCTCTTGGAGCCGCTCGGCCTTGATGGTGAGGACGCCGCCCGAGACGGAGTGCGGCGCGTAATCCAGGTCCTTCTCGCCCTGACCGTACCAACCTGGCTTGGTGTAGACCTGACGCTCGCCATTCGAGGTGAGGGTGTAGGCCCATTCATCCTTCAGGTTGCCGCCGAAGTCGGCGCGCCAGACGCCTGTCTGGGTCGAAGGATCGTAGATGTTGAGGCTGTTGAACTCGTCTTCGAAGGTGACAGCGCCCAGCTGGGACCTATCGAGCGGCAGCAGGAACTGACGGTCCTGGAAGCTCGCCAGCGTCTCGTCCCGGAAGGTGAGCGTCTCGCCATTGTTGAAGCGCAGGACCACATCGTTGCCCTGCTGGGTCATGGCCGAGCGGATCTGCGCGGCGGTGTTCAGGCCATAGCCGGAGAGCTGGAGCTGGCTGTTGCCGTTCCAGTTGTAGATCACGTCCGAGCCTTCGCCGGCTCGCACCATGAACGTGACCTTGTCGTTGAGCGCGCCCACCAACACGTCGTCGCCGCCGGCGCCGTAGATCCAGTGGGTGGTGTCGTCGACGATGATCAGATTGCCGAGCTCATTGCCCACCGCGTAGTTGAAGGCCCCCCAGACCTGCAGGTTCTCCACGTTGGGCGCCAGCTTGACCGACGTGTAGCCGAGCTGCGTGTCGACCCCGCCATTGGGCTGCTCGATGACCCGATCGTTCGGGTGGGTGATCCAGATGCGGTTGTTGCCCGACGAACCGATCAGCAGGTCGCCGCCGCCTTCGCCCGATACGGACGAGTCGCCAGCAGGCGCCGTGATGGTTTCATTGCCAGCCGAAGTGCCCGCCGCCCGCGAGTTCGTGAGCGGCGTCTCCGGCATGGCTTCGCCGCGCGCGTTGTAATAGGGCATGTACTAGCTCCGAGGGACTGCCGCGCGTCAGAACTCGCAAGTCAAGCCGAGGTTCACTGAAGTTCATGTGAGCGGGGCGTTCTCGCCGGAACGTGCTGGAAAAGGCACGTATAGCCAAGCTTCACCTAGGAAGCTTGGCTATATACTAAGGAGTTTTAGCCGACGTAGATCCAGCCGCTATCCAGGCTGGACAATTGCACGCCGACCAGCACCATCTGCGCGCCGCCCGTCATGCTGATGACCACGCCCTCGGCGCCCTGGCTGACGCTGTAGGTCGTGCCCGGCAGCAGGTTCACCCGGTCTCCTTCGCCCCGGTTGAAGTCGATCACGCGATCGAGACCTGCGTCGCCCCAGCTGTGGAAGACGTCGGCGCCGCCGCCGCCCGAAATCGTGTCCGAGCCGCGGTCGCCCGCGATCCAGTCGTCGCCCCAACCGGCCACGATGCTGTCGTTTCCTTGGCCGCCGCGGACCCAGTCGTTCCCAAGGCCGCCATCGACGGTGTCTTCGCCGAGATTGCCGAGAACGACGTCATGGCCGTCTTCGCCGAACAGCTGGTCCTGCCCTTGGCCGCCAACGACCCAGTCGCCGCCCAGGCCGCCATAGACGCGGTCGTCGCCCAGATTGCCGTGCAGGTCGTCGAAAGCGTCGGCGCCGTAGAGGACGTCCGCCCCATCGCCGCCGCGCACATAATCCTGCCCCGCGGTGCCGGTCAGGGTGTCGTCGCCCGCCTCGCCGAACAGCCGATTGCCGGTCATGGAGTCGGGACCCGGCGTGCCGACGCTGCCGCCGCCGCCGCCCGGCACGACCGAGGCGGCGTGGATCGTGTAGAGTTCTCCGCCGGCGATCACCTGACCGGAGGCCGTGACGCCGGTGATGTCGCCGGCCAGCTGGCGCTCGGGGCCGTACCAGCCCGGGATGTCGCCGCCGTAGGCGTACTCGTCGTAGGCCCGGCCGTGCACCGTGCCGTCGGGGGCGTCCCAACTGGCCGCGAAGCCGCCGGAGCCGGTGGCCACGAAGCGCAGGTCGCCGGTGGCGGCGCCCAGCTCGTGCTTGACGACGGTGTTCTTCACCGGGTCGAACACCAGGGCCCAGGCCTCGCCGCCGACCCGATAGCCGACCACCACCTTGCCGGTGGTGAGCCACGTGCCGGTCCCGCTGAACTGGCCGGAGGAGCCGGCCATCAGGGCCACCGTCTGGCCGTAGCCCGAGCCGTTCCAAACGGCGCCGAACACGGCGCCTGCGTCCTCCCAGACGACGAAGGTCTTTTCGGGTCCCAGCGCCGCTGGCCGCGAGCCGAAAACCGCGACCTTGGCCGAGGTGACCGGCTGGCCATTGTCGGCGAAGGTGACCGGCGTGTTCACGGCGCCGGCCGAGGATCCCGCCGAGCGTAGCGTCGCGGCAGGCGCCTCGGGCGTCAGCACCGCGGCCTGGGTCGACCCGTCGGCCAGGGCATAGGCGCGGACGTAGTCGACCTTCAGCTGGGCCGGGAAGGCGCTGAAGTCTGGATTTCCGCCCCAGCCGCCGACCGCCAGGTTGACGATCAGGCTCATCGGGTCGGTCCAGTTGGCGGGCGTCGCGCCGGTGAGCACCGCCTGGCCGTCGTAGTAGAAGGTGACCGTGTCGCGCGTCCACAGCATGCCGTAGGTGTGGAAGCCGGAAGGGTCGGTCTTGTAGCTGTTGTCGTAGATCGTGCCGTCGCCGCCGAGGGCGCGCGAGTAGTGGTAGTTCGGCGTGGCGGCCAGCGCCTCCATGATGTCGCCTTCGACCGAGCCGTCGGCCTTCCTGGGGATCATCCAGAAGGCGGGCCACGATCCGACCGCCGTCGGCAGCTCGGCCCGGATCTCGAAGTAGCCGTACTTCTGCTCGAACATGCCGAGCGTGTTCAGCATCCCGGAGGTGAAGTCGCGGTTCCAGGTGGCGTAGGCGTCCTCGGGCGAGGTGCGGGCCGCCGTGATGGTCAGGACGCCGTTCGCGATGGAGAACGGGTTGACGTCGATGTCCTGGTCGCCCCGACCGTAGAAGCCCGGCTTCACATAGGCCTGCTGCTCGCCGTTCGAGACGAGGGTGTAGGCCCACTGGTCCTTGAGGTTGCCGCCGAAGTCCGCGCGCCAGCGGCCCGTTCCGGTGGAGGGGTCGTAGAGGCTGAGGTCGTTGAACTCGTCGCTGAAGGTCAGGGCGCCGAGCTTGGAGGTGTCCAGCGGCGTCAGGAACTGGCGGTCCTGGAAGCTGGCCAGCGTCTCGTCGCGGAAGGTGAGGGTCTCGCCATTGCCGAGGTTCAGGACGACGTCATTGCCTTGCTGGCTCATGGCCCCGCGGATCTGGGCGGCGGTGTTCAGGCCGTAGCCCTGCAGGTGCAGCTGGCTGTTGCCGTTCCAGTTGTAAATGACGTCCGAGCCTTCGCCGGCGCGGACCATGAAGGTGGTGCGCTGGGTGGCCGCGCCCACCAGCACGTCGTCGCCGCCCGCGCCGTAGACCCAGTGGCTGGCGTCGTCCACGACGATCAGGTTCCCCAGCTCGTTGCCGACGGCGTAGTTGAAGGCGCCGTTGACGATCAGGTTCTCGACGTTGGCCGGCAGCTTGGCCGGCGACCAGGCGGTGAGCGTGTCGATGCCCGCGCCGGGCTGCTCGATGATCCGGTCGTTGGGATGCGTGATCCAGAAGCGGTTGTCGCCGGACGAGCCGATCAGGGTGTCCCCGCCGCCTTCCCCGGACACTGAGGTGTTGCCGGGCGGAGCGGTGATGGTTTCGCCGCCGGCCGGAGTGCCGGCCACTCGGCCGGACTCCGGCGCGCTCTCCGGCATGAGGGCGCCGCGCGAGTTGAAATAGGGCATGTAGTCGAGCTCCGAGAACCGCCGCCACAACTCGCGACACGCCTCCCGGGTTCATTGGCCAAGCTTTAAAGCTGGGCGAGCTGGCCTTGGCGCCACAACCGCACGTGGCGCGAACCCGACGGTCGTCGGCGGCTCAGACTGACTCCGCGCGCCGTTCGAACCGGCGGATCAGTTGGTCGCGGCGCCACAATTCCATGCGCCCCGCGTCGGTGTGGCTCTCGGATTGAACCACCGCCGCCGCGTCGTCCTCGCAGTCGAGCTCGGCCACCCCACGGATGTGGTTCGCCTCGTCGAGGAAGTAGAGCCGATAGTCCGCCATGTCGCCCCTCTTGGCGGACGCCACCATAGCTACAGCTGTTAGTTGCGAAAAGAGGGCGGCTTCTAACGTGACGGGCGAGTCAGCGTTTGAACGTCCGCGTCTCGCGGCTCGCGTGCTTGGTGAGGGTTTCCCGCGCCTGCCGGATCCGGTCGCGAACGGCGGCGATCTGGTCCTTCAGTCCGTCGGCGGCCCGTTGCGCCTCTTCGGGCGAGCTCTCGGGCGGAGGCGCTTCGGGTTCGTGCGAGTCGGAGCTGGACATCGTCGTAGGCGCTCGGGGGTCTTTCCGAAACGTTGGGCTTCCCGCCTGAACGGAAGCTGACTTCCCTTGCCAGGCGAGGCCCGCCGACGTCCGAAAGCCCGGAAGGCCCGGCGGAGCATCGGCTGAGTAGCGACGGCTTGTCGCAGATGCAAGCGTAGCCATGGTTCCTTTCTGGCCGCCGAGCGTTAGGCGCTCGCGAAGGAGCCCAATCGGATGCGCGCAGGTTTCGACACGCTGCAACGGCAATTCACGGTCCACGCCACCGCCGAAGCGCCCAGCCGCGGGCGCAAGGTCGAGGGCGTGAGCTTCGAGGACGCCGCGCTGCACTTCCTGGAGGACGCCCATCCCGAGGCCGACGTCGACGACGAGGTCCAGCTGATGGTCGAGGACTGCGAGACGGGCGAGCGCCATTGCTTCCGCATCGACCTGGCGACGGGTGAGACGGCGCCCTGCTAGCCAGGCGAGCGAGGGCGCCGCGTCTTCGTCAGAGCACGCCCAGCATCTCGGCCACCAGCGGGTGACGGACGATGTCGCGCTCGGCCAGGCGGACCACGGCGATGTTGCCCACCTCCTGCAGCCGGTCGGCCACGGGGCCCAGGCCCGACATTTCGGGCAGCAGGTCGGACTGGTTCGGGTCGCCCGTCACCACCATCGTCGAATGCCAGCCGAGCCGCGTCAGCAGCATCTTCAGCTGCACGTAGGTGCAGTTCTGGGCCTCGTCGATCACCACGAAGGCGTTGTTGAGCGTGCGGCCGCGCATGAAGCCCACGGGCGCGATCTCGATGGCGCCTTCGGCCATCAGGGCCCGCACGCGCTTCATCGATAGCCGGTCGGAGAGGGCGTCGTAGAGCGGACGCAGGTAGGGCGCGAGCTTGTCCTCGGCGTCGCCGGGCAGGAAGCCGATGGACTCGCCGGCCTCGACCGCCGGGCGGGACAGGACGATCCGGCCTACCCGGCCGCTTTCCAGCGCTTCCACCGCCTTGGCGATGGCGAGGTAGGTCTTGCCCGTGCCGGCGGGGCCTAGCGCCATGACCAGGTTCTTGGAATCGATCGCCTCGATCAGCTCCTGCTGGCCGGGCGACTTGGCCTTGATGGTCTTCAGGTAGCCCTGCTCGCGGTCGTCGTTGTGGTGGGCGAGCGGCGACCACCCGCGATCGAGCGGGAGCCGGCGAACCTTGTCGTCGCCCTCGAACTGACCGGCGTCGAACGCGCCTTCGCGCAGTTGTCGCTTCAGGGCTCGCTTGCTCATCAAGGCCTCCTCAGGGGGCAAGAAAAAAGGGCGTCCCGTGACTGGGAGCGCCCTTCGAAATTGGTGGGTGATGACGGCGTGTGGCGGCGGCGGCGTGCGCGCGCTCGAGGCCCGCGGCTCTGTCCCGGTCCGGGAGGTGATCCCCGGAAGAGCGACAAACTCGGCGCCATCCAACTCCGTCCAGCGCGAGGCACGGAGGCTAAGCCCCCGCGGCGGTTTCCGAGAGGTCTATCGCCCTCTCGAATCGCCCGACTAGAATGATCGTAACGTCCTTTCCGAGTCGTTAAACGCCCCATTCGCTGCAAGAAATAAGGTGCGCCAATGAGTGTCTACAACTTAGGCAATGTGACACCTGAGTTGCCAAACGATGACGAATACTGGATCGCGCCCACGGCGGCGGTGATGGGGAATGTCATTCTCAAGAAGAACGCGTCCGTCTGGTGGGGTGCGACGCTTCGCGGCGACAACGACCCGATCATCATCGGCGAGAACTCGAATGTGCAGGACGGGAGCGTGCTCCACACCGACCTGGGCCAGCCGCTGACCCTCGGCGCCAACGTCACCATCGGCCACATGGTGATGCTCCACGGCTGCACCATCGGCGACAACACGCTCGTCGGCATCGGCTCGATCGTCCTCAACGGCGCGCGCATCGGGAAGAACTGCCTCAT
The DNA here is from genome assembly GCF_031181185.1 of Phenylobacterium sp. Lineage (GTDB taxonomy): Bacteria > Pseudomonadota > Alphaproteobacteria > Caulobacterales > Caulobacteraceae > Phenylobacterium. The sequence goes on along the minus strand of NZ_JAPSKZ010000066.1, from coordinate 8,525 downwards.
CGGCGCCAATTGCCTGATCACCGAGGGCAAGGAGATCCCCGACAACTCGCTGGTCATGGGCGCGCCGGGCAAGGTGGTCCGCGAGGTGAGCGAGCAGCAGACGATGATCATTGTTGGCGGCGCCCACCACTATGTGGAGAACTGGAAGCGCTACCGAAGGGAGCTGAAGGAGATCTCGCGGTGAAAGGTCTGTCGCGCACGTTCTTCTCCCTGGAAGGTGCGGCCACCCGCCGCGAGTGGTGGATCGTGAGCATCACGCTGACCGTGTTGTTCGCCCTTGTGCTGCTGGCGCTGCTGGCGGCGGGCCCCGGCTATGCGCTCCTGTCCCGCCTCGATCAGCCGCTGGTGGCGGGCGTGGTCTTCGCGGTGATGTGGCTGCCGTCGGCGCCGGTGACGCTGCGGCGACTGCGCGACCGCGGTCTGCCGCCTTGGTGGCTGGCGGTGGGCTTCGGCTGGACGGTGCTGTCGCCGTGGGCCATCCGCGCCGCCGACCGCGCGGGCGCCGAGCTGCTCGGGAACCTGATCCAGCTCGGCGGTCTGGCGCTCTCGATCTTCTTCATCGTTCAACTGGGGCTGCTGCCCTCGAAGACGGCCGCGCCCGATGGCGGCTTGACGGACGCTGCGGCGCCCGACGCCTGATCGGCGCAACGAGACGGGGAGGACGCCGATGGCCTACGAGTTCATTCGGGTGGAGCGGGAAGGGCCGATCACCACCTTCATCCTGAACCGGCCCGAGGTGATGAACGCGCTGCACTCGCCGGCGCACTTCGAGCTGCACGACGCCTTCGACGCCTTCGCCGCCGATCCCGGCCAGTGGGTGGGCATTGTGACCGGCGCCGGCGACCGGGCGTTCTCGGCCGGCAACGACCTGAAGCACCAGGCCTCAGGCGGCGAGATGAAGAGCCCGCCCTCGGGCTTCGCGGGTCTCACGTCGCGCTTCGACCTGAACAAGCCGCTGATCGCCGCCGTCAACGGCGTGGCCATGGGCGGCGGGTTCGAGATCGCGCTCGCCTGCGACATCATCATCGCCTCGGAGGAGGCGACCTTCGCCCTGCCCGAGCCGCGGGTGGGCCTGGCCGCCCTGGCCGGCGGCCTGCACCGCCTGCCGCGCGCGATCGGGGTGAAGCGGGCGATGGCCATGATCCTCACCGCCCGCCGGGTCTCGGCGCACGAGGGCAAGGAGCTGGGCTTCGTGGCCGAGGTCACCGCCCCGCAGGACCTGATGCGGACGGCCCGCGAGTGGGCGCAGCAGATCTGCCAGCTGTCGCCGATGTCGATCCGGGCGTCGAAGGAAGCGGTGTATCGCGGCCTGGACGAGGCGAGCCTCGAGGCCGCCATCCGCGGTCAGAACAGGTACCCGGCCGTGGGCGCGCTGTTCACCTCCGAGGACTTCAAGGAAGGCCCGCTGGCCTTCGCCCAGAAGCGCCCGCCGGAGTGGAAGGGCCGCTGACCGACGCCTTGTTCCGCGGCGGCAATCCCGTCACATTCCGCCCCGAGAACGGGGGTTGCTTATGGTGGACGTGGACGCAGCGGGCGCGGTGGCGGGCGCCACCCACGGCGGGCTGATCGGCGGCGCGGTCGAGAAGCCGGCCGGCAAGGCGGGAGCGCCCCAGCACCTCTGTTCGGACTGCGGCGCCGAGGTCCACGGCCGGTTCTGCCACAACTGCGGCCAGGCCACGCACCTGCACCGGACGCTCGTCCACCTGGGCGAGGAGGTCCTGCATGGGGTGATGCACTTCGACAGCCGCGTCTGGCGCACCCTGCCGCTTCTGGCCTTCCGACCCGGGCGGCTGACGCGGGAGTGGGTGCACGGCCGGCGGACGCGCTACGTCTCGCCGCTGGCGCTCTTCCTCTTCACCATGTTCGTGCTGTTCATGGGCCTGAGCTACTTCCCCGTGGACGGCGGAAACAGCGTCGTCGGCCAGCAGGCGCTGGCCACCGCCGACCTTGCCCGGAAGAACACCGAGCTTGCGAACGCCGAAGTGGCCCTGGAGCGGGCGACGCCCGAGACGCGCGCAGCGGCCGAGGCGCGCGTGGCGCGGGCGCGGGCCGCGGCGGAAGCCGCCGGCGAGCAGATCGGGAATGTCACGGACACGACGCGCGTCAGCACGGACTGGAAGGAGGTCCTGGGCGACGAGAGCGACATGCCGGTCAACACCGGCGACAAGAAGCTCGACGCAAAGATCAAGGAGAAGCTCGAGAACCCCGAGCTGGCGCTCTACAAGCTGCAGCAGGCCTTCTACAAATTCTCCTTCCTGCTGATCCCCATCTCGATCCCGTTCGTGGCCATGCTGTTCCTCTGGAAGCGCGGCTTCACGCTCTACGACCACGGGGTCTTCGTCCTTTATTCGCTGACCTTCATCTCTTGGCTCGTCATGGCGCTGGCGATCGGCACCCGGATCGGTGGGATCGTGTCGGGTCTCTTGTGGCTGACCCTGCCGCTCGCGATCCCCGCTCACATGTTCTACCAGCTGAAGGGCGCCTACAGCCTGGGCGCGTTCTCGGCGCTCTGGCGTACCTGGTTCCTGTTGTGGTTCTGCGCCATCGCGCTTGGCCTGTTCGTGGCGGCGGTGACGATCCTCTCGGCCTGACAGCTTGCGTGAACCTGACGCCTGCGTCACGTTTGCGACAACGAGACAAGTCGCAGGGAAGGGCGCGCCCGTGGAACGCTATGACTACATCATCGTGGGCGCCGGCTCGGCCGGCTGCGTCCTGGCCAACCGCCTGACCGAGGATCCGTCGACCCGGGTCCTGCTGCTGGAGGCCGGCGGCAAGGACTCGTCGCTGCTCGTGCGGATGCCCGCCGGGGTCGGCGCGCTGATCGGCAAGCAGGGGCCGTTCAACTGGGGTTTCTGGACCGAGCCCGAGCCGCACCTCGACAACCGCCGCCTCTGGTGGCCCCGCGGCAAGGGCTGGGGCGGCTCGTCGTCGATCAACGGCATGATCTACATTCGCGGCCACGCGCGCGACTACGACCAATGGCGGCAGATGGGCCTGGCGGGCTGGGGCTACGCCGACGTGCTGCCCTACTTCAAACGCTCCGAGACCTTCGAGGGCGGCGCCGATTCCTGGCACGGCGGCGAGGGTCCGCTGCACGTCTCGAAGGCCAGCTCGCCGAACCCGATCTACCGGGCCGCGGTCGAGGCCGGCGCCCAGGCGGGCCACCCGGTGACCAGCGACTTCAATGGCTATCAGCAGGAAGGCTGGGGTCCCTACCAGCTCACCATCCGCGACGGCCAGCGGTGGAGCGCGGCGCGCAGCTACCTGCACCCGGCGCTGAACCGTCCCAACCTGACCTGCCTGACCGGGGCGCGCACGACGCGCGTCCTGGTCGAGAACGGCCGGGCGATCGGGGTCGAGGTGATCCAAGGCAAGAAGCCAGCTCGCGCCATCTATGCCGACGCAGAGGTGATCATGGCGGCCGGGGCGGTGCAGTCGCCGCACATCCTGCAGCTGTCGGGCATCGGCGATCCGGACGACCTCACGGCCCACGGCATACGGCCGCTACACGAGCTGAAGGGCGTCGGCGCGAACCTGCAGGACCACCTGGACGCCTGCCTGTCGTGGGAATGTCCCCAGCCGATCACCGTCTACTCCATGCGCAAGGGCCTGAAGCAGCTGGGCGTGGGCCTTAACTACATGCTGTTCGGCAAGGGCATCGGTCGCGAGAACTTCCTGGAGAGCGGCGCCTTCCTGCGCTCGCGGCCGGACCTCGACCGGCCGGACCTGCAGATCCACACGGTGCTCGCCATCATGCAGGACCACGGCAAGGTGCAGGTGAACAAGGACGGCTTCACCTTCCACGTCTGCCAACTGCGTCCGGAGAGCCGCGGGAAGGTGGGCCTGAAGAGCGCCGACCCGCTGGCCGATCCGGCGATCTTCGCCAACTACCTCTCGGCCGAGGAGGATCGGCGGGCGCTGCGCGAAGGCGTAAAGATGATGCGCGAGGTGGCGGCCCAGTCGGCCCTCGACCCCTATCGCGGCGCCGAGCACGCGCCCGGTAAGGACGTGAAGACCGACGCCGAGATCGACGCCTGGATCCGTCGCTGCGCCGAAACGATCTATCACCCCGTCGGCACCTGCCGCATGGGCGCGGCGGGCGATGCGATGGCCGTGGTCGACGGCGAGTGCCGGGTGCAGGGGCTCAATGGCCTCCGGGTCGTCGACGCCTCGGTCATGCCGACGCTGGTCGGCGGCAACACCAACGCCCCCACGATAATGATCGCCGAGAAAATCTCGGACGCGATCCGCGGCCGCGCCTATCTGCCGGCCGAAGACGCCCCGATCTACGAGGACGGGCTGAAGGCGGCCTAGTTCGCCGCCTTCGCCTCAGGCTTCACCACCAGCCTGAAGGCGGTCTCCTCCTTGAGCCAGGTCTGGGCCGCCCGGCGCACGTCGGCGGCGGTGACCTTCTCGGTTCCGGGGATGGTTTCGCGGATGGCGTCCAGCCGGCGCGGCTCGAACTGGGCGCCCGACAGCTCGGCCAGCCAGTACTGGTTGGTGACCCGGGCCTTCTGAAGTCGCTCGACCCGGGGCTTCTTCGCCCGGGCCAGCTCGTCGGCCGTGGGCTCCTTCGCCTTCAGGTCGGCGACGATGCGGGCGACGTCGTCGAAGAAGGCCTGCAGCTTCTCGGGCGGCACCTCGACGCTGGCGGCGATGTAGCCCCAGCCCTGCCAGACGAGGCTGTGGTTCACGCCCACGCCGGGCGAATAGGTGGCGCCCTGGGCCTCGCGCAGTTCGTCCGTCAGGCGCAGCTGCAGCACTTCGCTCAGCACGGCGGTCTCACGCGCCCGCTGCGGATCGGCCCAATAGTCGGTCGTGGGCCAGGCGATGTAGCCGATCGACTGGTCGGCCCGGCCCTTGTGCGTGAGCACGACCGGCGCCCCGCCGCCCTTGGGGAAGGACACCTTCTTCCTGTCGTCCGGAATAGGCGCGGGCTCCGGCCGGGGCGGGAGGGCGCCGAAGGTGGCGGCCGTGGCGGCGATCGCATCCTCGACGGTGACGTCGCCCACGATCACCACCTCGGTCCGGCCTTGGGCCAGGTGCGGGGCGACCTGGCTCACCAGGTCCTCCAGCCGAGCTTTTGCGATCTCCTCCCGGCTGGGGAAGGTCCAGCGGCGGTCGCCGCCGTGCAGCAGGCCGGACAGGTCGCGGTTCAGAACGCCGGAGTCGGTGGACTCGAACTGGTCGTGGATGGTCTTGCTGGCCGTCTTGAGCCGCAGGAAGGCCTCTTCGCGGAAGGCCGGCTCGGCCACATAGGCCGCCAGCACCTGCATTTGGGTGGAGAGGTCGGCGGTGCGGGTCGAGCCGGTGAAGACGAAGGCGTCGTCGCCGAAGCCGAAGCGGGCGCCGAAGACTTTCGCGGCCAGCACGCGCTCCATGTCGTCCGTCTCGATCTTCTTCAGGCCGCCCTCGATGTAGGCGCTGCCGGCCCAGGCCGGGCTCTGGCGGTCGGACGGCAGGTCCATCAGGCCGTCGCCGACGTTCACGCGCACCAGCACCTCGTCGTCGCGGAACTTGGTCGGCTTCACCGTCAGCCGGACGCCGTTGGCGAAGCGCACGAAGGTGGCGCCGAGGTCGGCGACCTCGCGCCGCTCGGCCACCTGGCCCGGCGGACCGAAGCTCTCGTACGGCCACTTCACCGCGCTCGCTGCGGGCGGGGCGGCCACTGGCGTCCTGCGCGAACTCTCAAACGCGGCCATCAGCGTCGCCTCGCCACCGGCGACAGGCTGAGGCGTGGCCATGAACACGAGCGGCCCCGAGCCGTGGAAGGCGGCCTTCAGCGCGGCCGAAACCGCCTCGACCGTCAGGTCCTTCACCGAGGCCTCGAAGAAGGCCAGTTCGTCGGCGGGCGAGGTGAGCACCTGGCCATCGTCCAGGGAAGCCACGATCTCGTTGGCGAGCTCGCTCTGGCGGCGGGTGGCGGCGCCGGCGGCGGCGGCCCGCAGCAGCGCCCGCAGTTCGTCAATCTCGCGGCCCACCTCGTCCTGGCGGAAGCCGTAGGTCAGCGCCCGGCGGTGCTCCTGCTCGGCCGCCGCCAGCGCCTCGGCCCAGCGTGACGGTTCAGCCGCGACGCTGACCACGGCGATGTCGGCCTCGTCCTCCTGCTGGAAGGTGGAGGCGGTGGCGCCCACGAACGGGGGGTTCGCCCCGCGCGCCAGCCGGCTGTAGCGCCGGTTCAGGGCGGCGAGCGCCACCATCTCGGTCAGGTCGCGCCGGCGTTTGGCCGCGGTGTCCGGCGACAGGTCAGGCTTGGCCACCCAGGCGATCTGCAGCGAGAGGGGCGCGCCGGGTTCGACCACCAGTTTGGCCTCGGCGCCGCGCGCGGCGACCTTGCCCTGGGGCGGCTCGCCGCCGGCCGGGCCTTCGCCCCGCCAGTCGGCGAAGCGGGCGCGGATCTTCGTTTCCATGGCGTCCACATCGAAGTCGCCGACCGCGACCAGCACCGCACGCTCGGGCCGGTAGTAGCGACGGTAGAAGTCGGACACCTCCCGCGCGGGCGCGGACTTCAGGACGTCGACCTTGCCGATCGGCATGCGGTCGGGCAGCCGCTGGCCCTTGAGCCAGAAGGCCAGGCGCTCCTTGACGATCCGGTAGCCCGGGGTGTCGCGGGCGCGCTCCTCGGACAGCACCACGCCGCGCTCACGGTCGACCGCCGCCTGCTCGATGGAGAGATTCGAGGCCGATTCCCGCATCAGCATGAGAGCGGTGTCGACCGTCTCGGCGTCGGTCTTCGGCAGGTCCAGCATATATATGGTCTCGCCGAAGCTGGTGGAGGCGTTGGTGTCCGGCCCGAACGCCAGGCCCAGGCGCTCCAGCATCCGGGTCATCTCGCCTTCCTTGACGTTCTTCGAGCCATTGAAGGCCATGTGCTCGAGGAAGTGGGCGAGGCCCTGCTGGGCGTCGGTCTCCATCATCGAGCCGGCGTCGATCCGCAGGCGCAGCGAGGCAAGCCCCGGCGGGATCGACTGCTTGCGGATCGCATAGCGCATGCCGTTAGGCAGGGTCCCGAAGCGGATGGCGGGATCGGCCTTGAGGTCGGACGTGGCCTGCGGCCAGGGCGCGGCTGGAGCGGCCAGCGACGGCGGGGCGGCAAGCAGCAGCGCGGCGCAGAGCGCGAGGGCCGCGCGCGGGGAACGGATCATTCGTATTGTCCCGGGAAGTCCTTCAAGGCCCGGCCACCATCGCGGAGCCGCGCGGCCATCGCAAGGCGCCGGCGTGGCGGCCGCCGGGCGGCAGGCGGGGCGGCAGCCGGCGCTCGCTTCGGCGGCCAAGACCGCCTACATGGGAGGCGATGCACGTGGCCCCTTTCGAAGCGCCGGCGGACGGAGGTCCGCGCCTGCCGCCCCATCGCGAGCAGCCGGAATACCGCCGCACGCCCGAGCCGATCTTCAACGCGCCCTGGGTGGTCCTGCTGCTCACCGCCGCGCTGATCGGCGCGTACGCGATCCAGAGCCGGTACCCGCTCGACGCCGTGGCCATGTCGTACGCCTTCTCGCCGGCGCTGCTGGACGAGGGCCACTGGGAGCGGCTGTTCACGGCGCTGTTCCTGCATGGCAACTGGCCGCACGTGCTGATGAACGCCGGCTTCTGCCTGGCCTTCGGCACGCCGGTGGCGCGCTACTTCGGCGAGCGGCTGGGCGGGGCGGCGCTGTTCATCCTCTTCTATCTGGCGTGCGGCGCGCTCTCGAGCCTGGGCTATGCCGCGCTGCATCCGGGCGAACAGAGCGGTCTCGTCGGGGCCTCGGGCGCAGTGTCGGGCCTGATGGGCGCGGCCGCGCGGTTGATGGCCGGGCACGGCCGTCCTGGCCCGATCCTCTCGCGTACGGTGCTGGGCATGGGCGCCGTCTGGTTCGCGATCAACGCCGTCATCGGCGTGCTGGGTTCGGGGCTGCTGCCGGGAACCGAGAACGCCACCGTGGCCTGGGAGGCCCATATCGCCGGCTTCGTCGCCGGCGTCCTGGTCTTCAGCCCGTTCGCCTGGATCGCCCGCCGCGCCTGAGCGTCACCGCTTCACGCGTGCGTGAGACGCGCAAGCCGACATTGAACCCTCCGTCGATCTGCGCAACGCTGTTCTCCCGAGAGTGAGGACGGAGAGGCCCATGCTGGTCTCACAGATTCTTCGAACCAAAGGCGACACGGTCTTCACGACGCGGCCCAGCGAGCCCGTCGCCGCAGTCGCCGAGCTGCTCCATTCCAGGAACGTGGGCGCTCTGGTCGTCATGGACGCCGAGCGGGTGGTGGGCATCGTCTCCGAACGGGACGTCGTCCGCGCCGTGGCGGAGGACGGACCCGAGGCCCTGCGGCGGCCCGTGTCCGACTACATGACCGCCAATGTGCTGTTCGCCGATCCCGGCGAGACGGTGGACAGCCTGCTGGGCCGGATGACCGACCGGCGGATCCGTCACCTGCCGGTCTGCAAGAGCGAGCGCCTGGTGGGCATCGTCTCGATCGGCGACCTGGTGAAGTCGAAGATCTCCGAGGTGGAGGCCGAAGCCGACGGGCTGAAGGCCTACATCGCCGCG
>NZ_JAPSKZ010000297.1 GCF_031181185.1 Phenylobacterium sp. | reverse complement strand
CCGACCAGAGCGCTGCGGTCACCGACGCGTCTGCGAAGCGCGTCAGCGCGCCGGTCACCTGGTCCAGATCCCAGGCGCCGCCCAGGTCCGCCAGGGCGGTCATCAGGTGCAGTTCCTGCTTCAGCAGCCGCAGGGGCTCCACCGCGGCGTCCGGCATCAGTTCGGCGACCGCTCGGGTGCGCGCCAGCAGATCCTCGAGCCGCGCGTCCGGATCCCCTTCCAGGAGCTCGCCCAGTCGCTTTGGGTCGCGCCGCGCCAGCCCCGCAAGGTAGGGCGCGGCCCCGAACACCGGCGCGAGCGCTGGCCAGGCCTGCGCCATCGCCGGGGTCCACAGGGTATCGGCGATGATCTCGCGCGCCCGCTCGGCCGCCTTGGCGTCGGCGACGGGCCCGCAGGGCGCCATCCGTGCGCCCAAAGCCAAGTTTTCGGTTCCGCTCACGCTCATCCGGCGCCCATCATCCCGCCCACATGGAGGGGACGATCATGAACATCGCAAGCTGCATCACGCTGCCGCAACTCGCCCGTGGCGGGGACGCCGCCCTGCTGCTCACGCGGCTCAGCGTCGGGGCGTTCCTGATCTGGGGCGTCTGGGACAACATCACGAGCGCCGAGCACATGGCGAAGTTCGCCGCCTTCCTCAAGCAGTACGGCTTTCCCAGCCCGGAGCTGATGGCGCCGCTGGGCGTGGCCGTGCAGTTCGTCTGCGGCGTCATGTTCATCGCGGGCCTGGCCACCCGCTGGGCCGGCCTGCTGTGCGCCGTGAACTTCCTCATCGCCATCGTCATGGTCGACCAACACGCCGGCATCCGCGGCGCCTATCCCGCCTGGTCGCTGGTGCTGGTCGGTCTGCTGCTGGCGACCGTGGGGCCCGGCAAGTTCTCTGCCGACGCGCGGCTCAGGCCCTAGGCAGGATCAGGGCCACGCGCAGGCCGGGGCCCTTGTCGCCGACCTTGCCGGGCCCCTCGTCCAGCTCCAGGCGGCCGCCGTGCGCCTCCGCCACCGCGGCGACCAGCGACAGGCCCAGGCCCGCGCCGGGCTCGTTGCGGCTGTTCTCCAGCCGCACGAAGCGCTGGATCACCCGCTCCCGGTCGCCGTCGGGCACGCCAGGCCCGGTGTCCGTCACCGAGAACTCCACCTCGCCCGACGAGCGGCGGCGCACGCGCAGCATGATCGCGCCGCCGGCCGGTGTGTACTTCACGGCGTTGTCCAGGATGTTCGCCAGCGCCTGGGCCAGGAACTCGCGGTTGCCGCGCACGGTCAGGTCCTTCGCGAACTCGGCGGCGAACTCGATGTCCTTCTCCTCGCAGAGCGGCTCGTAGAGCTCGGAGATGTCGGCGGCGAGCTCGGCGGGATCGAACACCATCGGATCCGGCGCTTGGCCTGCCGCCTGCAGCCGCGCGATCGACAGCACCGCGCCGAAGGTCTTCAGCACCCCGTCGGTGTCGGTCAGCGCCTGGGCCAGGGCCTCCTGCGGGTCGCCCTTGCCGGCCTCAACGTCGAGATAGGCGGCCTCCAGCCGGGCCCTCAGGCGCGTCAGCGGCGAGCGCAGGTCGTGGGCGATGGCGTCGCCGGCGTGCTTGTGGCCGGCCATAGAGCGTTCCAGCCGGTCCAGCATTTCGTTCAAGCCCTGGGCCAGCTCGTCGAACTCGTCGCGGGCGCCGCGAACCCGGGCCCGCGCGCCCAGCTCTCCATTGCGCACCCGGTCCACGACGTCCGTGAGACTGGCCATGCTCCGCGAAACGTTGCGGCTGACCAGCACCCCGCCGGCGATGCCCACGATGATGACCAGCACCACCGAGCCCCAGAGCGCGTTCACGATCTTGCCGACGTAGGCCTCGTCCTCGCCAACGTCGGCCCCCACGAACAGGATCTCGCCGCCGGAGAGGCGCTGCTGCAGGCCGCGGGCCGGGTGCTTCACCTCCCGGCCCTGCACGTCGTAGTCGGTCACCTGGAACGTCGCCCAGGCGGGTTCGCCGGTGAACTCGTCGATGGGGCTCTCCTCGATCGAGCCCGAGATCCGCTCCTGATCCTTAGTCATCAGGAGGTACAGGAACGGCCGCTCGCTGGCGGCCCGCTCGATCAGCGACTGGTTCACCGCATCCACGCCAGCGCGGTCGTAGACGTCGGTCAGCGACCGCATCTCGCGGCGGATCTCCTGGTCGGTCCGCCGCGTCGCCTCACCGGCCGTCGCCACATAGATGTAGGCCAGGAAGGCGGACGCCGCGCTGGCGAACAGCGCCAGGAACAGCAGCGTCAGCCGGAACGGCGTCGTCCGGAAGATGCGCGGCAGGCGCACCTTGGGCTAGGCGTCCAGCCGGTAGCCCGCGCCGCGCACGGTCTGCAGCATCGGGCGGTCGAAGCCCTTGTCGATCTTCGAGCGCAGCCGCGAGATGTGCACGTCGATGACGTTGGTCTGTGGGTCGAAGTGGTAGTGCCAGACC
>NZ_JAPSKZ010000065.1 GCF_031181185.1 Phenylobacterium sp. | reverse complement strand
GACCTCGAGGTGCGGCTGCTGAAGGGCAATCACGAGCAGGCCATGCTCGACTTCCTGGACGCGCCCGAGGCGAACCGCGCCTGGCTGCGCTGGGGCGGCGCCGAAACGCTGAGGGCCTATGGCGTCGAGCCGCCGGCGAGCGACGAGGACCCGCTGGCCGTCACCCGCGCCCGCGATGAGTTGCTGGCCCGCATGCCGGCCGGCCACCTGCTGTTGATGCAGCGGCTGGAGCTGATGGTGGCCGTCGGGGACTACGCCTTCGTCCACGCGGGCGTTCGGCCGGGCGCGCCGCTGGCGCAGCAGACCGAGCAGGACCTGCTGTGGATCCGCGAAGGCTTCCTCGACGCGCCAGGACCGTTCGAGAAGGTCATCGTCCATGGCCACACCTGGCTCGACGAGAAGCCGCGTCTTTCCGAGCACCGGCTGGCGCTCGACACCGGCTGCTACCGCACGGGAGTCCTGACGGCGCTCAGGCTGGACGGCCTCGAGCGCGAGGTCCTGCAGGTGGGCGAGGCCTGGGCCGAGGCGGCGGTCTGAGGCCCTCTAGTCGTTCTTGAAGTAGCCGTTCCAGTCGGGCTCGCCGCGCAGTCGTCGGATCACGCGCTGCATGCGCGGGCGCGTCAGCAGCCAGGCCAGCCACGCGCCGCCCAGCGCCAGGCTGATCAGCGCGCTCTGCAGCAGCAGGTACGAGCCCGCCAGCAGCACCAGCGTGGTGGCGGCGCAAAAGATAATCGCCCTGACGTCGCGTGCACGCATGCGGCTTTCCGCCCCTCCGGCGCCGGTCCCTCGAAGCTCTAACGTCGCAGGGCCGACACTAGCTCCACCGGTTTGCTCCTTTGAAATACGCAGGAGCGTTGCGGGCGCTAATCAGGAATCGTAAGTTCGGTATGACAGCCGCGGGAAAACGCGGACACGACCATGGGGAGCATATCCGTGAAACGCGCCGCAATCTTCTTCCTCGGCACAGCGCTCAGCCTGGCCCCGCTGGCGATGGCCGGGAGCCTCGAGGCCGCGGCGCAGACCGCCGGGCCCAAGACGACCTACAAGGCGCCACGGACGGCCTTCGGCCAGCCGGACCTGCAGGGCTTCTGGACGAACAACACCATGACGCCGCTGACGCGGCGCGCCCAGTTCGGCGACCGGCTCGTCTACACGCCCGACGAGGTCAAGCAGATGGAGGCGGCGGCCGAGCAGGAGGTGGAGGAAGGCAATGCGCCCACCGACCCCAATGCGCCGGCCGAGGCTCCGCGCGCGCCGGCCAACACGCGGCCCGAGTTCGCCGCTGCGGGCGGCGACGTGGGCGGCTACAACCGCGGCTGGCTGGATCCGGGCAGCACGGTGATGCGCGTGAACGGCGAGCCGCGCACGTCGCTGCTCACCACCCCCAACGGCCAGTTCCCGCCGCGCAAGCCGGGCGCCCCGCCGATGGCTGGCGGCGGTCGCGGCGGCCTGGGCTCGTTCGACAGCTACGAGACCCGCTCGCTGGGCGAGCGCTGCATCATCGGCTTCGGGCGCAACGGCGGCCCGCCGATGTTCCCGAACGGCTTCTACAACAACAACTACCAGTTCATTCAGACGCCGGACACGTTCGTCATCCAGGTCGAGATGAACCATGACCTGCGGATCGTGCGCCTGAACGGCAAGCATCGCACGGACGGCGTGCGGCCCTACTTCGGCGACTCCATCGGCTGGTGGGAAGGCGAGACGCTGGTGGTGGAGACCACGAACATCCCGCGCAGCCAGCAGTTCGCCGGCTCGTGGGAGAACCTGAAGGTCACCGAGCGCTTCACCCGCGTGGGCAAGAACCGGCTGCACTACTCGTTCGTGGTCGAGGACCCGACGGTCTGGGAAAAGCCGTGGGGCGGCGAGTACGAGTTCGCGCCGCTGGCCGGCCGGATCTTCGAGTACGCCTGCCACGAGGGGAACTACGCCCTGCCGGGCATCCTGGGCGGAGCGCGGGCCGAGGAACAGGCCGCTGCGGAGGCCGCCGCGGCCAAGGCCAAGGCGGACGCCGAGGCCGCCAAGCCGGCGGCGAAGGGCAAGGGCAAGAAGGCTGAGGCCGCCAAGCCGGCGACGGCGGGCGAGTAAGCTCTCAGGACGATCGGAGAAGGCGCGGCGGCTCCCCCGGGGAGCCGCCGCTTCCGTTTCAGGGGGTCACCCGCCGGACGCTGCGGATGCGGACTGGCTTGACCAGCATCTCGCCCTTCATGGCGCCCGCGCCCGCCTTGGGGTCGACCGGCATGCCCAGGATCTTCTGCGCCACGTCCAGGCCTTCGACCACGCGGCCGAAGGCGGCGAAGCCCGGGGTCTTCTTCGGATCCTTGGGATCGGCGTCGAGGTAGTCCTGGTCGCCGATGACGATGAACCAGTCGGCCTGGGCGCTGCCGGGCGCGTGCCGTCCCATCGAGATCGTTCCGTTCACGTGCTTGATCCCGGTCTGGGTGGTCGGCTCGTGGGCCACCGGCGGGAGCACCTTCTTGGGGTCGTTCTGCAGGCCGCCCTGGATGACGCCGTAGTCGTTGGGCGCATAGTTCGGCGGCTTGGAAGCCCGGTAGAAGGTGGCGCCGTCGAAGAGGGCGCGATCCACGTACTTCAGATAGTTGGCCACCGTCTTCGGCGCCTTGTCGGCGTAGAGCTCCAGCACGATCGCGCCTTCCGCGGTGTCGATCTTCACGCGCGGGTTGGCGGGCTGGGCCTGGGCGGCGGCGGAAAAGGCGAGAGCGGCGGCGAGGCCGATGAGGGTGCGGCGGGCGAACATGGGCCGTGAGCCTAAGGCGCCGTCCGGCAGCGGACCAGGGTATCGGTCTGGGCCAGGGTCTTTAGCTCCCCACGAATGCGGACGAAGGTGGCCAGGCGGTCGGCGCAGCTCAGGCGAGCGCTGCCACGCTCGATGCGTGTGCGGACCCGAGCGGCCATCGCCGCGCCGCGGCCGTCGGCGGACAGCGCGACCTGCCGCACCTCGACGGTCTCGGCGATCTTCGCGCCTTCGAGAGCCTTGCTGAGCTGCGCGCGCGCTTGCTCGCGCGTGCTTTCGCCATAGGGAACGATGCGGTTGTTGGAGCCCAGCGCCTGTTGGGCGAAGCGGGCCTGGGGCGCGAAGGTCGCGAAATAGGCGGGCAGGTCACCGGCGTTCAGCGCCGCCGCCTGGCGGATCGCCAGCGCGCGAACCTCGGCCTCCGAGATCGGCGTCTGGGCTGCGGCGGCGGCCGCACAGAGCGCGAAAACCAGGCTGGCGGCGGCGAGGCGGTGCGGCATGTCGCCTTACGTATAATCCCGGGATCGCGGCGGCGTCTGCCTCATGAGATCAGGGCGCATGTCTCGCCGTCGCCGTTCCATCGCCGCCGTCAGGGTCTCGGCCTTGACCCTCGGGTTCGCCGCCTGCTGCGGCTTCTGGATCGCCGTGGCGCACGTTATCCGCGGCCTGCTCGGCTAGGCGCGATCGAGCCAGCGCATCCGATAACCGTTCATCGCCGTCTCGCCGAGCCGGTCCAGCAGACGCCAGTTGACGACCGCGCCCACGGGCGCGCCGATCACCGGGATCAGCTGGGCGAGCTTGGCCAGGTCGATGTAGTCCCGGTACTCCTGCTGAAAGCTGCGCCAGTCGAAGTGGGCGAAGTCGGCGGGGTGCTCTCGCCCCTCCCAGCCTTCCAGCCCGTGGAACACCGCCGCCCGGTGTTCGGCGCTCGAGAACGCCAGCTGGAAGAGGTGCAGGATGTAGAGCCGCTCGGCGAACGCCTCGCCGTCGTGGCCGTAGGCGCCGGCGAGGTCGAACAGCAGCCGGATCTTGATCGTGATCAGGGCCGGGAAGTCGGCCAGTGCGAGCCAGAAGCCGCCGGCGCCTGCGACTCCGCCCTCCACGGCGGCGATCTTGCGGTAGTCCTGGATCAGCTGCAGGGCGCGGGCGTCGCGCTGGGCCAGGCTCGCCCCGCGCAGCGGCGGGCCCGAGACCAGGTCCGAGCCGGTCAGGATGGTCCGGGTCATCCGCTGCATGATCTCGGTGACCGTCGCGTGCACCTTCTCGGGGATCGCGCGGTTGATGCGCTGCTGCACGCGCCGGGCGCTGCGCGCGAGCGGCCCGGCAGGCTTGAGCACCTGCTCGCGCCAGTGGGCGACTTCGCCCTTGGCCCAGGCTTCGTAGGCCGGCGGCGGCAGGTCGAGGGGCGGGGTGGCGGCCATTCCGCCTAGTGCAGAGCCTGCAGCAGCCAGGCGGCCAGCGCCGTCAGCACGCTGCCGGTGAGCGCGCCCCGCACGAAGGCGCCGTTGCGGTCCCACCAGATGCGGCGGGCGCGCATGCGCTGCGCGCGATCGACCTTGCGTCTCTGCATCTCGTCCCCGGTCCCCGTCCCCAGGCTTTTCTAACCCGGCGGACGCCCGCAGGGGAACCTTGGCCGTGCTTGCGGGTTGGCGTTGCTGGGAAATTCCGAAACGCCAGGAGAGGTTGATGCGGACGGTGATGATCCTTGCTGCGACGGCCCTGCTGGGGCTGGCCGCGTGCGACCAGTCCCCGCAGAACGCGGACGGCACGACGGCCGCGGGCGATCCGGGCACGGCGGCGGCGACGCCGAACGGCACGGTGGCCGACACCGGTAACGACAACGCCGGCGCCGACATCGGCGGCGCGGGCCAGTTGGCCGAGCCGGGCGGCGCCACGACGGCGGGCGGCGCTACCTCGCCCAAGGCTGAAGACGCCCCGGCCGGCTCGGAGCCGAAGAGCCAGTGAGCCTTCGGCTGCTGATCGCCACGGGGCTCGTGCTGGGCGCGCCACTTGCGGTGGGCGCCTGCGCGGGCTCCCGGGCCGCCGCGCCCGCCGAGGTGAAGTCGGTCGTGCTGGACGAAGGCGCCCGCCAGACGGCGCAGGGCGTCGCCCAGCGCAAGGCCGACAGCGAGGATGCGATGGACGCGGCGCCGGCGGGCGCCACGACGGAGCCGCCGCGCTGACGCTTTAGGGGTTGATCGACAGGGCTCAGGCTTTAGGTTCCGAGCGCCTGCCGGTGGGGGATTGGTCCTTTGTCCGAACAACCGGAGCTGGCCGCCTTCGTGCGCGAGCATGTGCGCTCGGTGTGGGCGGTCGAGCTTTTGCTGCTGCTGAAACGTGATCCCGACCGCCGATGGCCGGCGGCCGACCTCGTGCGCGAGCTTCGGGCCTCGACCCTGCTCGTGAACGACAACCTGCAGCGCTTCGAGCGCAGCGGGCTGGCCGTCCGGGAGGACGGGGACCTGTGGCGGTATGCGCCCGCCATGCCGATGCTGGCCGAACTCGCCGACCGGCTCGAGACGGCCTACCGCGAGCGGCCGGTCACCGTGATCAATCTGATCGCCGCGCCCCCCGATCCTGTGCAGGGCCTGGCCGACGCGTTCAAGTTCCGGGGGGACAAGTGATGACGGAGATGGGCGGGGCCCTGGTCTATTCGCTCTGTCTGGCCGCCAGCGTCCTCTGCGCCGGCCTGCTGCTCCGCGCCTGGCGGCAAAGCCGTTCGCGGCTGCTGCTCTGGACGGCGACTGCGTTCGTCTTCCTGGCGCTGAACAACCTGTTCCTGGTGCTGGACATGGTCATCTTCCCCAGCGTCTTCCTCTGGCCCTGGCGCCAGGCCGCCTCGCTGCTCGCAGTCGGCGTGCTGGTGTACGGCTTCATCTGGGAGGCCGAACAATGAGGGTCGATCCTACCATCCTGGGCTTCTTCGGCGGCGCCCTGACGCTGGGGTTCCTGGTGGCCGCGGCGTTCTTCCTGAAGTTCTGGCGGCGCACGCGCGACCCGCTGTTCCTCAGCTTTGCGGCCGCCTTCACCCTCCTGGCCGCCAATCAGGCCGCGCCGGTGGTGTTCAACATCCCGCGCGAGGACCAGGCGCCGGTCTACCTGTTGAGGCTCGCCGGTTTCGGCCTGATCATCTGGGCGATCCTCAGGAAGAACCTGAAGCGGAGCTAGAGGCGCCTCACGGCGCCTCGGCGATGCCCGCCATCGTCTTCAGCCAGCCGCCGGACATGGCCGTGCGGCGGGCCTTGTTGGCCTCGCGCTGGTCGGCGGGGATCGAGGCCTGGTCGAAGAACAGGCTGTAGACGATCTTCGAGGTCTTGGCGTCGACGGGCCGCACCTCGACTGTGCCGTGGTAGAGGATCTTCGGGTCGACGTCGGCATAGGTGTAGGACAGGGGCGTGCGGGCGACGATCACCTCGTCGATGCGGCCGGCGATCCGGCGCACCGCGCCCAGCTCGCGGTCATTCCCCTGGGTGATCTCGCAGGTGGTCTTCAGCCACGTCCCGATATCGCAGTAGCCGCCGACCTTCTTCCAAACCGTCTCGGCCGGGGCCTTCACCGTGGCCTCCTGAACGATCGAGACATAGTCGCCGGCGGCCACGGCCGGGGTGGCGAGCAAGGCCGCGGCGGCGGCGAGCACGAGACGCTTCACGATCGGTTTCCCCCTTCGAAACTTCGGTTTGGCGGCACTGTGGCGGAAGCCGCCGCGGCCGCCAAGGGGAACGCCACGGAAGCGTGGCCGCTAGTCGTTCCTGGGCACGATCTCGAAGCGAAGGATGCGGTCGTCCTCGCATAGGCGCTCGGCCAGGGCGCGTGTCTGCACGGTGCTTGGCCCGCGCAGGGTGGCGCCGAGTTCTATGGCGCCGCCGCCGCCCACCAGCTTGTGGCGTACGGCTCTGGGCTTGAGCTTCAGCTGGGTCATCAACTGCTGGAAGTCGTCCTCGGGGAAGACTTCGCTGCGTCGGTACCGAACGGTCACGTCGATGATGTTGCTGGCCGGCAGGTGCTCGTCGATCCAGCGGAACCCCATGAGGACAATGACCGTGATCAGCGTCCCGCCGAGCGCGAGGCCGTAGGACGAGACGCCATAGAGCGTCCCGAGCGCAGACGTGACCCATAGCGAGGCGGCGGTGGTCAGGCCGTGCACCGACAAGCCCTGGCGGAAGATGACCCCGCCACAGAGGAAGCCGATCCCGGTGAGGATCCCGTGGGCCATGCGCACGGGGTCGATGCGGATCACCTCCATCGTGGTCGTGGTGCGCACCCACTCCGTCTGGTGAACGGCGGCCAGCATCAGAAGCGCCGAGGCCATGCAGACCAGGGTGTGGGTGCGAAGCCCCGCCGGATGTCCCCGCGTTTCGCGTTCCACGCCGATCACGACGCCGGCGAACACGGCCCCGAGCAGCGGCAGGACGTAGCGGGTGAGCGTCTCCGACGTGAATTCCATGCGTCAATCACTCCGACCAGGGAGCAACATAGCGCAAAAGGCTGAGCCGTCGTTGCGCCCGTCCTCAAAGGAGAACGGGCAGCACCCAGAGCGCGAAGAGGACGGCGGCTGCGATGGCGAGGATCAGACCGGCGCGAGGGTTCGAGCCGAGGATTCCTTCCTTCCGCGCGGGCGGCCGGGGCGGCGGGCGGCGCTTGGCCTGTTCGCGCGCCTTCTTGTAGCGGCGAAGGTCGGTGACCCGCGGGTCCTCGTCGGGACGCCTGGCCATCAGCCGGCCAGCTTCTCGAGCTCTTCCGCCGAGATGTCGGCGTTGAAGTAGACGTTCTGCACGTCGTCTTCGTCCTCCAGCGCCTCCACCAGCTTCATGAGGGTGGCGGCGGCGTCGCCGCTGACCGGCGTGAGCGTCTTCGGCCGCCAGGCGAGGCTCGTCGACTTGGCCGGGCCAAGCGCGGCCTCCAGGGCCTGGGCGACCTCGTTCAGGGCGTCGAAGGCGGTCCAGACGGTGTGGCCGTCCTCGTCGGACTCCACGTCGTCGGCGCCGGCCTCGATGGCGGCCTCCATCACCTTGTCCTCGGAGCCGGCGGCGGCCGGATAGACGATCTGGCCCACCCGGTCCCACATGAAGGCGACGGAGTTGGTCTCGCCCAGGTTGCCGCCGTTCTTGGTGAAGATGGCCCGCACGTTGGCGGCCGCCCGGTTGCGGTTGTCGGTCAGGGCCTCGACGATGACGCCCACGCCGCCCGGTCCGAAGCCCTCGTAGCGGATCGCCTCATAGGTCTCGGCGTCGCCGCCGGACGCCTTCTTGATGGCCCGGTCGATGTTGTCCTTGGGCATGGACTCGGCCTTGGCGTTGGCGACGGCCAGGCGCAGGCGCGGGTTCATGTCGGGGTCGGGCAGGCCGGACTTGGCCGCCACGGTGATCTCGCGGGAGAGCTTGGAGAACAGCTTCGAGCGGGCCGCGTCGGCGCGGCCCTTGCGGTGCATGATGTTCTTGAACTTTGAGTGTCCGGCCATCGTCCGTCGGCGGTCCTGAGGAGGAAGTTGCCGCGCTTCTACCCTGAAGCCGCCGCGTCACGGAACCCCCGCCGGGCGGAAGGGTTAGCCCCGGGAGCCTAGCCGGGAGCACCGCCATGAGCCTGCAGACCGACGATATCCTTCCTGAAGAGCCGAACGGCGAGATCGTCCACTGGATGGAGCCGGGCCCGGTCCGCGGCGTCGCCGGCGGCGTCCCCGCGGCCGCGGCCACCGCGTTCCTGGTGGGCGTCGCCGCCACGGTCGGCGGCTTCCTGCTGTGGCGCTATCTGGCGCCTCGGCGCGAAGGCCTGCCGCCCTGGCGCTGGGGCCGCGGGCCCCTGCACTAGAGCCCCGCCATCGCCTCGCCGCAGGCGGCGGTCTGCTCGGTCGTCATGCCCTGCCGGAGCTGCAGCTTCCTGACTTCCTGATCCTCGTCCGCGTAGGGCCAGTAGCGGATCGTGCGCTTGCGGCCGCGGGCGTCGACGGTCGCCGCCACCACCTCCCGAGTGGTGTCGCCCGGCGTGAGGCTGAGGCTTTCCAGCTTCATGCCGTTGCGCAGGCCGCTCATCCAGGCCGGACCGTTCCGCACCACGCCGCGCACCGTCTTGGCCGCCAGCGAGCCCTGGTGATCGAAACCGGTGTCGAAGCCGTGGGTCAGGACGGTGGTCGACACCAGGCAGCCGCCGAACATGGCTTCAGGCGGCGCGATCCGAGCGCGGCCCGTAATGTAGCGGGCGAGGTCGTCGCGCAGGTTCACCTGGGCCCCGCCCCACGCGGCGTTCAGCAGCCGGTCGAGGAAGCCGGTGGTCTCGGTGGGCACGAGGGCGCGGCGCTCGTGCGCGGCCTTCATCACGTCGTCCAGGTCAAGCGCGCCGGCGCTCTTCTGGCGCACGTGTTCGTCCCATTTCAACGCGAGCAGCAAGGCGCGGGCGGCGTTGGGCTGGGCGGGCGCCGCGTCATGCGCCTTCAGCGCCGCGTCGAACTCGGCGGCGGCCTCCTCCGGCGTCGCAAGTCCGGCGCGCAGGCGGGCGCGGATGGCCAAGAAGTCGCCCAGGCCCTCGGCGACCCAGGCCGACTGTGGCTCGGGCGCAGACGGCGGCGCGGCCAGGCTCCAGACCCAGCCGCGCATCCGTTCGCGGGCGATCGCGGTGCGCGCCTCGGGCGCGGCTTCCTTGGCGGCGGGCAGGATGATGGCCAGGTACGGATCGGCGGGGGGCGGAGGCGGCTTGATCTCAGGCGCGGTGGCGCAGGCCGAGACGAGCAGGAGGAAAGCGGCAATGGCGCGACGCATGCGGCGCACCTTAGCCTGCGTCGCGGCGGAATTGCGTCAGTCGACCGGCTCGCAGTCGAACCGGTCGATCTGGCCGTTCTGGAGACGGTGGACGGCGTCGTGCGACGCGTCGTGGTCCAGCAATGCGTCGCTCGGCAGCCCCACGTAGATCGCCCGCAGGACGCGCCCGGTCACGCCGTGGCTGACCAGTATGGCGCGGCGGTCGGGCTCCGGCGGCAGGGTGGCCAGGAAGTCCTCCAGCCGCGCCCGCACCTGGTCGTGGCTCTCGGCGCCCGGCGCCTCGAAGATCCGCCCCCGCCGCAGGGGCTCTCCCGGACGGTCGACCAGTTCCGTCCAGTCGCGGCCTTCCCAGGCGCCGCAGTCGACCTCCATGAGCCGGTCGTCGGTCTCGATCGGCAGCCCGGTCGATGCGGCGATGAAGGCGGCCGTCGCCTGCGCGCGTCCGAGCGGGCTGCTGACCAGGCGCCAATCGCCGGCATCGCGCGCCACCAGGTCGGCCACCACCGAGGCGACGGCGCGCGCCTGCCGCCGTCCGCGCTCGGTCAGGGGCGAGTCGCGGCGGCCCTGCAGCCGGCGGGCCACGTTCCACTCGGTCTCGCCATGACGCAGGAGCAGGATCACCGCTTGCGGCGCACGACCGGGTGCGAGGTCGAAAGGCCGCCGTCGACCGCGATGGTCTGGCCGTTGACGTACGAGGACTCGTCCGAGGCCAGGAACAGGGCGGCGTTGGCGATCTCGATCGGCACGCCATAGCGGGTCAGCGGGTTGAGCTGGCCGATCTTGTCCTCGTTGCCGCGGGCCCGCGCGCCGTCGAAGATCGGCTTGGTCATGCCCGTTTCGATCAGGCCGGGCGCGATGGCGTTGACGCGCACGCCGGTGCCGTAGAGCTCGTTGCAGGCGGTCTGCACCAGGCTGATGACGCCCGCCTTCGAGGCCGAGTACGCGGCGCCCCCCGCGCCCGAACGGATGCCCGCCACCGAGGCCGTGCAGATGATCGAGCCGCGGCCGGTCGGGATCATCGCCGCCGAGGCGTGCTTCACGCCCAGGAAGGCGCCGATCAGGTTCACCCGCAGGATCTCGGCCCAGTAGTCGGGCGTCTGCTCGTGCAGGGGCGCGAAACCGCCCGAGATGCCGGCGTTGGCCCAGAAGACGTCGAGTCCGCCGAACTCGGCCTGCGCGCGGTCCACCAGCCCCTTCACGAAGGAATCGTCGCCCGCGTCGCCGGTCAGCGCCACCACGCGGCCGCCGGCCTGGGTAATCTCGGCCGCGGTCTCGGAGACGGCCTCGGCGCGGTCAGCGATGACCACCGCCGCGCCTTCGGAGGCGAAGAGGTTGGCCGCGGCGCGGCCGATGCCGCTGGCGGCCCCGGTGATGACGACCGTACGACCTTGCAGGCGGGCCATGGATCCTCCTTCAAACGCTTGTTTGAAGGAGGCATCGCACGGCGCCGCTCGAGGGGCAAGCGGTCAGCGCGGGCGGGCGAGGAGCCCCGTGGAAAACCCGACGGTGACGGCCGCGAAGTGGGAGTCGCCGTTCTGGCCCAGGAATTCCTCGGTGCGCCACACGTTGGCGTAGGTCACCCGCAGCCGCCAGATCCGCGCCACCACGCCGGCCTGGAATTCCTGCACCCACGGCCTTTTGTCGACCCGGCGCGAGTCCTTGAACGTGTTGCCGTCCAGGAAGATGTCGCGGGCGACGCCCTTCACCTCCGTGCCGGCATAGGCGTACCAGGCGAACTCGTTGCTGGGGCCGAAGAACGACGAGCCGCTGGGCGCCGGCCGGATGCGCGGCGCGCCGTAGTCCTCCGCCAGGTGCGTGCCGACGCGCAAGGTTCCGCCCAGGCCTCCCGACACCTGCACGGTGCCCAGCGCCACGTTGGCGGCCGGCGTGAAGTCGACGCTGAGGCCCTCGGTCCGCTCGCCCCGGCCATCCTGGCCGGCGCGCGGCCGGGGCCAGAGCTCGATCGGCCGCCAGCGCCGCTCGCCGTAGAGGACGAAGGCCACCTCGTTCTTGAGCTGGTGCTTCCAACCCTGGGCCTCGTCGATGTGGTTGACGTGCTTGTGCCAGTTGTTCTGGGTCCAGCCGCCCAGGGCCTGGGGCCCCACGACGCCGACCTGCAGCTGGAGGCTGTCGAGCCGTTTTTCCGAGTAGGTCATCACCTCCCCGCCGACGTAGAGCCAGCCCGCGTAGGGTCGGTCCTTCGGATCGGGCTCGGGCAGGGTGAGGTCCTCGGGCGTGTAGATGTTCTGGCCGATGACGAAGCCGCCCCGGTAGCTGGCGTTCGGATCCAGGAAGGGCAACTCGCGCGCCCGGCCGGCGATGGGACTGCTGCGCGAGGGCGTCAGCACGTTCAGCTGCAGCCCCTGAGTGTAGTAGCGGTCGTCGTTCTTGCCCGGGATGAAGAACTCGTTCTCGACCTGAAGCGTGGCGACCCAGTCGTCCTCGTCGTTGGCGTCTTGGCCGAGCGCCGGCCCAGCGGCCGCCCCCACGAGGGCCGCCGCGCAGAGCGCCGCGCGGAAGCCCGGCCGCCTCACCCGTTGCGCTTCACGTGATTGCGGATCGCCGCGATGATGCGGTCCTGCGCGTCGGGCTCGAGGTAGGCGTGCATCGGCAGGCTGATGACGCGGCCCGCCTTGGCCTCCGTCACCGGCAGGCCGCCCGGCTGCGGATAACCGGCGTAAGGCGGCTGGCGGTGCAGCGGCAGCGGATAGTAGACCGCCGTCGGGATGGCCTGCTCGCGCAGCGCGGCGGCCAGCCCGTCGCGGTCCTCGGTCTCGATCGTGTACTGGGCCCAGACGCTGACGCCGCCGTCGATCACCTTCGGCGTGGCGACCACATCGGAAAGCCCCTCGGCGTAACGAGCGGCGACGCGGTTCCGAGCTTCGATCTCGTCGGCGAAGATGGTCAGCTTCTGCAAGAGGACGGCGGCCTGGACGGTGTCCATCCGGCTGTTCACGCCCACCCGCATGTTCATGTACTTGGGGTCGTGGTCGAAGGTCTTGCCCTCGAGGTCGGACTTCACCGCCTGGCCGTGGACGCGCAGCGACACCAGGAGGTCGTGGAGGCGGGCGTCCTTCGACAGGATGGCCCCGCCGTCGCCGTAACAGCCCAGCGGCTTGGCCGGGAAGAAGCTGGTGGTGGTGACGTCGGCCCAGTGGATCGGGTGATGTCCGTTCAGCGTGCAGCCGAAGCCCTGGGCGCTGTCGGCGATCAGCTTCAGGCCGTGGCGCTGGGCGATCTCGAACAGGGCCGGGTAGTCGGCCGGCTGCCCGAACAGGTCGACGGCGACGATGGCCTTCGGGGTCAGCCGGCCGTCCGCCTTCACCGCCTGGATGGCGGCCTCGAGCCGCGCCGGATCCAGGTTGTAGGTGTCCGGCAGGATGTCCACGAAGACCGGCGAGGCGCCGACCAGCGGCATGGCCTCGGCCGTGGCGGCGAAGGTGAAGGAGGGGCAGAACACCGCATCGCCCGGCCCGATTCCCCAGGCCATCAGCGGCAGCACCAGGGCGTCGGTGCCTGAGGCACACGAGAGCGCGTGGGGCGCCTGACCGAAGGCCGCCAGTTCGGCTTCGAGCTGAGCGATCTCGGGGCCCATGATGTAGGCGCCCGATCGGATGACCTTGAGGATCGCGTCTTCCAACGGCTGCCCGAGACGGGCGCGCTGGGCCTGCAGGTCGATGAACGGAATCATGACCGGGCTCATGCCATCTGCGGCGCGGCCCGGCCAAACACGCTTGGTGACGGTGTGTTTCCCGCCGCGCCTACTGCTGCTTGTGGACCTCGCCGCCCTTCATGACGAAGGACACCTGGCGCAGGATGCCCGCATCGGCCAGCGGGTCGCCCTTCACGGCGATGATGTCCGCGGCCTTGCCGGGCGCGAGGCTTCCGATCTCGTTCTCGAGTCCGAAGTGGGCGGCGGCGTTCACGGTGGCGGTCTGGATCGCCTGCAGCGGCGTCAGGCCGGCCTGCTGCAGCAGGGCGAATTCGCCGGCGTTGTCGCCGTGGGCCGAGACGCCCGTGTCGGTGCCGAAGGCGATCTTCACGCCGGCCTTGTGGGCGCGGCGCGTCATGTCCAGCATCAGCGGGCCGGCCTGCAGGGCCTTGGCGGTCTGGGCCGGGGTGAAGAAGTTGTTCGGTCCCTTGGCGATGCGGACCACGAAGTCGCCGGCCATCAGCGTCGGCACCAGGTAGGCGCCGTTCTTCTTCATGAGCGCGATCCCCTCGTCGTCGAGCCAGGTGCCGTGCTCGATCGAGTCGCCGCCGGCCTTGACGAAGCTCTTGATGCCGTCCGCGCCGTGGGCGTGAGCGGTCACCTTGCGGCCCATGCGGTGGGCGGCGTCGACGATGGCCTCGAGCTCGGCGTCCGAGAACTGCTGGCCGAGGCCCGCGGCGGTGTTCGACAGCACCCCGCCCGTGGCCGTGATCTTGATGATGTCGGCGCCCTTCCAGACCTGCTCGCGCACGGCGCGCCGGCAGTCGTCGGCGCCCGAGCAGACAGAACCCGGGCGCAGGACGTGCATCACGTCCTCCCGATAGCCGTTCACGTCGCCGTGGCCGCCGTGGACCGAGATCGACGATCCGGCCGCGATGATCCGGGGCGAGGCCACGTCGCCGCGGGCGGCGGCGGCGCGCAGGGCGAAGACGGCCTCGTTGTCGCCGCCCAGGTCGGCCACGGTGGTGAAGCCGGCCATCAGCGTGCGGCGGGCGAAGCGGGCGCCGGCGAACGCCTGGTCGGCGGCCGATTGGGTCAGGCGGTCCAGACGGGTCGTCGGGGTCTGCTCGCCGGTGATGTGGACGTGGCTGTCGATCAGGCCCGGCAGGACGAAGCTGTCCTTCAGGTCGACGACGCGTCCGCCGGGCTCGGCGACATAGCCGTCCGCGACGCGCACGATGCGGCCGTTCTGCACGATGAGCGTCTTCTGGGTCTCGACCCGGCCGCTGGCGGGGTCCAGCAGGACGCGCCCGGCCTGGACAAAGGTGAGCGGCGCGGGCTGGGCGACGACAGGCGCGGACGAGGCGAGCAGGGCGGCGGCGAGCGCGCCCACGACGAATTGCTTCACGGAAGACCCCCAGACGTTGAGGGGCGGATTTAACGTCCGGAAACAGCGAAGGCCAAGCTGGTTTGGATGGCCGCCGTTCGCTCAGATCTGCCGCGTGCGGCCTTCCCAGTACGGCGCGCGCACCTTGCCGCGCTGGATCTTGCCGGCCTCGGAGCGGGGCAGGTCGGTGGCGAAGTCCAGGCTGCGGGGGACCTTGAACGACGGCAGGTTGGCGCGGGCGAAGTCGAGGATCTCCTGGGCCAGCGCGTCCGAGGGCTCGTAGCCCGCCTTCAGCAGGATGACCGCCTTCACCTGCTCGCCCCATTCGTCGTGCGGCACGCCCACGGTGGCGCTGTCGGCGACGGCGGGATGCTTGATCAGCTCGTTGTCGATCTCCTGCGGGTAGATGTTCACCCCGCCCGAGATGATCGTCTCGGCGCTGCGGCCGGTGAGGAACAGGTAGCCGTCCTCGTCGAAGTAGCCCATGTCGCCCATGGTGAAGTAGTCGCCCACCCGGCTGGCCTGGGTCTTGGCCTCGTCCTTGTAGTAGGTGAACGCTCCGCCCGGCGGCAGCTGGTGGTAGATGGTCCCGGCCACGTTCGGCGGGCACTCGTTCCCCTGGTCGTCCAGGATCTTGGAGCCCAGCAGCGCCGGGCGCTTGCCGACCGAGCCCGGCTTCTTCAGCCATTCGTGGCTGTCGATCATGAAGCCCGCGCCGCCCTCGGAGCCTGCGTAGTACTCGTTCAGCACCGGGCCGAACCACTCGATCATCGCGTGCTTCACCTCGGGCGGGCAGGGCGCCGCGCCGTGGACGATGTATTTGACCGAGGAGACGTCGTAGCGGGCCTTCACCTCGTCGGGCAGGGCGAGCAGCCGCTGGAACATGATGGGCACCAGGTGCAGGTGCGTGACCCGGCGCTCCTGGATCGTCCGCAGCGTCCGCTCGGAATCCCATTTGTCGAGGAAGACCAAGGTCGCGCCGGCGCCCATGGCGGCCCGAACGTCGAAGGCCAGGGGAGCCGCGTGATAGGCGGGGCCAGCGCAGAGCTGAACCGAATGCTCGTCGTAGCCGCGCAGGGCGTACATCGCCTGGGGCACGATCACGGGGCTCTCGCGGAAGACGCCCTTGGGCCGGCCGGTGGTGCCCGAGGTGTAGAGCATCTGGTTGCCCAGCACGGGATCGTCGATGTCGGACGGCTCGATGCCGGCGATCGCCTCGTCGTAGTTGAGGAAGCCGTCGATGTCGCCGCCGAGGGCGACCTTCAGCCGGACGTCGGGCGCCTGGGCGGTCGCGGGTCCCGCGGCGGCGACGCGCGCCTCGCAGAAGACCGCCTTCGCTTCGCAGTCGTTCAGGATGTAGGCGATCTCGCCTTCGGTCAGGTGCCAGTTCACCGGCGTGATGCGGAAGCCGCCGCGCTGGCAGGCGGCCAGCACCTCGACGAACTCTGCGCGGTTGGAGGACACCAGGGCCACGGCGTCGCCAGCGGCGAGCCCCGCCTGCCGCATCAGCCGGACCAGCCGGTTCGCGTTGGCGTTCACCTCGGAGAAGGTCCGGGTCCTCCCATCGGGGTCGATGACGCAGGCCTTGCCGGGCTGGGCCTGGGCCCAGACGGCGAGCGTCATGCCGGTCAGCGCGGCGGCCTCCAGCCGCTCGGTCAGGCCCGCCCGTTCCTTCACCGCATCCATCCGCTTCCTCCCGCAGGGCTCGAGACCCGCTTGTCTTTGGAGAGACCATGACACGGCGGCGGCGCGGCGGACAATCGCCGTCGTCAGAAGATCGGGTACGTTTTCAGGGCTTGCGGAACACCCAGACGTCGCCGGCGCCCCCGAGGTCCTGAGGCGGCCGGTCCCGGAGAAGGCCCGCGGCGGCGGCGAGCGGCTCGGGATCGGCCATCCAGTAGGTGAGGCGTTCGGGCGAGCGCTGAAGGGGCCGACCCGCCGGATCGAAGACGACGTACTCGACAACCTGTTCCAGGCGGCCCGGCGGCTCGCGGAAGGCGCGCTCCTTCACGAACAGGCGCAGGCGCCCGCCGTCCGGCAGCGGCTGGTCGAAGACCGGTCGGGCCGGATCGACCGGCGGCAGGCCGCGCATGACCTCGAGCTTGGGCAGGTGGAAGGCGGCGAGCCCGCCCGACGGCAGGTGCCGCGCGGCCGTCGCGAAGGTGTTCTTCCAGGCCGCGCCGGCGGGCACATGGGCCAGGGTGAAGAACGGGCAGAGGACGGCGTCGAAGGTCCGCTTCAGGTCCAGAGCGGTCATGTCGCCGCGCTTCAGCGCGATCCGGGCGGCGACCTCCGGTGGCAGGCCGGCGCGCCGGACCTCGGCCCTGGCCAGCATGGCGGCCGAAAGGTCTATGCCTGTGACGGTCAGGCCGCGTTCGGCCAGCCCCTGCGCGACCCGGCCCGAACCCGCGCCCAGCTCCAGCACCTCGCCGCCGGGCGGCGCGAGGGCGGCGTAGAGGTCGATGTCGCCCGCCAACGTCGGATCGCCCGCCGTGACCACGTCGTAGAAGGCGGCGCTCAAACCGCCTTCGGCATAGTACGACCGCACCTTGGCCATCCGTAAGGAACCCTCCCGCCGCGCTGGCGCTTGTGCCCGCTGTGATGGCGTCTGCGTTGCGCAAGATCAACGCGCGCGTCACATACTGCATGGCCAAGCTCTGACCTGGCCCTGATGGGGAGCTCGATGAAGACCCTTTTCCGCCGTTTCGCCCGCGCGGCGCTGATCGTCGCCGCGCCGGTCCTCCTCGCCTCGTGCGGGATCAACACCATCCCGACCAAGGAAGAGGCCGCCAAGGCCAAGTGGGCCGACGTCCAGAGCCAGTACCAGCGCCGGGCCGACCTGATCCCGAACCTGGTGGCGACCGTGAAGGGTTACGCCGCACAGGAGAGCCGGGTGCTGATCGCGGTGACCCAGGCCCGCGCCGGCATCGTCAGCACGCCCGCGGGCCCGGAGATCACCCAGGATCCGGCGGCCTTCCAGCGCTATGCCGCCGCCCAGAACCAGCTGTCGATGGCGCTGGTCCCGTTCCGCGTGCTGCAGGAGCAGTATCCGGACCTGAAGTCGAACACGAACTTCATGGCCCTGCAGAGCCAGCTGGAAGGCACCGAGAACCGCATCGCCGTTGCCCGGCGCGACTACAACGAGGCCGTCCGCGACTACAACACCAGCCTCAGGACCTTCCCGACGGTGATCTGGGCGAACACCATCCACTCGGGCTCGAAGCCGATGCAGCTGTTCCAGGCGACCGCTGAGGCGCAGTCGGCGCCGACGGTGGACTTCGGGACGGACGCCCCGGCGGGCCCGCCGCCCGGCGCGGCGCCGGGTTCGGCTCCGCCGCAATGAACCTGATCGCGGGCGCGCGGGGCCTGGCCCTCGCGCTCCTGGTCGCGTTGCTCCCGGCGGGCGCGCTCGCCCAGCCGAAGTTC
>NZ_JAPSKZ010000064.1 GCF_031181185.1 Phenylobacterium sp. | reverse complement strand
AGCACTTGCGCGACTTGGCCTGGGCCGGCGCCGAGTGGCGGTATCCCGGAGGGACGCCGGACATCGTTCGCAAGCTGGTGACGCACGAGCTCGAGGTCATCGAGAAGCTGGACTACCCCAACTACTTCCTGACCGTACACGACATCGTCCAATGGGCTCGCAGCCAGGATATTCTGTGCCAAGGGCGCGGCTCGGCGGCCAATTCCTGCGTCTGCTTCTGCCTGGGCGTGACGTCGGTCGATCCGACGAAGAAGGGCCAGGAGCTGCTGTTCTCGCGCTTCATCTCCGAGAACCGGAACGAGCCGCCCGATATCGACGTGGACTTTGAGCACGCCCGCCGCGAGGAGGTGATGCAGTACGTCTACGACCGTTACAGCCGCGACCGCGCCGCGATCGTGGCGACGGTGATCCACTATCGCCCTCGCATGGCGATCCGCCAGGTCGGCAAGGCGCTGGGCCTGACCGAGGATGTCACCGCGGCGCTCGCGAACACCGTCTGGGGCAGCTACGGCGACGGCGTGCCCGACGAGCACATCCGCCAGTGCGGCATCGACCCGGACGCGCCCGAGATCCGGCGGGCCACGAGCCTGGCCCAGGAGCTGTTGGGCTTCCCGCGCCACCTGTCCCAGCACGTGGGCGGCTATGTGCTGACCAAGCGCCGGCTGGACGAGACCGTGCCCATCGGCAACGCGGCCATGAAGGAGCGCACCTTCATCGAGTGGGACAAGGACGACATCGACGCCCTGAAGCTGATGAAGGTCGACGTCCTGGCTCTGGGCATGTTGACCGCGCTGAAGAAGAGCCTGGACCTTCTGGGCCTGAGGGACATCGCCGACATCCCGCAGGAAGATCCCGCGGTCTACGAGATGCTGAGCCGCGCGGATTCCGTCGGCGTCTTCCAAGTGGAGAGCCGGGCGCAGATGTCGATGCTGCCCCGGATGAAGCCGCGGGAATTCTACGACTTGGTGATCGAAGTCGCGATCGTCCGGCCGGGCCCGATCCAGGGCGACATGGTCCACCCCTACCTGCGGCGCCGTGAAGGCAAGGATCCCGTCCACTACCCCGCGCCGAACCCGGCGCACGGACCCAAGGACGAGCTGAGGAAGATCCTGGAGAAGACGCTTGGCGTGCCGCTTTTCCAGGAGCAGGCCATGCGCATCGCCATCGAGGCCGCGAAGTTCTCCGAGGCCGACGCCGACGGGCTGCGCCGATCGATGGCCACCTTCCGCCACATGGGTACGATCGGCGAGTACGGCGTCAGGTTCGTCGAGGGCATGATCCGCCGCGGCTACGACCCGGAGTTCGCCCGCCGCTGCTTCCAGCAGATCGAGGGCTTTGGCTCCTACGGCTTCCCCGAGAGCCATGCGATCAGTTTCGCCATCCTGGTCTACGTCTCGGCCTGGGTGAAATGCCACCACCCGGACGTCTTCCTGGTCTCGCTGCTCAACAGCCAGCCGATGGGCTTCTACCAGCCAGCCCAGCTGGTGCGGGACGCCCGCGAGCATGGCGTGGAGGTCCGCCCCCCCGACGTGACGACGTCGGACTGGGACTGCACGCTGGAAGAGAAGGACGACCCGCGCGAACGCTACCGCCCCGTTCGTCTGGGTCTCAGGCAGATCAAGGGGTTCAAGGAGGCCGAGGCCAAGGCGCTGGTCGAGGCGCGGGGCGCCGGCTGCCGGACGATCCAGGCGTTCGCCCGGCAGGCCCGTCTCTCGCGCCGGGCGCTGGAGCTGCTGGCCGAAGCCGACGCCTTCCATGGTCTGGGCGTGAGCCGGCGCGAGGCCCTGTGGACCGTGAAGGGCCTCTCCGACGAGTGGGGCGCCGAGCGCGACGCGCCGCTGCTGACCCGCCAGACCCTGAAGGAGCCGCAGGTCGAGCTGCCGTTCATGAACCTGCCGCAGCACGTGGCCGAGGACTACCGGACCACCAGCCTGTCCCTGAAAGCGCACCCGATGACCTTCTTCCGCGACGACCTGACCGCGATGGGCGCAGTCCGCTGCGAGGCGCTAAAGACCGTTCGGGACAAGCGCCGGCTCTGCGTCGGCGGCCTGGTGCTGGTGCGCCAGCGGCCGGGCACCGCCAAGGGCGTGGTGTTCCTGACGATGGAGGATGAGACCGGCATCGCCAACATCGTCATCTGGCGCGACGCCTTCGAGGCCAACCGCCGGATCGTGATGGGCTCGTCCTTCCTCGTCGTCCATGGCCAGGTGCAGCGGGAAGGCGACGTGATCCACGTGGTGGCCGAGCGCTTCACCGACCTCTCGCACAGATTGTCCGAGATGCGCGCCGACGAAGCGCCGATCACCGCCCACTCAAAGGTCAGCGGCCGTCTGATCCGCAGCCGCGACTTCCACTGAGCCTCCAGTTGACGCTGGGAGCCAGCCGCCGCTCAATCCGGTCATGATCGCCCTCGTCCTCGCCGCCATCCTGGGCGCCAGCGCCCCGCCGGCGCTCGAGCGGGAGACCGTCGCCGCCTGTCTTGGAACGCCCGCTTTCGCCCTCAACATGCCCGCGCTGGCGAAGGCGCGGGCGCAGGTGGACGACCTGCAATGGCGGGACGCTTGCCGCGCCGCGCGCGAGGCCGACGCCCGTCGCCGCGCGGCGATCAAGACCCTGTTCGCCACGGGCCGATCCCCGATCGGCGCCTATCCTGTCACGACTGAGCTGGTGAAGCAGGCCCGGGCAGGGCAGTCCGACGTCCACCGGCAGCTCTTCGAGAACGTCGCCCGCGACCAGGCCGCTCGCGAGAGCACTTCCGCCGCCGCGAAGGCGGCGTTCGCGCCAGGGGCGAGCCCTCTCGTCCTTCAGCTGGCGGACGGCTTGAGTTCGGCCGAGGCGCTGCAGGCCGACGCCGCGAACCAAGCCTGGCTCGCCAGAGTGGTTGCCGAACGCGGCTGGTTCACGATCAGCCGCGACGGCGCCGCGGCGGACCAGGCGGCTCGACTGATCGTCCAGCACGCCGACGCCGACCCCGCGTTCCAACGGCGGATGATCGCCCTGCTCGAGCCCCTCGCCGAAAACCGCGAGACGAACCGGCGCCTCTTCGCCTTCACCTTCGACAGGTGGGCGCGCAACACCGACAATCCGCAGCGCTTCGGGATCATGGGCAGTTGCAGCGGCTCCGGCGTCTGGACCCCGCGAGAGGTCGAAGAGCCCGCCAGGCTCGACCAGCGTCGCGCCTGGGCCGGGTTGCCCGCGATGACCGACTACGTCGCCGAACAGGCCGCGAGGTGTCGCTGATCCGCCCTGTCGGATTCTGGTGGTATGGTTCGTCCTTCGGTCGGGAGGAACACACATGACCGAGCCTGTTCGACTGCTGATCGGCACGCGCAAGGGCGCCTGGGTGCTCACAAGCGACGCGGGGCGCGGCGCCTGGCGCACGCAGGGCCCCATGTTCCTGGGTCAGATCATCAATCACTTCGTCGCCGATCCCCGGGACCCGCGCACCATGCTGATGGCGGCCTCCACCGGCCACCTGGGGCCCACCATCCTGCGCTCGACCGACGGCGGCCAGACCTGGACCGAAGCCAAGAGCCCGCCGGCCTTTCCGAAGGGCGAGCCGCACGGTCGGTCGGTGAACCACACCTTCTGGCTCGAGCCCGGCCATACCGAGGAGCCCGGCGTCTGGTGGGCGGCCACCTCGCCGCCGGGCCTGTTCCGCAGTGAAGACGGCGGCGACACCTGGGAGAGCGTGCGGGGTCTGAACGAGCATCCGAAGATCATGGACTGGCTGCCGCCCGACGGCGGCACGCCCGATGGCGCGATCGTGGCCGGCGTCGCCATCGACCCGCGCGACGCCCGCCACATGTACCTGGCTACCTGCTCGGCCGGGGTGCTGGAGACCACCGACCAGGGGGCGACCTGGCGGCCGCTGAACCAGAACGTGGAGGCGAACTTCCTGCCGGACCCGTTCCCAGAATATGGCCAGGACAGCCACCAGATTGCGCTGGCGCCCACCAATCCTGACCGCATCTGGCAGCAGAACCACTGCGGCATCTACCGTCTGGACCGGCCGGGCGAGCGCTGGGAGCGGATCGGCAAGGCCATGCCGCCCGAGATCGGGGACATCGGCTTCTCCATCGTGCCCCACGCCCGCTGCGACCAGACGGCCTGGGTGTTTCCGATGGACGGCACGGACGTGTGGCCACGCGTCAGCCCCGGAGGGCGGCCCGCGGTCTATCGCACGAGGGACGGCGGCGCCTCCTGGGAGCGGCAGGACCGCGGCTTCCCGGCGGAACAGGGGTGGTTCACCGTCAAGCGTCAGGCGTTCTGCGGCGACCGCGCCGATCCCCAGGGCCTCTATCTGGGCACCACCGGCGGGGAGGTGTGGGCGAGCGGCGACGAAGGCGACAGCTGGCGCCAGATCTGCGCCCACCTGCCCGAGATCTACTCGGTGACCGTGGCGCCGGCCCCATGATCTCGGTGTTCGTGCCCTCGCAGCTTTCAGCCTACACCGGCGGCGTCACGCGGGTGACCGCCACCGGCGAGACCGTGGGGGCGGTGCTGGACGACCTGGATCGCGCCTACCCGGGGCTGAAGTTCCGCGTCATCGACGAGCAGGACCGCGTGCGGAAGCACATGCGGCTGTTCGTCGGCCAGGACGAGACGCGCGACGTCACCCGGCCGATCCGTCCAGGCGAGGAACTGCTGATCTTCGGCGCGCTGTCCGGCGGCTAGAGGGTCATCACGCCCGGCCGCGGCGTCGGCAGGCCCAGCGTGTCTTCGGTCAGCGGCGCGCCGGCTTCCAGGAGGGCGGCGCGGCGGCCCTGTGGGCTGCTGCGGATCTGGGCCTGCTCGAATGGCTCCAGCGCCGCCAGCGCGGGATGCGCGAAGGCTCGCGCCACGAAGGCGGCGGTCTTCGGCCAGCGAGCGGGATCCGGCTCGAACCCGGCATAGGCGCCGTTTCGAAAGAAGCTGGCGACGGCGATATCCGCCAGGCCGATGTCGCCGAACACGAAGCCGTCCGCCGGCAACTGGCTCTCGAGGTAGTCCATCGCCGCGGGGATGTCGGACGCGAGGCTCTTCTCGATGCGCGCCTGGTCGCCGGGCTGCTTCCAGACGATGGGGTGGACGACCTTCTGGTAGAACAAGCCCCAGATGAAGACGTCGCCCAGACGGGTGTCGGCGAACTCCTCCAGCCAGCGGGCGCGCGCCCGCTCCCTGGCGTCGGCGGGCAGCAGCGGCCGCTGCGGATAGGCCTCGTCGAGGTAGGCGCAGATCACCGAGGAGTCGCAGAGGGTCAGGTCGCCGTCGACCAGCACCGGGATCCGGCGCAGCGGGCTGATCCGCTCGAACCGGTCGTCGCCGTAGAAGGGCGTGATCGGGTCGATCTCATACGCCAGCCCCTTCAGGTTCAGGCAGGCCAGCACCTTGCGCACGTACGGCGAGACGTACGAACCGATGATCTTCATGGGCATCCTCCCGCGCCTGGCTCAAAGTTGTGGAGCCAGGCGCGGGACGACAAGGTCGAGTTAGAACCGAAGGGCCCGGGCTTCCTTCACATGCGGCAGCTGCTGGATCCGGCCCAGCAGCGCTTCGTCGGGGGCCTGGTCGACGCCCACCAGGGCGATGGCGTCCTCGCCCGCGTCGACGCGGCCCAGGTTGAACGTCGCGATGTTCACGCCCGCATCGCCCAGCAGGGCGCCCAGCGCGCCGATGAAGCCCGGCTTGTCCAGGTTGTTCACGTACAGCATGCGGGACGCAAAGGGCGCGTCCAGGTCCATGCCCTTCACTTCCACGATGCGCGGCGCGCCAGCCAGGACCGAGCCGGCGAACGAGCGCTTGCCCTTCTCGGTGGTCACCGTGATGCGCACGAGGCTCTCATAGATCGGGCTTTCTTCCTGACGGCTTTCCGAGACGGTGATGCCGCGCTCCTTCGCCACCGCCGGCGCCGAGACCATGTTGATCTCGGCCAGCATGGGCCGCAGCACGCCGGCCAGCGCCGCCGCGCTGAGCGGCTTGGTGTTCAGCTTGGCCACCTCGCCCTCGAAGGCGATGTCGACCGCCTTGACGCCGAAGTCGACCATCTGGCCGGCGAAGGCGCCCAGCTTCTCGGCCAGGGCCACGAAGGGCTTCAGGCGCGGCGCTTCCTCGGCGGTGACCGAGGGGCTGTTCAGCGCATTCGTGACGGCGCCGGTCAGCAGGTAGTCGCTCATCTGCTCGGCGACCTGGAGGGCGACGTTCTCCTGAGCTTCCAGGGTCGAGGCGCCGAGGTGCGGCGTGGCGATGAAGTTCTCGGCGCCGAAGAGCACGTTGTCCTTGGCCGGTTCCTCGACGAACACGTCGAAGGCGGCGCCGCCCACATGGCCATCGTCGAGCAGCTTGCGCAGCGCCGCCTCGTCCACCAGGCCGCCACGGGCGCAGTTGACGATCAGGACGCCCTTCTTCGTCTTCGCGAGGTTCTCGGCCGACAGGATGTTGCGGGTCTTGTCCGTCAGCGGCGTGTGCAGGGTGATGACGTCGGCGCGAGCGAGCAGCTCCTCGATCTCGACCTTCTCGACGCCCATCTCCACCGCCCGCTCGGGCGACAGGAACGGGTCATAGGCCACGACCTTCATCTTCAGCCCCAGCGCCCGGTCGGCGACGATCGAGCCGATGTTGCCGGCCCCGATCAGGCCCAGCGTCTTGCCGTACAGCTCGACGCCCATGAAACGGTTCTTCTCCCACTTGCCGGCCTGGGTGGAGACGTCCGCGGCGGGCAGCTGGCGGGCGAGGGCGAACATCATGGCGATGGCGTGCTCGGCGGTGGTGATCGAGTTGCCGAAGGGGGTGTTCATCACGACCACGCCGGCGGCCGTGGCGGCGGGGATGTCGACGTTGTCCACGCCGATCCCGGCGCGGCCCACGACCTTCAGGTTCTTGGCGGCGGCGATGACGTCTTTGTCGACCTTGGTGGCCGAGCGGATGGCGATGCCGTCGTACTGGTCGACGATCTTGAGGAGCTCGTCCTTGGGAAGGCCGGTCTTCACGTCGGCGTCGACGCCGCGCTGCTTGAAGATGTCGACTGCGGCGGGGCTGAGTTTGTCGGCGATGAGAACGCGGGGCATTTCAGATGTCCGATGATGCGCCGCCGGACGCCACGCGCCCGGCGGTCGATGTCAAGGTGGCTGCGGCTCAGGCCGCGGCGAATTCGGCGGAGAGGCTCGCGAAGGCCCAGTCCAGCCACGGCGTCAGGGCGTCCACATCGTCGGTGTCGACGGTGGCTCCGCACCAGATCCGCAGGCCCGGAGGGGCGTCGCGATAGCCGCCCACGTCGAGGGCCACGCCTTCCTTCTCCAGCGCCTGTGCCAGCTTCTTGGCGAAGTCGGCCTGAGCGTCGGCCGCCAGGGCGGTGACGCGGGGATCGACGACCTTCAGGCACACCGAGGTGTTCGAGCGGACGGCGGCGTCCTCGGCGAGGAAGGCCACCCAGTCGGTGCGCTCGACCCACGACTCCAGAACCGCCAGGTTCGCGTCGGCGCGGCGCTTCAGCTCGGCGAGGCCGCCGATCTTCTGGGCCCAGGCCAGCGCGTCCAGGTAGTCCTCGACGCACAGCATCGAGGGCGTGTTGATCGTCGAGCCTTCGAAGATCTCGGCGTTCAGCTTGCCGCCCTTGGTCATGCGGAACAGCTTCGGCATCGGCCACGGCGGGCTGTAGCTTTCTAGTCGGGCGACAGCGCGCGGCGACAGGATCAGCACGCCGTGCGCGGCCTCGCCGCCCAGCGCCTTCTGCCAGGAGAAGGTGACCACATCGAGCTTCGGCCAATCCAGCGTCTGCGCGAAGGCGGCGCTGGTGGCGTCGCAGATTGTCACGCCTTCGCGGTCGTCGGCGATGAAGTCGGCGTTCCGCACGCGCACGCCCGAGGTCGTGCCGTTCCAGGTGAAGACCAGGTCGGCGTCCTTGCGGACCTTGGTCAGGTCGGGGAGCTCGCCGTAGGGCGCGTCCAGCACCTCGGCCGGCAGCTTCAGCTGCTTCACGACATCGGTGACCCAGTCCTTGCCGAAGCTCTCGAAGGCCAGAAGCTGGACGGGCTTGGGGCCCAGCATCGACCATAGGGCCATCTCGACCGCGCCCGTGTCGGAGCCCGGCACGATGCCGATCAGATAGTCGTCGGGAACCTGCAGCACCTCGCGCGTGCGGTCGATCGCCTCCTTGAGGCGCGACTTGCCGAGCTTGGACCGGTGCGAACGGCCCAGGACGGCGTTGCGGAGGTTTTCAGGGGCCCAGCCGGGGCGCTTGGCGCACGGGCCGGAAGAGAATTCGGGACGAGCCGGGCGCATGGCCGGCTTGGCCCCGGTGTGGGGAGGCGTAGTCACCTGCGATGTCTCCTATCCTTGCAGATAGGCAGCGCCCCGTTGGGAGGGCGTGGCCCGCCGCCCAGAAGCCCCCGTTCTTGCTGCGGTGCAAGAGAAACTTTCTGCAGCGCCTGTGAGCGCGTCTGCAGGTCGCGGGGCCGATCAGGGCGCCCGGACAGCGGAGCGCAAGCTAGAGCGGGTGGAGCACGGCGCGCCGGCGGCGGTGCTCGCTGGCCCAGTGGCCCGCCACACCCCCCACGATGCACGCGATCAGCCCCCAGCTGACCAGGTTGTTCACGATCGCGAACAGAGCGTCCAGCTTCCGCTCAACCACGTAGTAGTAGGCGTGAAGCGCGAACTGCATCGCCTGCAAAAGCATGGCCAGCCCCAACCAAGTCTTCGCGAAGCGGAGGGTCAGCCCGAGGAAGCTGAGCGCGAGCACCCCATCGAGCACAAGCGTCGTCGTGGCGAGCGCATCGCCCGCCAGCTGCCGCTGGGCCAATTCGAATGAGAGAGCCGCCAGCAGGTTGACGCCAGCGCCGACGCGCTCCGCCCACCCGCCTTTCCACACGGCGAGGACCGCGCTGAGCGCAATCACCATCAGCAAAGAATAGGCCGTGTAGAGGGTATAAAGCATCTCGCGCCCCTAACGCGGATTAGGGGCGCGAGAATAGTTAAACTATTGCAACCGTGATGCGGGGGTCAGCCGACCTCGCGCATCTCCACGGGCGCGGCGACCGACGACATTTCGTTCTTGTGCATCTCGCCGACCATCTTGGTGCGGATGCCGAGGCGCAGCTTGGCCTCGTTGAGTTCGCTGTGCACGCCGACCATGGCCGTGCGAGCCTCGCTGAGCGCCTTCATGGCGTCCATCAGCTTCACCTGAACGTCATCCGCGAACACGAGCGACAGGTTGGCGTCCTTTCGCGCCGCGATCATGGCGGCCATCAGCTCGGCGGCTTCAGCGAGCGCGCCATCGACCGCAGCTTCCGTGGTGAACAGCTTCTTGGCCACGCGCTGGGCGACGAAAACCTTTTCCATGGGGACACCCTTCCAGTTACCCGACAGCCGTTAAGGTAAAGGAATGGTAAAGCTTCCCGCAATAGATTCATAGGTTGTTAACCATAAAATTCTCGGCCGGCGGTTGTGGCGTGGCGCCCAGAACACAGTTCGGTCAACGGGGCGGTAGAAGCGAAGCGTTAGGACTATGGGGCTATCAACCAACCCATGTTCGCGCTGCGCACCTTCGCCGATGCGGGCCGGAAGGGCTCCGCGCCTTCCGCGACCTTCCACGCCCGCGTCGCGCGCGTGGGCGTCATCACGACGGTCGTGGTGCTGCTGGCGGCCTGTCTCACCTTCATGCTGCAGCAGTGGGTCGTGGCCAGGTCGCAGTCCCACCGGATCCACGAGAGCCTCGCCGGCATCACCGCGCAGATGGCCGCCCCGGTGGTGGACAACAAGCCCGACAGCAAGGCTGCGCTCTCGGCCGTCCAGGCGAGCCCTGAGGTCGTCTCCGCGCGCCTGATCGGCCAGTCGGGCCAGGAACTCGCACGCTATGAGCGGGCGCGTCCCGCCGGCCGGGACGTCGAGACCTTCGACATGCCGGTGCTGGTCGACGGTCAGCCGATGGGCCAGTTGCGGATGGTCGTCGAGCGGCCGCGCCTGCAGCCGATGCTCGCGAAGTTCATCGCGCTCACCGCCGTGCTGCTGTTCGGCGGCGTGGGCGTGGCGCTGTTCTTGTCGCGCAGCCTGGCCCATCGGGTGATCCAGCCGGTGCAGGCGCTCTCGCATGCCATGCATGAGGTGGCCGCCGGCGGCAGCTTCACCCCGGTGGACGTCGAGGCGGGCGACGCCCTGTTCGAGAGCCTGACCGAGAGCTTCAACCACCTGCTGACCAAGCTGGGCGAGCGGGAGCAGGAACTGAAGCGGACCATGCGCGAGCTGGAGAGCGCCCGCGACGCCGCCAACGCCGCCAATGTGCTGAAGACTCAGTTCCTCGCCAACATGAGCCATGAGATCCGAACGCCGCTGAACGGCGTGCTCGCGATGGCCGAGGTCATGGCCCTGGGCGACCTCGAGCCGCTGCAGCGGGAGCGGCTGGACGTGATCCGCCGGTCGGGCGGGCTGCTGCTGGCGGTGCTGAACGACGTGCTGGACCTCTCGAAAATTGAGGCCGGCAAACTCACCCTGCTGGAC
Source organism: Phenylobacterium sp. (assembly GCF_031181185.1). Classification (GTDB taxonomy): domain Bacteria; phylum Pseudomonadota; class Alphaproteobacteria; order Caulobacterales; family Caulobacteraceae; genus Phenylobacterium. Next base: position 7,905 of record NZ_JAPSKZ010000064.1, on the reverse strand, counting down.
GAGGACTTCGAACTCGGGCCCGAACTCGAGCAAGTTGGCGAGAACTTCCGCGTCATCGCCGAGGGCAAGGGCCTGGCCTTCTCGGTCGAGGTCGGAGAAACCGCGCGCGGCTGGTGGCGCGGCGACGCAGACCGCCTGCGCCAGATCGTCGGCAACCTCCTGTCCAACGCCGTGAAGTTCACCACCCAGGGCGAGGTGCGCGCCACGGTGGACATCGGCGAGACCGGCGCCCTGCGGATCGTGGTCCGCGACACCGGCGTCGGGATCGCCCCGGAAAAGCTGCCCAGCCTGTTCGAGAAGTTCACCCAGGCTGACAATTCGGCCACCCGCCGCTTCGGCGGCACGGGGCTGGGCCTCGCCATCTGCCGCGAGCTGACCCAGATGATGGGCGGCTCGATCGACGTGGAAAGCCGCGAAGGCCACGGTTCGACCTTCACCGTCGAGCTGCCGCTGAAGCGCGGGCAGCCCGCCGAGGCGGCGCCGGCAGAAGTTGCGCCCGCCAGCGACGACGGCGACCTGCGCCTGCTGGCGGCTGAGGACAACCCTACCAACCAGCAGGTCCTGGCCGCGGTGCTGGGCTCGCTTGGCATCGACGTGCACATCGTGCCTGACGGCAAGGAGGCCGTGGAGGCGTGGCGCGCCGGCGCCTACGACCTGATCCTGATGGATATCCAGATGCCTGTGATGGACGGGATCACCGCCGCCCGCGAGATCCGCAGCCTGGAAGCGGCCGAAAAGCGCGCCCGCACCCCCATCGTCGCGCTCACGGCCAACGCCCTCACCCATCAGGTCGAAGAGTATCTGGCTGTCGGCATGGACGCCCACGTGGCCAAGCCGATCGAGATCGCCAAGCTGTACGACGCGATCTCGGCCGCCCTGAACGCGGTCGCGGCCGCGGGCGCCAGCCGGGGCAAATCCGCCGCCGCCTGAGGCGCGACGCCCGCAAGCGGGCATGAAGGGCCAGTCATCTAGCTGAACCGCACACAACCGCCGGGCTCAGACGGCGGTCAGGCGCAACGTGGTTTCCTGCACCCATCGAAGCCGCCCCCGCGGCGCAACGAAGGGTCTGGAGGACCTGACCATGAAGAAGCTGATCGTCTCCCTGGCCGCCGTCGCCACCGTCGCCGGCGTCGCCGCGCCCGCCGCCGCCCAGGGCTACCGCCACAACGACGGCTGGCAGAACATCAACCAGCGGCAGGACCGGATCGAGCGTCGCATCGACCAGGGTGTCCGTCACGGCGACCTGACGCGGCGCGAGGCCAACCGGCTGCGCGACGACTTCCGCCAGATCGCCCGTCTGGAAGCCCGCTACCGGGTCAACGGCCTCTCGAGCTGGGAGCGCGCCGACCTGGATCGCCGGTTCGACCGCCTGGAGGGCCAGCTGCGCTTCGAACGCCGCGACCATCAGTACAGCCGCCGCTAGGCCACACCGAATTCCGACGCGGACGCACTCCGCGTCGGAAGTTGGAACAAAGTGTTTTGGAAATAGTTTTGGCCGCCACTCAGGACTTCCAAAGCCGAGGGACGACCGGAGCAGAGGAATAGATCGATGAACAAGCTGAAGTTGACCACCGCTATCGCCGCCGCCGCTCTCGCGATCACTGGCGTGGCGAGCACCGCCGCCACCGCGCAGCCCTGGCGCGACTACGATCGACGCGAGGATTACCGCGGCAATCTGACCACCGGCTATGTCGACGGCCTCGAATGGCGGATCAACAACGCCGCCCAGGAAGGCCGCATCTCCTGGGGTCACGCCCGCCAGCTGCAGCGTGAGCTGCGCGAGGTGCAGCCCCTGGCCTGGCGCGTCGAGACCGGCCAAGCCAGCCAGTGGCAGTATCGTCGGCTCACGAACGTGGTGAACCGCATCGAGGCGGCCACCAACAACTATCCGCGCTACAGCGCGAACCGCTGGCGCTAACGGCCGGCACGGCCATGGACGCCCCCGGAGACCTCCGGGGGCGTTTTCCTATGCGTGGAGCACGGAGCTCAGCACCGTCACCGCGCCGCCGCGAATAAGCACCCGGTCGCCCGTCACCTCGCACTCTAGGTCGCCGCCCCGGCCGGGATAGGCCTGGTGGTAGGCGAGCGTCGCCCGCTCAAGCTTGTCGGAGAACAGCGGAGCCAGGATGCAGTGCAGCGAGCCGGTTGTCGGGTCCTCCGGAATGCCGGAGCCAGGCGCAAAGAAGCGACTCACCACCTGATATGGCTTGGACGGCGCCGCGAGGGCGGCCACGCCGATATTGCCGGGACCGCCGCTGGCCTCCACGCCAAGGTCGGCGAGGGCCGGCACGTCGGGGCGCAGCGCGCGCACCGTAGCCTCGTCGTCCACCACGGCCACGAGATAGGTGGACGCCCAGACCTCCCGGGGTTGCACGCCCAGGGCCTTGGCGAGCGCGGCCGGCGGCTCGATCCGGCGGGGCGGCTGGGAGGGGAAGTCCATCTCATAGCCTTGGCCGCGACGCGCCACGCTCAGCGGTCCCGACTTGGTCTCGAATGTCAGGCGCGTCGCCGGCGCGCCCAGCTCGGCGAACAGCACGTGGGCCGCGGCCAGGGTCGCGTGGCCGCACAGCGGCACCTCCAGCAGCGGCGTGAACCAGCGCAGGCCGAACCGGTCCGGGTCGGCCGTCCGCACCAGGAAGGCGGTCTCCGCCTGGTTGTTCTCGGCGGCCAGAGCCTGCATCCAGGTGTCGTCGGGCCAGGCCTCGAACGGCTCGACCACGCAAGCGGGATTGCCCCGGAAGGGCTGGGCGGCGAAGGCGTCGACGGTCCACTGGCGCATGACCGGCACTTGCGGCCCGGTGGGCGCGGCGGGCAAGTGCCACTTCAGCCGCGCCGGACCGCGGCGCGCTCAGGAGGGACGATGCCGCACGAGATCGCAGACGCCGCTTTCCATGTCAGCGACGACCCGGCGCGGTTCGATCTCGCCCGCGCCCACGCCTGGATCTCCGGCGAGAGCTACTGGGCGGCCGGCATTCCGCTCGAGACCTTCCGGGGCGCCTGCGCCAACAGCCTGACGGCCGGCTGCTACACGGCGGCCGGCGAGATGGCCGGCATGGCCCGCGTGGTGACCGACCGGGCCACCTTCGGCTGGATCTGCGACGTCTTCGTGGATGCGGCGTATCGCGGCCAAGGCGTCGGCAAGCGGCTGATGTCGTATCTGAAGGGGCATCCCGACCTGCAGGGTCTGCGCCGCCTGCACCTGGCGACCGCCGACGCCCACGAGCTCTATCGCCAGTTCGGCTTCACCGAGCTGACCGGCGCGGACCGGTGGATGCAGATCCATGACCCGGACGTCTATCGCCGCTAGGCCTCCATAACCTGGATCTCTGGCCAGCGGGCCTTCGCTGAAGCTGCGATGCGGGCGAAGCTTCGCTCGCGTCGGAGCGGGTTTGGCCGCAGGACCCGCGCGAACAGGTCCTCAAGCCCAAAGGGCGCCAGGATCGTCATCCGGTCGCCCGCCTCGAGGCGGACGCCCACGGCGAACATCGGGCTGACGAAGCGCTCCAGCGCCTCGGCCGACGAGGTCAACGGCGAATAGGGCTCCCCGAACTTGCCCTCGAACCAGACATGGACGCGGGCCTGGTTGCGCACCTCGACCATCTCGCGCAGCGGCGGCTGGAAGGCGGCGGCAGCGCGCTGGATGACCACATCCTCCGCCTCGTACGAGATGTCCGAGGCGTCGAAATAGCCCACGTCGTAGTCCTTGATACCGTAGTCGAGGTCGCGGCCGCCTAGGTGGTTCAGCACGCGCTGGTAGACCGCGCCTGAGAAGACCAGCCAGTCCGGCAGGTCGATCTCGCGCAGGGTGCGCAGCACCTGCATCAGGGGCTCGGAACGGCGCAGGATCGCCTCGAGATCGTCGGCGTGCTTCATGCCCGGCCCCGCAACGGCCAGGCGTGGTCCAGCGGGCCGTGGCCGGCGCCCAGTCCCGGCGCGCGCAGCATCGCCTCCTGCACATAGGCCCAGGCGCGGGCGACCGCGTCGGTGAGGGCCAGCCCCTGGGCGAGCCCGGTCGCGCAGGCGGAGGCCAGCGTACAGCCCGTGCCGTGGGTGTGGCGGGTGTCGATCCGATCGGTCTCGAAGGCGGTCTCGCCCTCACCCGTCATCAGGACGTCGACCACGCGATCGCCCGGCACATGTCCGCCCTTCATCAGCACCGCCTTCGCGCCCATCGACAGCAGCGCCTCGCCCGCACGGCGGAGGTCGTCCGTGGAGGCCGCTGCGAGGCCCGTCAGCGCCTCGGCCTCGGGCGCATTCGGCGTCAGGAGCGCCGCGCGCGGGACCAGGCGCTCGCGCACCGCGACCACGGCGTCGGCCGCCAGCAGCGACGCGCCGCCCTTGGCGACCATCACCGGATCGATCACGGCCGGCGCGCCGGCGTCCTCGATCAACCGCGCGACCAGGTCCACCGTGGCCGCGTCGCCCAGCATGCCGGTCTTGATCGCATCGGCGCCGATGTCGTCGAGGACCGCACGGGCCTGGGCTTCTACGATCGCAAGCGGCGCGGGATGTACGCCGCTGACGCCCAGCGTGTTCTGGACGGTGAGCGCGGTGATCGCCGTGGCCGCATAGCCGCCCAGCGCCGTGACGGTCTTGATGTCGGCCTGGACGCCGGCGCCGCCGCCGCTGTCCGAACCGGCGATGATGAGGACCCTGCCCTTGTGCATCAGACCTGATAGCCCGCCTGGACGATGGCCTGCCAGACCCTGAGGGCCTGAACCGTCTCGCGCACGTCGTGGACCCGCACGGCGGCCACGCCCGCCGCGGCTCCGGCGAGCGCTGCGGCGATCGAACCGCCCAGCCGCGCGTCGGGCGGCGCCTGCTCGTCCAGCGCGCCAATGAAGCTCTTGCGGCTGACGCCCAGAAGCACCGGGAAGCCCAGCCCGACGATCCGCGGAAGGCCCGCCAGCAGCGGCAGATTGTGGCGGATCATGTGCTTTCCGAAGCCCACGCCCGGATCAAGCCAGATGCGCTCGCGTGCGACGCCGGCCGCCATCGCGGCTTCCGCGCGGGCGGCGAGGAAGTCGGCGACGTCGGCGACCACGTCGTCGTACCGCGGCTCCCGCTGCATGGTGCCGGGTTCGCCCTGCATGTGCATCAGCACCACGTCGCAGCCGAGTTCGGCGGCCGCCTCCAGCGCGCCGGGCCAGCGGAGGGCCGCCACGTCGTTCCAGATGGTGGCGCCGGCGGCGACCGCGGCGCGCGCCACCTCCGGCTTCATGGTGTCCACGGAAATCGGCGCGCCGCTCTCGGCCCGGATGGCGCGGATCAGCGGGACGACGCGCACGATCTCCTCGTCGGCAGGCACCGGGGTCGCGCCAGGCCTCGTGGACTCGCCGCCCACGTCCAGGATGTCCGCGCCCGCGCGGACCAACGCCAGCGCCCGGGCGAGCCCCGCCTCCACACTGCCCAGGCTCCCGCCGTCCGAGAAGCTGTCCGGCGTCATGTTCAGCACGCCCATCACGCGGACGGGCGCCGGCGGGGCGGAAGCGGCGAGGCTCATCGGCTGCGTTGATAGCAGGCGCACACCTCAGACTACAGCGATCCTCGGTCGCCGATCTTTGGATAGCGCCGTTCGATCAAGTCGTGGCAACCTCCTCATGCACTTCTGGGAGGAGAGCCATGGCTGCATCCCCGACTACAGCCGGCGTCACCCGCCGGCCCAAGCGCCGCTTCTACGTGCTGGTGGCGCTGCTGACAGCGGGCGTCGTCATCGTGGGCTTCGCACCCACCTTTTATATGCGGACCGCCGAGCTGGGACCGCTGAAGCCCGTGCTGGCGGCGCACGGCGCGGTCTTCACCGTTTGGCTCGCTCTGTTTCTGGCGCAGACCCTGCTGGTTCCAGCCGGCCGGACGGACCTGCATCGCAAGCTCGGGTGGGCGTCGCTGGCCTGGGCCGGTGTGATGGTGGCGCTAGGCATCGCCGCCGCACTGGATACGCTGCGCGGTGGTCAGCCGCCCGTCCCGGGCGACATCCGGCAGTTCGCCATGCTGCCCTTCGGAGACATCGCGATCTTCGCGGGGCTCGTCGCCTGGGGCGCGTTTCTCCGGCAACGTTCAGACTGGCACAAGCGGCTGATGACCATGGCTACGGTCAGCCTGCTGACTCCAGCGCTGGCGCGCATACCCGCCCTGATGCCGTTTGGCCCGCCCGGTTTCCTGAGCCTGACGCTCGTTGCGGTGGCGGGTGTGATCGCCTTCGACTGGATCGCGCATGGGCGGCCCCATCCAGCGAACCTCTGGTCGGGCGCGCTCATCGGCCTCGGCAAGCCGATCCTGCTGTTCGGCGTCGCCGCGACACCGGCGTGGCTCGCGCTGATGGACGCTCTGCGCTAACCGCGCAAGCAGAAGGGGCGGCCCTTGCGGACCGCCCCTCGATCGTCACGCCGGCTCGGCGCTGGGCCGGGGGGAGATCGGCACCGCCACCGCAGGTCCGGTCGGCCGCTTCGCGTCGGCTTCGTCGCGCTTGGGCGGTATGCCCTTCAGCGCATTGACGATCTCTTCGCCGGTGAGGGTCTCATACTCCAGCAGGGCCTTCGCCAAGGTATGCAGCTCGTCCATCTTCTCGGTCAGGATGCGACGGGCTTCCCGCTCGCCCCCTTCCACCAGCTTGCGCACTTCCTCGTCGATGATCTTGGCGGTCTCTTCCGAGACGTTCTGGTTGCGCGCCACCGAGTGGCCGAGGAAGACCTCTTCCTGGTTCTCGCCGTACTCGACCGCGCCCAGCCGGTCCGAGAAGCCCCACTTCGTCACCATGGCCCGGGCGAGCTTGGTCGCCTGGCTGATGTCCGAAGAGGCGCCCGAGGTGATCTTCTCCTTGCCGAAGATCAGCTCTTCGGCGACGCGGCCGCCGAACAGGATGGCGAGGCGCGAGGTCATCTGCTCGTAGGACATCGAGAACTTGTCCCGCTCGGGCAGCTGCATGACCATGCCCAGCGCGCGGCCGCGCGGGATGATGGTCGCCTTGTGCACCGGATCGGTGGCCGGCACGTTCAGGGCGACGAGGGCGTGGCCGCCCTCGTGGTAGGCGGTCAGCTTCTTCTCGTCCTCGGTCATGACCATGGAGCGGCGCTCGGCGCCCATCATGACCTTGTCCTTGGCGTCTTCGAAGTCGCGCATGGTGACCATGCGGCGGTTCTTCCGCGCGGCCATCAGGGCGGCTTCGTTGACCAGGTTGGCCAGGTCGGCGCCCGAGAAGCCGGGGGTGCCGCGCGCGATGACCTTGACCTCGACGTCGGCGGCCAGGGGCACGTTCTTCATGTGCACGCGCAGGATGCGCTCGCGGCCGTTGATGTCCGGGTTCGGCACCACGACCTGGCGGTCGAAGCGGCCGGGACGCAGCAGGGCCGGGTCCAGCACGTCGGGACGGTTGGTGGCGGCGATCAGGATGATGCCCTCGTTCGCCTCGAAGCCGTCCATCTCAACCAGCAGCTGGTTCAGCGTCTGCTCGCGTTCGTCGTTGCCGCCGCCGAGGCCCGCGCCCCGGTGCCGGCCCACGGCGTCGATTTCGTCGATGAAGATGATGCAGGGCGCGTTCTTCTTGGCCTGTTCGAACATGTCGCGCACGCGGCTGGCGCCGACGCCCACGAACATCTCGACGAAGTCCGAGCCCGAGATGGTGAAGAACGGCACGCCCGCCTCGCCCGCGACGGCGCGGGCGATCAGGGTCTTACCGGTGCCCGGCGGGCCGATCAGCAGGGCGCCCTTGGGGATCTTGCCGCCGAGGCGCTGGAACTTCTGCGGGTCCTTGAGGAAGTCGACGACCTCCTGCAGTTCTTCCTTGGCCTCGTCGACGCCGGCCACGTCCTCGAAGGTGACGCGGTTCTTGTTCTCGGTCAGCAGCCGGGCCTTGGACTTGCCGAAGCCCATGGCGCCCGCGGCGCCCTGCATCTGGCGCATGAAGAA
>NZ_JAPSKZ010000296.1 GCF_031181185.1 Phenylobacterium sp. | reverse complement strand
GATGTTGATGAAGGCCCGGGTCTGGCCGCCGGCGCCGTGGACGGTCAGCGGATAGCCTACGGCCGCCTGCATGAGGAACCGGTTCAGCACCGTCCCGTAGTCGCCGTCGTAGTCGAAGCGGTTGATCAGCCGCGGGTCCAGCCGGGTCTCGGCGGTCTGCGTGCCCCAGACGATGCCCTGGTGCAGGTCGGTGATCCGGAGGCCGTCGTTCTTGGCGTAGAACTGGAAGAGCAGGGCGTCCTGGGTCTTGGTCAGGTGGTAGATTGAGCCGGGATTGGCCGGATAGAGGATCTCCTTCGGAACCCAGCCCTCGGCGCTCTCCACCTGGACCGTCAGATAGCCCTCGGGGATGGCGACGCCGGCGGTGCCGTAGCCATAGACGCCCATGGTGCCCAGGTGCGCCAGGTGGATGTCGAGACCGCTCTCGACGATCGCCGCCAGCACGTCGTGGGTGGCGTTGAGGTTGTTGTCGACGGTGTAGCGCTTGTGGCGCGCCGACTTCATCGAATAGGGGGCGGCCCGCTGTTCGGCGAAGTGGACGATCCCATCCGGCCGGAACGCCTTGAGGAGATCGACCAGGGCGTCGAAGTCCCTGCCGACGGTCAGCTCGTGGGCGGCGATGGTGCGGCCCGAGACCTCGTGCCAGGCGGCCAGCCGCGTCTCCAGGCTCTCGATGGGCGTGAGCGATCCTGCGCCCAGCTCCTCGTCGATCCGCCGCCGCGAGCCGTTGTCGACGATCGCGACATCATGGCCGCGCGCCGACAGGTGCAGCGCCGTCGGCCAGCCGCAGAAGCCGTCACCGCCTAGGATCAGTACCCGCATCCCGCTCCCACTCCTGAGAGCCCCCACCGCCGCTACGGCTATCGCACGCAGGGCCGTGGGGGAAGCAGGATCAAAGCAGCTCTTGGATCGCCTTGCGGGCGGCGTCCTTCAGGTCGGGACGCATGAGGGCGAAGGCGACGTTGGCGCGCAACAGCCCGATCTTGTCGCCGCAGTCGTAAGTCGTCCCGTCGTATTCCAGGGCGTGGAAGTCCTGGACCTTCATCAGGTTGGCCATCCCGTCGGTCAGCTGGATCTCGCCACCGGCGCCGCGTTCCTGTGTCTCCAGGATCTCGAAGATCTCAGGCTGCAGGATGTAGCGGCCCGAGATGAACAGGTTCGAGGGTTCGGTCCCGGGCGCCGGTTTCTCGACCATCCCGGTCATGCGGTTCAGCCGGCCCTCCTGCCCCTCCAGGGCGACGATGCCGTACTTGTGGGCCTCGCCCTCGGGCGCAGGCTCGACGACGACGATGTTGCCGCCGGTCTTCTCGTAGGCCGCCACGGCCTGGGCGAGCGCCGGCGGATTGGCCGCCATCAGCATGTCGGGGAGCATGACGGCGAACGGTTCGTCGCCGATCACGTCGCGGGCGCACCACACCGCATGCCCGAGGCCCAGCGGCGCCATCTGGCGCACGAAGCTCATCTGCCCGGGCTGCGGCAGGTCGCGGCGCACGTCCTCCAGGATGGCGGTCTTGCCCTTGGCTTCCAGCGCCTGTTCGATCTCGGGATTGGCGTCGAAGTAGTCTTCGATCGCGCCCTGACCGCGCCCGACGATGAAGACGAAGTGCTCGATCCCCGCGGCCCGCGCCTCCTCGACGATGTAGGACAGGATCGGCCGGTCCACGACGTTGAGCAGGTTCTTGGGGGTCGTCTTCGCCCCGGGCAGCACTCGGGTGCCCAGTCCCGCCACCGGCAGGACGGCCTTACGCACGCGTTTCGTCATTCATCCCCTCCGAAGGCCCCGGACCCGCCCGAAGCTCAGCCTTAGCTCGCGGCTTTGAAACGCCGCAGGCGCGGCTGCGATCCCGGCGCGGGCGCCTCTCCGCCGGTGTGATCACGATTTTGCGATCACGGGAAGTTGTGCAACGCTCCCGATCGGGGATTCACCCCAGGGAGCCAACTAAAATGAAGCTTCGCATTCTGACCGTCGCCGCCGCCGGCGTCATGGCCCTCGGCCTCGCCGCCTGCCAGCAAAAGACCGAAGAAGCTCCGGCCGCTCCGGCCGCCGACGCCGCTGCGACCGCGCCGGCCGCGGACGCTATGGCCACCACGCCGCCCGCTGACGCCATGGCGACGACGCCGCCCGCCGACGGCACGGCCACGACGACGACTCCGCCCGCCGACGGTGCGCCCGGCACGCCGCCGGCCACGACCGGCGAAACGGCTCCGGCCCCGAAATAAGGAATTCCAGCCTCGAAGGGCTGAGTTGCGACGGCCGCCCCTCGGGGCGGCCGTTTTGCTTTGCGCCGCTACTCGACCGTGACCGACTTGGCCAGGTTGCGCGGCTGGTCCACGTCCGCGCCCTTCTGGACCGCGACGTGGTACGCCAGCAGCTGCACCGGCGCCGACAGCACCAGGGGAGCGATCAGCGGGTCGCACCTGGGCGCGGTCACCACCACCCGGGCGCCTTTCGGCGCGTGCTTCTCGCCTTCCGGGTCGGTGATGAAGATCACCTGGCCGCCGCGGGCCATGACCTCCTGCATGTTG
>NZ_JAPSKZ010000063.1 GCF_031181185.1 Phenylobacterium sp. | reverse complement strand
GGACTACCGGTACTGCTGGCTGCGGGACGCCTATTACGTCGTCCAGGCGCTGAACCGGCTGGGCGCGGCCGACATGCTGGAGAACTACCTGGTCTACCTGCGCAACCTGGTGGACCTGGCCGGCCGCGGCGAGATGCAGCCGGTCTATGGCGCGACGGGTCAGCCCTCCATCCCCGGGCTAGGCCCTTCGATGGTGGTGGACCGCACCAAGGCCGGCCACGTGCAGCCGGTCTATGGCGTCGGCCTCGAGCCGGTGCTGACCGAATGGATCGCCCCGCACCTGCCGGGCTACCGCGGCATCGGCCCGGTCCGGATCGGCAACCAGGCGCACGAGCACCTGCAGCATGATGTCTACGGCCAGATCGTGCTCTCGACCGTGCAGGCGTTCTTCGACGAGCGGCTGCTGAGGCCCGCGACGGTTGAGGACTTCAAGGCCCTGGAGCCGATCGGCGAGCGCGCCTTCGAGCTGCACGACAAGCCCGACGCCAGCCTCTGGGAGTTCCGCGGACGGGAAGCCGTGCACACCTATTCGTCCGTCATGTGCTGGGCCGCCTGCGACCGGCTGGGCAACGCCGCCGAGAAGCTGGGCCTGGCCGATCGCGCCGCCTACTGGAACGGCAAGGCCGCCGAGGTGCGCAAGACGATCGAGACCCGCGCGTGGAACGAGACGGAGGGCCGGTTCGCGGCCACTTTCGGCGGCGACGAGCTGGACGCGTCGTTACTTCAGCTGATCGACGTGCGCTTCGTCTCGCCCGACGACCCGCGGATGCAGGCGACGATGGCGGCGGTGGAGCATGGCCTCCGGCGCGGCCCCTTCATGCTGCGCTACGCCCTGCCGGACGACTTCGGCCTGCCGCAGACGGCGTTCAACTTCTGCACCTTCTGGCTGATCGAGGCGCTCCATCTCTCCGGCCGGACGGCCGAGGCGCGCGAGCTGTTCGAGGAGATGCTGGACCGGCGTACGGCCGCGGGCCTGCTCTCGGAAGACATCTCGTTCACCGGGGACGAACTGTGGGGCAATTACCCCCAGACCTACTCGCTGGTCGGCCTGATCAACTGCGCGACCCTGCTGTCCAAGCCCTGGACCAGCGTACGCTGAGGGAACCATCGCCCGGTCTGCGCGGTAACGCCGGTATGACCGACGAAGCCAAGCTGCGCGAGGCGCTCGAGGCGGCCGACGCCGTCATCAGCCGGATCCAGGAGCTCGCCGCCGACCGCCTGTCGAAGCCGGGCGCCATCGACGAGGCGCGCGCCTTCTACGACATCGTCGAGATCCTCGAGACCTCGAACGAGATCAGCAAGGTGCGCATGGCGCTGGACCGTGACCCGTTCCGCTTCGGGGAGCCCACGCCCGTTTCCCGAGCGGGGCATACGGGTTAGTCCGACCAGGCTTTGCCGAAGCGCTCGATGAGCGCGAACGCGCCCGAGGGACCCCAGCTGCCGGCCGCATAGGGCTTGGGCTGGATGTTGGCTTCGGCCCAGGCGTCGGCGACGCCGTCGACCCAGCGCCAGGCTTCCTCCACCTCGTCGCGGCGTACGAACAGCGTGGCGTCGCCGTGCAGCGCGTCAAGCAACAGGCGCTCATAGGCGATCCGGCGACGGCCGCCCTTGCCCTCGTAGGTGGAGAGCAACGACAGCGAGAGCGGCAGGGATTGCAGACGCATGCCGCCTGAGGAGAGGCCCGGCGCCTTGTTCATCAGGGTCAGCGAGATGTCCTCGTCCGGCTGCAGGTCGATGACCAGCCGGTTGGGCGAAAGGTCTGGGGCCGAGGCCTGGCCGAAGATGGAGTGCGGCACCGGCTTGAACTGGATGGCGATCTGCGTCCGCTTCTCGGGCATCCGCTTGCCCGTGCGCAGGAAGAACGGCACGCCCGCCCAGCGCCAGTTGTCGATGTCGGCCCGGAGCGCCACGAAGGTTTCGGTGCCGGTCTTCTGTCCGCGCTCGGTCTCGTAACCCTCGACGGCCTTCCCGCCGACCACGCCTGCCGTGTACTGGCCCCGGACCGACTTCTCGGCCGCGTCCACTCGGGTGAAGCGGCGCAGGGAGCGCAGCACCTTCACCTTCTCGTTGCGAACCGAGTCCGGCTCCATGTCGGCCGGCGGCTCCATGGCCACCAGGCAAAGGAGCTGCAGCATGTGGTTCTGCAGCATGTCCCGTAGCGCGCCGTACTCGTCGTAATAGGGCCAGCGCGACCCGACGCCCTCGGTTTCGGCCACGGTGATCTGCACGTGGTCGATGGAGAGGCTGTTCCACAGCGGCTCGAACAAGGTGTTGGCGAACCTCAGCGCGATCAGGTTCTGAACCGTCTCCTTGCCGAGGTAGTGGTCGATGCGGAACACCTGGTTCTCGTCGAACACCTGGCCCAGGACGCCGTTGATGTGCCGCGAGGTCTCGAGGTCGCGGCCGATCGGCTTCTCCAGCACGATGCGGCTAGCCTCCGTGGCCAGCCCGGACGCCTGCAGCGCCTTCGTCACCCGCTCGTACAGGCTGGGCGAGATCGCCAGGTAGAAGATCGGTCGCGCGCTCGAGCCGAGGGCGACCTTCAGCCCCGCCGCGCCCTCCGGCGTCGTGGCGTCGGCGGCCACATAGTCAAGGCGGGCGGAGAATCTCGCCCAGGCGCCGTCCTCCAGCCCTTCGGCCCGCTCTTTCAGGATCGCGTGGGTGGCTTCCACGAAGGCGTCGCGGCTCATGTCCTGGCGGGCCGTGGCCACGATGTGGAAGCCGTCCGGCAGGAAACCGTCTGCGTCGAGGAAGTACAGCGAGGGCAGCAGCATCCGGCGCGCAAGGTCGCCCGTGCCGCCGAACAGCACGATCGCATCGGCCTGCGACGTCTGGGCCATGTGGAGAATCCCGATGGTGGTGGAGCAAGCGGAGCGCGAAACCACGCCAAGCGTGCCGGAACGTCAAGACCGGTCGCGAGTTCTTGGCCTACGGTCAAGCTCGGATCGAATACGGAGCCTGTGCGTTAAGCACCGCACAGGGGTGGGAATCTTCATGTCAGTCGAAGCTCTCACAGTTCATCTGCCCGCGCCGAAGCCACTTCGGCTGCGCGGCGCTGCGCTGTTCCTCGACCTGGACGGCACGCTGGCGCCGATCGCCGCGCGCCCGCAGGACGTGCGTCCCGACGCGCGCCGCACCCGCCTGCTCGAGAAGCTGAACGACGGGTTGGAAGGACGCCTCGCGGTGGTCAGCGGCCGCACGCTCGCCGACGTCGATCGGATCCTTGAGAGCAGGGTGACCTGCGTGGCGGCCGTCCACGGCCTGGTGCGCCGCGATTGCGATGGCGATGTGCAGGAGGCGCCGCCGCATCCGCGCCTGCACGAGGCCGCCGAGCGTCTGCGAGAGTTCGCCGCGCGCGACTCGGGCCTGATCGTCGAGGAGAAGGGCTCCAGCGTCGCCTTGCACTTCCGCCTCGCCCGCGCTCAGGCGGGCGCGGCGCGCGAAATCGCCCATGAGATCGCCAACGAGACGGGCCTTACGGTGCAAGACGGCGACATGGTGGAGGAGCTGCGCACGCCCGGCCCCACGAAAGGCGACTCGGTTCGCACCTTCATGGAATCGGCGCGGTTCGAAGGCGCGACGCCGATCTTCGTGGGGGACGACTCCACCGACGAGCACGGTTTCGAAGAGGTCCGGCGCCTGGGCGGGTTCGGCATCCTGGTGGGGCCGCTCCGCCGCACCCACGCGTTGTTCCGCCTGGGCGGCGTCGACGAGGTGATCGCCTGGCTGGAGGCCGCGACATGAGCCGGCTGATCGTCGTCTCCAACCGCGTGAACCCGCCCACCGGCGAGGGCGAGGAGAGCGTCGGCGGTCTGGCCATGGCGCTGGCCGCGGCGCTGCGCGAGTACTCCGGCCTGTGGTTCGGCTGGAGCGGCAAGACCACGCCCGAGTTCACCGGGCAGCTCAACATCGAGAAGGTGGGCGGGGTGACCGCAGCCACCGTCGACCTCGAGGAGATCGACCTCGAGGAGTACTACAACGGCTACGCCAACAAGACCCTTTGGCCGCTCTTCCATTACCGCAACGATCTGGCCGCGTTCGACCGCAGCTATGGCGAAGGCTATCGGCGGGTGAACTGCCGGTTTGCCGACACGCTGGCGCCGCTGATCGAACCTGACGACCTGATCTGGATCCACGACTACCACCTGATTCCGCTGGCCCGGGAGCTTCGGAAGCTGGGGATCAAGAACCGGATCGGCTTCTTCCTGCACATCCCCTGGCCGGCGCACCAGGTGTTCATCAACCTGCCGCGCCACCGCCAGCTGGTGGAGGCGATGTTCGACTACGACCTCCTGGGCTTCCAGACGGTCGAGTACCAGCAGGCCTTTGAGGAGTACGTTCTGAGCGAGGCCGGCGGCGTGCAGCCGGAACCAGGCTTGTTGAAGGCTTTCGGTCGGACTGTGTCGACCGGCGCCTTCCCCATCGGCATCGACGCACAGGACTTCGGCCGACTGCTGAAGAATGGCAAGGCCCGCCGGATGCGCGACCTCATGACCGCCTGCACGGTCTTCCGGCACCTGATCGTCGGCGTCGACCGGCTCGACTACTCGAAGGGCCTGGAAGAGCGCTTCCTGGGCTTCGAGCGGTTCCTGACCGAGAACCCCGACATGCGCCGCGAGGTGCTGATGCTGCAGATCGCGCCCGTCAGCCGCGAGAGCGTCGAGGCCTATCAGGAGATCCGGCAACGGCTGGACAGCCTCTCCGGCCGCATCAACGGCGCCTTCGCCGACGTGGACTGGGCGCCGATCCGCTACGTGAACAAGAACTACCGGCGCGACGAGCTGGCCGGCATCTACGGCGCCGCGCGCGTGGGCCTCGTCACGCCGCTGCGCGACGGCATGAACCTCGTCGCCAAGGAGTTCGTGGCCGCTCAGAACCCGGAGGATCCGGGCGTGCTGATCCTGTCGCGCTTCGCCGGAGCCGCGCGCCAGATGCAGGAGGCGCTGCTGGTCAATCCGAACAGCGCCGAGGAAGTGGCCGAGGCCATCAAGCGCGCGCTCGCCATGGACAAGGCCGAACGGGTCCGCCGCTGGAGCGCGCTCTTCGAGACCGTCCAGCGCGAGGACGTCACCGCCTGGCGCGACGCCTTCGTCCGGGCGCTGCAGGGCATGAAGGAACGGCGTACGGCGCTGGCGAGCTGATCCAACCGGCCGTCCCGGCGTTCAGCCAGCGGAGCCTTTGGAGGACCCGTGGCCGATAAGCTCGCGAAATACCGCGCCATGCGCGACTTCTCCCAGACCGCCGAGCCCGCAGGCGCGGACAAGACCAAGCCGTCCAAGCGCCTGAGGTTCGTGATCCAGAAGCATGCGGCGACGCGGCTGCACTACGACTTCCGGCTGGAGTTGGACGGGGTGTTCCTGTCCTGGGCGGTCACCAAGGGTCCGTCGCTCGATCCGGGCGACCGCAGGCTCGCCGTGCAGACTGAGGACCACCCGCTCGACTACGGCGACTTCGAGGGGACCATCCCCAAGGGACAGTACGGCGGCGGCACGGTCATGCTGTGGGACCGCGGCTACTGGGAGCCCGAGGGTGATCCACGCGCCATGCTGAAGAAGGGTGACCTGAAGTTCACCCTCGATGGTGAGCGGCTGAAGGGCTCGTGGGTGCTGGTCCGGATGAAGCGCCGCGAGCGCGAGAAGCGCGACAACTGGCTGCTGATCAAGCACCGGGACGGCTGGGCCGTTGAGGAGGAAGGCGAGTTCCTGGTCGAGGGGGAGACCACCTCAGTCGCCTCAGGCCGCAGCATGGAGGAGATCGAGGCTGGCAAGGGCAAGGGCCCGACGAAGTTCATGACCGGCAAAGGCCGGGCCTCAGGCAAGGACGTCTGGCAGTCGAACCGCGCCGAGACGGAGACGCCCCGTCCGGCGGCGGAGAAAGCCGCGCCGCCTCCGAAGCTGAAGGCCGCCGGCCTTCCGGGCTTCGTCGAGCCGCAACTGGCCAAGTCCGCGGACCGGCCGCCGCCGGGCGCTGGCTGGGCGCATGAGATCAAGTTCGACGGCTACCGGCTGCAGCTGCGCGTCGAGAAGGGCAAGGCGACGCTCAAGACGCGCAAGGGCCTCGACTGGACGACGAAGTTCAAGGAGATCGCCGCCGACGCCAAGGCGCTGCCCGATGGTCTCTATGACGGCGAGGCCTGCGCCCTGGACCACAACGGCTCGCCCGACTTTCCGGCGCTGCAGGCGGCGCTGTCGGACGGCAAGACCCAGGACCTGGTGTTCTTCGTGTTCGACGCGCTGTTCGTCGAGGGCGAGGACCTGCGCAACCAGTCGCTGCGCGACCGCAAGGCGCGGCTACGGGAGACGGTCGAGGCCGCCGGCAAGAGCCTCGAGCGGCGGATCCGCTACGTCGACCATTTCGAGACGGCCGGCGAGGCGGTTCTGCAGTCGGCCTGCCGCATGTCGCTCGAGGGCATCGTCTCCAAGCGCCTGGACGCGCCCTATCGCTCCGGACGCAGCGACACCTGGCAGAAGTCCAAGTGTCGTGCGGGCCATGAGGTGGTGATCGGCGGCTGGACCGGCGAGAAGGGCCAGCTGCGCTCGCTGCTCGTCGGCGTGAACCGTGAAGGCCGCCTCGTCTACGTCGGCCGGGTCGGCACCGGTTTCGGCCGGGACAAGGTGGCCCGCCTGCTACCGAGGCTCGAGAAGCTGGCGTCGGACAAGAGCCCTTTCACCGGCCCGAATGCGCCCCGCAAGAGCGGCGACATCAACTGGGCGCGGCCCGAGTTGGTGGCCGAGATCGAGTTCGCCGGTTTCACTGGCGACGGCAACGTGCGCCAGGGCAGCTTCAAGGGGGTGCGCGAGGACAAGCCGGCGGCGGAGGTGGAGGCCGAAATCCCGGCCAAGACGGAACTGGCCGAGCCTGAGCCGAAACCGGCGCCGAAGGCCAAGGCCCCGGCCAAGTCGAAGTCCGGCGGCAACGTCGTCATGGGCGTGGTGCTGTCGAACCCGGACAAGCCGCTCTGGCCCGACGACGGCCAGGGCGGCGTGGTCACCAAGCTCGACCTCGCCCGCTATCTGGAGGAGGTCGGCCCTTGGATGATGGAGCACATCAAGGGCCGCCCCTGCTCGATCATCCGCATGCCCGACGGCATCAATGGCCAGCAGCGGTTCTTCCAGCGCCACGCCGGCAAGGGCTCATCCGCGCTGATCTCGGAAGTGCAGGTATTCGGCGATCACAAGCCTTACCTGCAGCTGGATCGGATCGAGGCCTTGGCGGCCATGGCCCAGATCGGCGCGGTGGAATACCACCCGTGGGGCTGCCAGCCCTTCCAGCCGGAAGTCCCGGGCCGGTTGATCTTCGACCTCGATCCGGACGAGGACATCCCGTTCACGCGGGTGATCGAGGGTGCGCTGGAGGTGAAGGAGCGACTGGAAGCGTTGGGCCTCGTCCCCTTCTGTAAGACCACAGGCGGCAAGGGTTTGCACGTCGTGACCCCGCTGAAGGCGGGCAAGGGCGAGATGGACTGGAAGACGGCGAAGAAGTTCGCCCAGGACGTCTGCCTGGCGATCGCCGCCGACGCGCCCGAGAAGTACGTGGTCAACATGGCCAAGGCCAAACGTAAGGGCCGGATCTTCCTCGACTATCTGCGCAACGACCGCATGTCGACGGCGGTGGCCCCGCTGTCGCCCCGCGGGCGGCCGCTGGCGCCCGTGTCCTTCCCGCTGACCTGGGATCTGGTGAAGCCGGGCCTCGACCCGAAGAAGTGGACCATCCGGACCGCGCCGGCCCTGCTGAAGAAGACCAAGGCCTGGGCCGACTACTGCGACGCCGAACGGCCGCTCAAGGATGCGATCAGAAAGCTCGGGCGCTAGCGGCTGGCGACCCGGCGCCGTTTCTCGCCCAGCGGGTCGGAGATGCAGGCGCGGCGGACCTTCTCGTTCAGCTCGGCCCGTTCGTCGTCGCGCAGGCGGTTCATTGCGAAGGAGGTGGCCGTGCCGGCGAACGGCACGATGAGGTTGCCGACGATCTTGATGACCGTGTGCCCGTCCTTGTGCTCGTCGAAGCGCGCCGCCTCCTTGCGGGCGGCGATGCAACGTTTCGAGTTCCACTTGCGATCGGTGCTGTCGAGGGTGAGCACCGTTTCCCGGGGCGAGGTCACGCACCCGCCAAGCACCGTCGCAGCGGCGGCCAGCACAAGCAGACGTCGCATGGCGTCCTCCCGAGGATCTTCCTGGAAGAGCCAACAACGGTGGAGCCTGGCCGGTTCCGCGCGGGCGCCGGCAGGGCGGAAACAGCGGGGCTCCCGGTCCGGAGGTCGGGAGCCCCGTCGCGTCTACAGCAGCCAGTTCGAGGTGTCGGTCACCTGGCCGTTCATGACGATGTCCAGATCGGACGTCCCATCGCCGTTCACGTCGAGGCGCAGGGTGGAGACGCCGCCGGCGTAGCTCAGCACCGCCTGGCCGGCCGCGCCGGTGAAGGCGCCGACGAGCACGAAGGCCTGGTCGTTGGCGACGCCGGTGTTGGCGTCGATTTCCGACAGGTTCAGCCGGTCCACGCCCTGGGCGTAGTCGGTGATCCGGTCGGAGCCGCCCAGCGCCGTGAAGCGGAACTCGTCCGCGCCGGCGCCGCCGCTCAGCGTGTCGTTGCCTTCCAGCCCGTTCAGCACGTCGTTGCCGCCGTTGCCGGAGAGCTTGTTGGCGACGTGGTTGCCGACCAGGTAGTCGCGTTGCGAGCCGCCGACGGCGTCCTCGATCACCGTCCCGTAGGCGATGCCGACGTTCTGGAACGACAGCGCCCGGACGCCCGACACGCCGGTGAAGGCGTTGATCTGGTTCGAGATGGTGTTCGAGATGTTGTTGAGGAAGGTGTTCAGGCTCGTTTCGGTCCAGAGCGCGAAGTCGCCTTGGACGTCGTCCGTGGCGGCGTTGAACACCTCCGTCGCGGCGTTGGCTTCGGCCAGCGTCGGGCGCACCGCGATCGAGGAGTAGCTGCCCGGGCGCAGGTCGATGAACACGCCGGCCTCGGCGCCCGACAGGTCCAGCGTGTCGTGGCCGCCGGCGTCGTAGATCGACAGATACGGCATCTGGTTCGACGAGAAGTCGTAAATGTCGCGGCCGGCGTTCGAGTTGAAGCCGTAGGTCGTGTCGCCCACGCGCGTGGTCGGGTCGGCGCCGTACTTCTGCTGGATGACGTAGATGTCGTGCACCATCGGGGTCTGGGCGTTGGCGATCAGGCCCGTCTCGGCGTCCACCGGCAGCGCGCCCGACTTCCGCGGATCGAAGTAGGACATGATTGAGAACTGCTCGGTGTCCTGGGCGTAGAAGGCGTCGCCTTCGTAGGTGATCGGGTCGGGCTCGCCGTCCCCGTCGTTGTCATCGCCGAAGTTGTAGTCGCCCGGGTGGCTGAGCCCCAGCGAGTGGCCGATCTCGTGGACCAGCGTGGTGAAGCCATAGCCGTTGTAGTTCAACCAGGCGTTGCTCCAGTTCACGGCCGGGTCGGCGATCCAGACGTCGCCCTGATACTTCGGGCCGCTGTTGGAACCGTAGTAGGCCCAGGCCTGGGCCGGGCCGGTGGAGGTGTTCGCCAGCGTGATGTCCGCGCCGTTGCCGTTCTTTTCGGTGATCGAGGGCGCGATCAGGTCGTCCCACAGCTCCATGGCAAGCCGAGCCGCCTCGCGCTGCGCCTCATTGAACGGCGTGAAGCCGGCCGGTTCCGGGAAGAACTCCTCGTAGTTCGGGTTGTGATAGATGCCGATCGGGTGCTTCCCGTCGAAGAACGTGTAGGTGATCGTCTTGCCGCCGATCGTGGCGCCGCCGTCTAGCTGGCCGATCACCTGTTCGAGCGTGAAGATCGGCTTGCCGGCCCAGGTGGCCTGGCCGGCGAGGTCGTCCAGCCGAAGCGGCAGGGCGTCAACCGCGCCGGCCTCGGGCGAGGCGAGCCCGAGGGCGTCAATCGAGATGCGTTCCATTCCCTATGGACCTTATGGGTTAGAGGCTGTTCCGGCGCCGGGTCGGGCGCGTGAGCGCGCCCCTTGCTTGGCTGTCGATCTGACCACTCCGCTTCCCCGACGCGCGCGGCAGGCGTTTCCCGCCCCCCGCTCTGCCAGCCAGATCACACCTATAAGTGGTGACTGACAAGTCGCAATGTTACGCGAAGCTGTTGAAAAGTTTGCCGTTTTATACAGTAATTACTGTAACTTATGGCAAAGCTTGTTTTCCGACTGGCTCGGTGTGACAAGCGCCGGCGCACTAAGGCACAGCTTGAAGGCGAGCGTCAGGCGCGCTTCTTGGCGGCGGGCTTGCGGGCCGCCGGCTTCTTGGCGGCAGGGGACTTCTTCGCCGAAGTCTTGGCGGACGCCGCCGTCCGCGGCGGCGCCTTGCGGCGCTCCCCACCGCCCTGGCCCAGGCTGCGCTTCAGGGCTTCCATCAGGTCGATGACCTCGGCCTCCTTCGGCTGGTCCGGCGCCTTCACGGTGTGGCCCTTCTCCTTTTCCTTGATCAGGGCCCGAAGCGCATCCTCGTAGCGGTCGTTGAACTGGCTGGGCTCGAAGGCCCCTTCCTGCTGCTCGATGATGCGCGAGGCGATGTCGACCATCTGGGCGCTGACCTTCACGTCCGGGATGCGGTCGAACACCTCCTGAGCGTCCTTGACCTCGCGGTTGTTGCGCAGGGTGTAGGCCAGGATGCCCTTGTCCCTGGGCTCCAGCGCCATCAGGCGCTCGCGCTGGTGCATGACCAGGCGGCCGAGCGCGATCTTCCCGGACTTCTCCATCGCCTCGCGGATGACGGTGAACGCCTCGACCGCCATGTCGCCGTCGGGCACCAGGAAGTAGGGGTCGTTCCAGTAGAGCCGGTCGATGTCGTCCTCGCCGACGAACCGCTCGATATCCAGGGTGCGCGTCGTCTCCAGCCGGACGTTCTGGATCTCCTCGGGCGTGACGACGACGTAGCGGCCCTTCTCGATCTCGTAGCCTTTCACGATGTCGGACCGGTCCACCGGCCCGGTCTCCGGGTCGGTGGGGATCATCTTGATCCGGTTCATCGTGTCCTTGTGCAGCATGTTGAAGTGCACCTCGCCGCTGCGCGAGGTGGCCGTGTAGAGCGCCACGGGGCAGCTCACGAGGGACAGGCGCAGGTAACCCTGCCAGGTCGGACGGGTGGCCATCGACGTCTCCGGATCAGAGTCCGGAAACGCCAAGCGTTGCGATTCGTTCGGGCGGCTTAAGGCAGTCTGAGGGTGGGCAGCGCCACGGCCTCGACCGCGTCCAGTTTCGCTTTGCGGAAGTTCGTGCGCACGCCGCTCTGGGCGCCGAACTCCATCAGCCGGTCCGAACTGTCGTAGGCGGGCCACGGCTCGGTCCCGCACTTGGGCGCGCCGGCCTTGGCGAAGGTGACCCAGCACGCGTGCATCAGGGTGGCCATCGCCTTGTCCTCGTCGCTGACCAAGCTCATCGGCGTGCGGCGGCCCCAGTATCCCCAGACGTAGGGGATTTCGGCCGCGTGGGCGGCGGTGGTCACCCTGGGCCGCATCCGCGTGGCGACATAGCTGAAGTGGTAGAGCCAGGCCGGCCTGCCGCCCGAAGCCTTGGCGGCCACCCAGCGCGCCGGCCCGCCGAAGATGCGATCGGTGAACAGCGCCCGCGCCAGGCGCTCGTCCCCCTCCGCCGCCTCCTCGCGGTAGACGGCGCGCGCCATCGGCGGGACCTGCGACAGCTGCTGGGCGGACAGCGGTCCAGGCCCCATCAGCGAGTCCTCGCCCGAGTTCCAGCCGATGATCAGCGGCACGTCGGCGAAGCCGCCGGCCGCCAGGGCCTGGGTCGCGGTTCCGGTCATCAGCCGGCCGTCAGTGAACGGGCCGAACTGGGCGTTCACCTTCACCAGCGTCTCTACTGGCAAGGCGCGAAGGTCCTCGGCCGTCGCGGCCGTGACGCCGGCCTTGGCGAGCGCGCCCGCGCCTTCCGCCTCCTTCTGGGCCAGCGTCTTCGGCTCGAACCAGCCCAGGCCCGACTGCACCACGGCCTTGTGGTAGAGGCCCTTGGCCTGCGGCGTGGCCAGCAGCGCCAGGATGCTCATGCCGCCGGCGCTCTCGCCGAAGACAGTGACATTCGCCGGATCGCCCCCGAACTTGGCGATGTTCCGCTGGACCCACCACAGTGCGGCGATCTGGTCCATCAGACCGAAGTTGCCGGTAGGCTCGGCGCCGGCGGCCTTCGTCAGCGCCGGATGGGCGAAGTAGCCCAGGGCGCCCAGCCGGTAATTGATCGTCACCACCACGACCCCGTCGCGGGCGAAGTTCGATCCGTCGTAGACCCAGCCGGCGCCGGTCCGATGCGAGCCGCCGTGGATCCAGACCATGACCGGCGCGGCCTTCGCCTGCTTCGGCGCGAAGACGTTCAGCTGCAGGCAGTCCTCGGAGACGGGCCCGTTGGCCCCGCCGCTGTTCGGCGAGCCGTCCGCGTTCATGGGCTGCGGGCATGAGGGACCGGCTTTCGCGGCGTCGCGGTCGCCGGTCCATTTCGCGGCGGGCCGGGGCGGCGTCCAGCGCAGTGGCCCGACGGGGGGCGCGGCATAGGGGATGTTGCGGAAGATCCTCGCCCGGTCGTTGGCCGTCCCGACCACGGCCCCAGTCTCGACCGTGACGCGCGGCGCGGCTTCGGAGGCGGACTGCGCCTGGCCCGAAGCGGGTCCAGTGAGCAGGGCCGCGACGGCCAGTCCGATCCACAGCGCTCTCATTCCGCCCTCCCGTTCATTGCCAAGATTTAACCCGTCTAGATGGCGATGCCGCAACCATTCGCCCCAAAGTCGCCCTTAAGCTTGACCAGTCGAAGACCGCGCGTCGGGCGCGAACACCGTTCGGGGGAACGACCTTGGCATATCCGCGACTGGAAGGGATTTCAGGCCGCTTGCAGCAAGAGATTACATATGTAATCTCCGGGCGGATGAACGCTTCGATCCTGCTCGCCGGCGCCTCTTCGATGCTGCTGGCCTCGGCAGCCGCCGCCCAGACCCAGCCAGCAGCGAAGCCGCCGCCTCCGAGGTCCGCCGCTCCCGGACAGAAGGCGCCCGCCACGGTCGGCGAGGTCGTCGTCCAAGGCCAGTCGAGCGGCATGCGCACCGACATCGACCGGCGCAGCTACGGCGTCGCCCAGGACCTGCAGGCCACCTCGGGCTCGATCAGCGACGCACTGCGCAACATTCCTTCGGTGCAGGTGGACGTGCAGGGCAACGTGACCCTGCGCGGCGACTCCAACGTCCAGATCATGATCGACGGCAAGCCCTCGACCATGTTCCAGGGCGAAGGCCGGGCCGCGGCTCTGCAGGCCCTGCCGGCCGACCAGATCGAGCGGGTGGAGGTGATCACCAATCCCTCGGCGGCCATGAACCCGGAGGGCGGCGCCGGTGTCATCAACCTGATCACCAAGAAGACGCGGCGCCTGGGCAGCTCGGGCTCGCTGCGCGGCAACATCGGCACCGGCAGCCGCTGGAACAGCGGGATCTCGGGCTCGCACAACAACGGCAAGCTCACTGTCTCGGGCGATCTCAGCTTCCGGCGGGACGGCCAGAAGTTCTCGCTCGACGAACGGCGCGAGCGGCTGGACGCGGCGACGGGCCAGGTCCTGGAGAACCGGCAAACCACCCGCGCCAAGAACGAGATCGAGATGGCCTTCGCCAGGCTCGGCGTGGACTACGATCTGGACGAGGCAAGCCGCATCACGGTGGGCGCCCTCTACCACGGCATGCGGCCGCGCGGTCGCGGCGTCGACCAGCTGGAGTTCGACGCCGCCGACGGCAGCCTGGCCCGTGCGCTGACCCGCGGCACAGGCATCGACGAGAAGCGCGACAACCTCGACCTCGGGACCACCTACCGCCGCAGGTTCTCGGGCGAGGGCCATGAACTGGTGGTCGACGCCAGCTATGAGATGGGCGAGGTGCGCCGCGACCGGGACATCCTGAGCATGTTCCACGTCCCGCCGGGCCCGGACGCGGTCGAGTTCGGTGATTACGACAACGAGACGCGCCAGACCGAGCTGAAGGTCGACTACACCCGACCCATGCCGGGCGAGGGCAAGTTGAAAGCGGGCTACGCCCTGCAGTACGACGACAACAACTACGGCAGCGTCGGCCGCCGAGGCCTCGCCGGCGTAGCGGACCTTCCGGTCGATCCGGCGCTGACCTACCGCTTCTTCTTCGAGCAGGCGATCAACTCGGCCTACCTCACCTACCAACACCCGGTGGGCGACGCGACCGTCCTCGCCGGCTTGCGGGTCGAGGACACCCGTCTCGACCTGAACCTCACCACCGGCGGGCCCGTGCAGGCGGAGAACGACTACTTCCGGGCCTATCCCAGCCTGCACCTGTCGTACGCGCTGGCCGAAGGCCAGCAGCTGACCGCCAGCTACAGCATGCGCATCCAACGCCCGAGCGCGGACGACCTCAATCCGTTCGTCATCGAGATCAACCAGCTCAACTTCCGGCGCGGCAATCCCTTCCTGAAGCCGCAGGAGACCGACTCCTTCGAGCTGGGCTACCAATACCGGAAGAGCGGCCAGACCTATCTGGCGACCCTCTACTATCGGCAGAGCTCCAAGGGGATCACCGACGTGGTGACGCCGATCGGCGCCGGCGCCTTCCTGACCACCCGCGAGAACCTGAACGAGAGCCGCTCGGGCGGGCTGGAGCTGGTGGCGAACGGGCGGCTGACGCCCAAGCTGACCTACAACATCAGCGGCAATCTCTACTGGAACGAGATCGACGCCTCGCAGTTGGGCTTCACCGATAAGCGCGACGGCTTCGCCATCAGCGGGCGCGGCAACCTCAACTGGCAGGTGACGCCGAAGGACTTCGTGCAGTTCAACGGCTTCCTGAACGGACGCCGTCTGACCGCCCAGGGCCATCAGAAAGGCTCCGGCATGCTGAACCTCGGCTATCGCCGGAAGGTGAACGACAGCCTCTCGTTCACGGTGACCGCCCAGGACGTGCTGGCGACGCTGAAGGACGTCCAGGTGCTCGACACCCCGACGCTGCGCGGCCGGACCGAACGGAAGTTCAACCAGCGCGCCGTCTTCGTGGGCTTCACCTACACCTTCGGGCGGAGCCAGCGGCAGCGCGAACCCGGCTTCGACTTCGGCGGTGGCCCTCCGCCGGCGCAGTAGGGCGACCTACCTCCCCTGTCGCGAAGACCGGCGGGAGAGAATCCCGGAACCTTGACTCCGCCCCTCTCGTTGTGAGAACGAAAGTGGAACAATAGGAGTCCGGAAGTCATGTCCGATTTTCGCGGCAAGCGGCTCGCCGCGCTGCAGGCGAAGATCGCCGCCCTGGAGACGGGCGGGCGACCCGACGCGGGCGTCCTGCCCTTCGGCGCGCCGGAGCTGGACGAGGCTCTCCCTGGCGGGGGCCTGCCGCTCGCCCGCTGGCACGAGATCACCGGCGAGGGGATGGAGACCGAGACGGCCGCCGCGCCGGCCGCCTTCGCGGCGCTGGCCGCCTCTCCCCTGGCCCGCAAGGGCGAGGCGGTCTGGATCCTGCGCCGGGACGACCTCTGGGCCCCCGGGCTGACCGGTCTGGGCTTCCCGGCGGAGAAGCTGATCTGCGTCTGCGCCAGGGACGACGCCGAGGCCCTCGCCGTGATGGAGGACGCCCTGGGGACCGCCGGCGTCGCCTGCGTGATCGCCGAGGTCGAGGACGTGGACCTCACCGCCGGCCGCCGGCTGCAACTGGCCTGCGAGCGGCGGGGCGCCACGGGCTTCGTGCTGCGCCGGCGGCCGTTCGGCGGCGGGGCCCGGCGCGAGGCCGCGGGCTCGGCGGCGGCGACTCGTTGGCGGGTGGCGTCCGCGCCGTCGGAAGACGTGGAATTCGGCCTGGGCGCGCCGCGCTTCCAGGTCACTTTGGAGCGCTGCCGGGGCGGGCGGACGGGCGCGTGGATCCTGGAGGCCGAGAAGGCCTATCTCTGGGAGGCAGGCGATGTCGCGCATCCTCTGCGCCTGGTCGCCCGGCTGGGCGATCGCGAACTGGCGCCGCAGGAATCCGCAGTCCGAAAGGCCGCCTGAGGCCCCGTTCGCGCTGATCGAGACCGTGGCGGCCGTCCGGCGGCTGCACGCGGTCAATACGGCCGGCCAACGGCTGGGCCTGTTCGCGGGCCAGAAGGCGACCGACGCCATGGCCCGGGCGCCGGAACTGGTCAACGCCGAGGCCGAACCCGAGGCCGACGCCCGGGCGCTCGACGCCCTGGTGGACTGGTGCGTCCGCTTTTCGCCCGCCGTAGCCCCTGACGGCGCGGACAGCCTGTTCCTGGACATCACCGGCGTCTCTCACCTGTGGGGCGGCGAGGCCGAGATGATGGCCGACTTCCGGCAGCGGCTGCTGGCCGCCGGCCTGCCGTTCCGCCTCGCGATCGCCGACACGCCGGGCGCGGCCTGGGCCCTGGCCCACTACGGGCGCGACGGGACCATCGCCCCGCCGGGCGGCCAGGCCGACCTGCTGAAGCCCCTGCCGCCGGCCGCCCTGCGGCTGGAGCCCGAGGCGGCCGCCCAGCTGGACCGCCTGGGCTTCCGCCAACTGGGCCAGCTGATGGAGATCCCCCGCGGGCCGCTGGGCCGTCGGTTCGGCGCCCACACCCTGACCCGGCTGGACCAGGCCCTGGGCCGCTGGAAGGAGGCGCTGGCCTTCCGCCGACCGCCTACGCCCTTTGTCGCCCGCCTGGCCTTTTTCGAACCGATCAGCGCGCCCGAGGACATGGCCCGGGTGAGCGCCGACGTCTGCGCCCGCCTGTGCGCGAAGCTGGAGACGCACGGCCGCGGCGCGCGGCGCTTCGAACTGGGCTTCTGCCGGGTGGACGGCAAGGTGCTCCCCTTGAGCGTGGGCCTCGCCCTGCCCGGCCGCGACGCCGCCCGCATCGCCAAGCTGTTCGTCCCCAAGGTGGAGACGGTGGACCCAGGCTTCGGGATCGATGCCGTCCTGGCCTGGGCCTACGAGGTCGAGCCCATCGGCGGCCGGCAAGCCGACGCGCTGGGGAGCCTCGCGCCCGCGCCCGAGGAAAGCCTGGCCCCGCTCGTCGACCGGCTCGCCAACCGGCTGGGGGCCGAACGGGTGTGGCGGGCCGCGCCGGTCGAGAGCCATGTGCCCGAGCGCGCCGTGGCCCGCACGCCGGCCCTGGGCGCGCCCAAGACCGCCGCCAAGCCCTGGGACCCGGAGACGCCGCGGCCCGTGCGGCTCTTCCGCCGGCCCGAGCCGCTGGAGCAGGTGATGGCGCTCACCCCCGACGAGCCGCCCCGCCAGTTCCGCTGGCGCGGCCGCATGCATCAGGTCCGCCGCGCCGAGGGGCCTGAGCGCATCGGCGACGAGTGGTGGCGGCGCGAGATCGGCGACGTCTCGGTGAACCAGGTGCGCGACTACTACCGAGTGGAGGACGCCGACGGCGCGCGCTTCTGGCTGTTTCGCGCCGGCCTCTATGGCGATCCGGAGGCGCCGCCGAAGTGGTGGCTGCACGGGCTGTTCGGATGACCCGCTACGCCGAACTCCAGGCGACCACCAACTTCTCGTTTCTGAGGGGCGCGTCGCATCCGCACGAGCTGGTCTCGGGCGCCGACGCCCTGGGCATCGAAGCCATCGGGATCTGTGACCGCAACACGCTGGCGGGCGTCGTGCGGGCCTGGTCGACCATGCAGCAGCTGCGCGCCGGCGGCTCGACGGTCCGCGCCCTGACCGGCTGCCGCCTGGACTTTGCCGACGGGACGCCCAGCCTGCTGGTCTATCCGTCAGACCGCGAGGCCTACGGCCGCCTCACCCGCCTGCTGACCGTCGGCCAGCGCCGCTCGAAGAAGGGCGAGTGCGACCTGCACTGGACCGACTTTCTGGACCATGCCGAGGGCCAGCTCGCCCTGGTGGTCCCGCCTGAGCGGCTGGACGAGGCGTTCGAGGGCCAACTGCGGCGCATCGCCGGCGAACTGCCCGAGGTCTGGCTGGCCGCGGCTCGCCGCTACCACGCCCGCGACCTGCAGCGCCTGGCCCGTCTGGCCGCGCTGGCCCGGGACCACGGCGCGCCGATGGTCGCCGTGAACGACGTCCTCTACCACGGCCCCGAGCGGCGGCCGCTGCAGGACGTGGTCACCTGCATCCGCGAGGGCTGCACGATCAACGAGGCGGGCCTGCGCCTGCAGGCCAACGCCGAGCGCCACCTGAAGCATCCCGCCGAGATGGCCCGCCTGTTCGCCAAGTTCCCGGGCGCGGTGGAGCGGAGCGTCGAGATCGTCGAGCGTATCGGCTTCGACCTCTCCCAGCTCAGCTACGAATATCCGGACGAGCCGGTGCCGCCCGGCAAGACCGCCATCCAGCACTTGCGCGACTTGGCCTGGGCCGGCGCCGAGTGGCGGTATCCCGGAGGGACGCCGGACATCGTTCGCAAGCTGGTGACGCACGAGCTCGAGGTCATCGAGAAGCTGGACTACCCCAACTACTT
>NZ_JAPSKZ010000062.1 GCF_031181185.1 Phenylobacterium sp. | reverse complement strand
CATCAAGCAGATCGAGGATTGCTTGATGATCGCCTGGTTCTTCTCGGCGGCGGTGCGATAGACCTCGTCGTCGTCGTCGATCCGCTTGATCGGACGGTTCGTCGGGATCTCCATGACATCCATCTTGTAGATGTCGAGGAACTCCTGAGCCTCGGTCGCCGCGGTGCCGGTCATGCCCGACAACTTGGAATAGAGGCGGAAGTAGTTCTGGATGGTCACCGAGGCCAGGGTCTGGTTCTCGGGCTGGATGACGGCGCCTTCCTTGGCCTCGATGGCCTGGTGCAGGCCTTCCGACAGGCGGCGGCCGTGCATCATGCGGCCGGTGAACTCGTCGATGAGGATCACCTCGCCGGCGCGGACGATGTAGTCCTTGTCGCGGGTGTAGAGGATGTTGGCGCGCAGGGCCTGGTTCACGTGGTGCACGACCGAGACGTTGGCCGGGTCGTAGAGGCCGGCGCTGTCCTCGGCCAGGTGACCCTCGCGCTCGAGGATCTCCTCGATCCGCTCCGAGCCTTCCTCGGTCAGGATCACCTGCCGCTGCTTCTCGTCATGCTCGAAGTTGGTCGGGTCCTGGATCAGCTCTTTGATGAGCAGGTCGATGGTCTTGTAGAACTCGGAGCGGTCCTCGGTCGGGCCCGAGATGATCAGCGGCGTGCGGGCCTCGTCGATCAGGATCGAGTCCACCTCGTCGACGATCGCGAAGTTGTGGCCGCGCTGGACCATATCGGCCTTGTTGTAGACGAGGTTGTCCCGGAGGTAGTCGAAGCCGAACTCGTTGTTCGTGCCGTAGGTGATGTCGCTGCCGTAGGCCGCCTGGCGCTGGCCCTGGCTCAGGCCGTGGACGATGACGCCCACGGAGAGGCCCAGGAACTGATAAACCTGACCCATCCACTCGCTGTCGCGCTGGGCCAGGTAGTCGTTGACGGTGATGACGTGGACGCCCTTGCCTTCCAGGGCGTTGAGGTAGACCGGCGCCGTGGCCACCAGCGTCTTGCCTTCGCCGGTCCGCATCTCGGCGATGCCGCCCGTGTGCAGGACCATGCCGCCCACCAGCTGCACGTCGTAGTGCCGCTGGCCCAGCACGCGCCGGGCCGCCTCGCGCACCACGGCGAAGGCTTCGTCCATCAGCTGGTCGAGGGTCTCGCCCTTGGCCAGGCGGGCCTTGAACTCGTCGGTCTTGCCGCGCAGCTCGGCGTCGGACAGCGCCTGGATCTTCGGCTCCAGGGCGTTGATCTTGAGGACCCGCGCCTGCATGGCCTTGACCTTGCGGTCGTTGGAGGTGCCGAAGAACCGTTGGAAGATGCTCAAGGGAACTGTCCGATCGTCGGCGGCGCCTAGGGCCCTGCGCGCGCCGAAAAAGCCGCTCTTTTGGGGCGTGGGTGACTTAAGGACTGCCCCCGCGCAAGTCAACGCAAGCGGGCGTGCGGCAGCTTGACCGTTCCCGCGTCATCGGGATGTGCGAGCCGCGCCGCCGGGGCCTGCTATCGTCGCGCCGTCCACGGGGGAGGCGGCGATGATGCGCATGGCGATCCTGGCGGCGGTGCGGGCGGTGGTGGCGGGGGACCCGGCGGTGGCCGAGGGGATCTTCACCGCCGAGCTGCAGCGCTGGGCGCCGCGGTTCGACGCCACCGGGGTGCTGGCGCCGCCGAGGCCCTGAAGGGGCGCGCACGAGTCTTGCCTCCCCTGCGGAGCGGGGGAGGGGGGCGGCCCGGACATGCCGGGCGGCGGTTCGTCGTGTCTGGGGCAGGGTTCTGAGAGACCCCTCATCCGGCCTGCTGCGCAGGCCACCTTCTCCCGCAAGGGGAGAAGGCGGGTTCAGGTGGTGTCGTGGGGGTCGGGCTTCGCGTGGGGGTAGGGCTCGGGCTTGAGGTCGAGGCGTTTAATGATGCGCTCGGCCTGCTGTTCGAGGGTAAGGGTCGCAAAGACCGGATCGAGGTCTTCGTACTCGAGGGCGCGGTCGAACTCGGCGGCGAGCTCGTCGTCGTCCTCCCAGTCGGCCTCGCGCCAGGTGAGGGTCTCGACCCGGTGTCGGATGCGGTCGTCGCGCTCGCGGGCGCGGCGCTCGGCCTGGGCCTCGGCGATGCGCTCCTCGTCGCGGGCCAGCGCCCGGACGTCCTTCCGCAGCTTCACGCGCAGGGCGTAGGTCAGGCGGATGGAGCGGGCGGAACGGTCGAGGGGCTCGGCCACGGCCGTCAGGGTCTCGACGTCGGCGGCGGCTTCGATCTGTTCGCGGTAGCGCTGGATCAGCACGAACTGGGTGTCGGCGACCGCAGCGAGGCGGGCGTCGATCTCCTCCATCAGCTCGGTGTCGCTGACCATGAACAAAAAGAGAACATAGATCGAGCCCGAAGTCAAGCATTTCGCGATCGATCGCTTTCCGCGCACGAAAAAGGCGGCCGTTCTGGCCGCCCGTTCGTCATGGCAGATCGCCGGTAAGCTTGAGAGGCGCGGTTAACGCGCGCCGGCGTGGGGATGGCCTTCGGCTGGAGCCGGGGATCAGCGCCCCGCCGTCCGGCTTAACCCATAAAGTACGTCCCGCCCGCGCCGCCGGCCCCTCGCATGCCGGCTCGGATTGGGACACTCGCAGAAACTCTTGCTGGACCGAGCGCCCGATCAGGTGCGCGCGACGATGGCTTCCAGGGTCTGGACGCGGCTGTCCATGTCCTCGACGAGACGACGGGCGACGTCGCGCACGCCGGGCGGATAGGCTTCGCCGCCTTCGGCGATCTCGGCGGCCATCTGCTCGACCTCGACGATCGCGGCGGTCAGGGCCTTGATGTGGTCCTTGGCGAGCTGCTTGGCCTCGGCCTGCAGGCGCTTCACGCGCTGGGCGACGGTTTCGGCCTTCGCGGCGGCGAGACTGCTACTGTTTTTCAGGTCGTTGTCGGCGACCACACTGAGAGACGGTGACATTCTCAAATACCTCAAATCCCCAACCCGAGATCCTGGAAGACCCGCGTCCCACCATGGTCCGCTGCGGAAGGCCTTCCGAGCCTCGCTGTCCCAAGTTACGCCTTGAGACAGCACAGGTTCCCTGTCTCGGGCATGAACGGCGCCAGTTAAGGCTGTTCAGGGGATAGGTGGGGATTTGCGGCCACGGTGTGTAGTTAACACCTTGGCAGTGGTGTCCTTTCGGGGTGGAAGGTCTCGGGGCCGCCGAACTGTGGATTCGCAACCCGGGATTGGTCGCGGGCGCTTGATCGTTCCTGTTATGTTCGTGCAGGAACAAGCGCCATGCAGGTTAGATCCACCCCTCTGACGCCGCGCCGGCTGATCGAGCT
This sequence comes from Phenylobacterium sp., assembly GCF_031181185.1. GTDB lineage: Bacteria > Pseudomonadota > Alphaproteobacteria > Caulobacterales > Caulobacteraceae > Phenylobacterium. The sequence goes on along the minus strand of NZ_JAPSKZ010000062.1, from coordinate 15,135 downwards.
GAAGGCGAGCCTCGCGCTCTATTGCGACGCCTGCCGGCTGATGCGCGAGGCGGACCCCAATGCCCTCGTGGCGGCGGGGCGGGGCGACCAGCCGGTCGCAGCCATGCGGTTCCGCTGCACCACCTGCGCCCAGCTGCGGCGCGAGACGAAGGTGAAGGCCCAGGCCACCTGGTGGTGCGGCGGGACCACCTACGACTACGACTTCGCCACCGGCGAGCTTTGGCTGCGGTAGCGGCATGGCCCAGATGTTCCAGACGCTGGCCCGCACGCTCCTGCCGCATCAGGGGCTGGGCCTGGAGTGCGCCCGGTGCGGGCGGCGGGCGACCTGGCCGCGGGACGAGGCGATGCGCAGGCTCGGGCCGGACTCCACCCCCGCCGATGTGCGCCGGCGCCTGAAGTGCGCGGGCTGCGGCGCGCGCGAGGCGGTGCGCCTCAGGGTTGTTTGACCGGACGCGGACCCCGGGCGGAAGCTTCCGCCCATGTGCAACCTCTACACCCTGGACCCGGCGCTCACCGACCTGGCGGCGGCGTTCGAGCGGTTCCTGGGGCTGGAGCTGAAGCTGTCGGCCGGTCCCGACACCCTGTCGAACCAGCCGTGGGCGAAGGTGGTCTATCCCAAGTACCAGGGCCTGTTCGCCCGGCCGCTCGACCCCGGCGATCCGGCGCAGGGTCTTGAGCCGGTGGTCGGCCGCTGGGGGATCGTGCCGTTCTTCCACAAGGGGCCGGCCAAGGCCTGGAAGTTCCCGACCAACAACTGCCGGTCCGAGGACATGGCGGCCAAGCCGTCGTTTCGCGATTGCGTGAAGCAGCGGCGCTGCATCATCCCGGCGAGCGCGATCTGCGAATGGACCGGGCCGCAGGGGTCGAAGACCAAGCACCTGATCACCCGCGCCGACGGGGCGCCGCATTTCCTGGCCGGGCTATGGGCGAGCCACACGTGGGAGGGCGAGGAGACCGTCAGCTACACGATGGTGATGCAGGCGACGGCGGAAGGCGACGACATGCACGCCTTCCACAACCGCCAGCCGGTGTTCCTGGACCGCGAAGGCGCGATGACCTGGCTGACGTGCGGGGCGGACTACGCGGGGCTGCTCAAGGGACCGCCGGGCGGGACGCTGGTGGCGGACCCGCCGGGGGCGGTGGGGGTGGGGCAGCTCACAGGCTGAAAACCCCTCACGACGACCGGCTAAATTTCTTCACACCAAGCACCTCCATGAAGCCGGGATGCACGCGATAGCTTGTGGCATTCTCGTTGAAGAGAGAGCGCCTCTCTTTGTACTTCCAGACGTATTCCGCTCCGCCGAAACCTCCACCCCCAGGCCGATAGTATCCAACCACCGAGTATTCGAAGAGGTGGGACAGCATTTCGGTCGCCGTCATCCCTGGGGGGAGCATTTCGCGACGTGCCTCACATGCCGACTCCGCGTCACGGAGTTCGAACTGTAGGCTTCCAATCGTCTTGAGAATCTCAAGATAAAGTTTGTAGTCGGGATATTTCTTTTTTATCTCGTCATCGAGCTCGTCGAGCAGATATTCAGAGTATTTCTGCCTAGCGTCGATAATATCTTTATTGATAAACTTGTGATTGTCTGACGATCCATTGACTTTGTGTGCCTGAAGAATCTCGTTTGAGAACTTAATGATATCGCGTGGACGTAAAAACGTCCTGTCCACAATGTGGTCGTACTTTGATTGCCGGCTGGTCATCTGTTGTGTCTCGTCGAACACAGTTGCCCATGCGCCGGCCTCCGGGATGTTGAGTACGCTATGGAAGCGCTTCTCCATCAGGGCTTTCAGGGATGGCCCCCCCTTCTCATTATCCCATTCGATATAACTCACCGCAGTTTCGGTGAGCTTGTTCTTATCTTCGAAATGAAGGTCTCTATAAACATCATCTCGTAGAAATATGATGACGCTCAAGCGACGCCCACATTCACGAGATTTATTGTTTATCTTTCGTGCGGCAAGGAGGAGTCCGATGAGTCGAAGCCGATAATCTTCCGCTTCCAAGCTCATTCCGAGATCGAGCTCATCGAAGCAGATATAATAGTCAAGCTCTGGGTTCAGGCACGATATAGTGGCCTCAGAAAGTACACGATTCACGTCCTGAATGACTATGGGAAGATGTTCGATTGGCATCTCTTCCCCAGAAACGCTCGCCTTAACTACCTTCCAGTCGATTCCGAACTCACCCCTCATCTTAATTCGGGTCGCAGGAGAGAAGACGCGGCTTAGGTCGGGGTTCACCGAGCCATAGGTATCGCAGACGAAACTCTCAAGCCGAGCCATGCTTTCAACGGCTATGTCGCTCCAGGGCTGTGATTGATCTTTTGTGAGTAGGATCTTGGAGAGTGTGATATTTATCAGGTACTCCCAACTATGAAGGTAGCACTGCTCCTTCGGAACTCCCGCTTCGATCTGCTTGGCATGATGGTGCCACGGATACTCAGCGAAGCCGTGGCCGTGGGGAAGGACATCATGGGACAGCAATCCTACGATCTGCCTGTAGATCGCCGTCTTGCCGCTGCCTTTTCGACCTATGATTACGTAGCGCTCGTGATCTTTGGCGCTGATATAGGCAGCATGCGTTTCGAACGCTTGGTCCAAGAGCGGGTCGACGTCTGCGTCGACGGCTCCGAAGTTCTTTACGGCCTTCAAATCTAACATCTCGCCCCCCCGAACTGCATGCATTCTGTGCTCTGCGGCGCTAGGCTCTCGCAGCTTGGAGCGCGGCTACGGGAAAGTCAGCCCACTTAACTTCGAACGTGCCGCCCTCCCGGTTGAACCAGGTGCAAGTAACTGAACTGCCGGACGCGTAGGTAACGGTCATGAGCGGGCCGCTGGACTTCAGCTGCACCACATCGCCGAGCTGAAACTGCATTGCTGCCTCCCTGTAGTTGTGCGTTGAGGCTGTCTGCCGTCAAATATTTCCGCAATGGGTAGTCTAACTCTTCCACAGAAATCCATGCTGCTGATCTAGCGGCCCTTTAGTGCTTACCAATGCCGAGTCGCGCCGAGGACCATCCGGGAGCGACCAGTCAGTCAGCACTCTGCTCCAACTTCGGCAGCTCTGTGTTTGGGCCGCTCCTCTACCGAGCACAGCTCCATCCGCCCACCAGGCTTTGGCTATGGTCGTGCAACGGTCGCCGCCAGCGGCGACGTGGCCGTGCCGGCGATCAGCGCCGTTGAGAGGTCGAGCGAGCCTCGAAGCTCGCTCGATTGGTCCCGCTATTCCGCCTTCTCCAGCTTCACCATCGCGGGGTTGGGAGTCAGATCCAGCATGGCGCCGGTCGCGATATCGACTCCACCGCCGATGATGCCGCCCACGAGGACATTGCCGGCCATGGCGGCGCCGCCGGCGCCTGCGACCTTGTTCGTGACGGTCACGGTCGCGGGCTTGTAGCCGGGCTTGGTGACCGTGGCCGTGAACTCGGATTTCCGCTTCATCTTGATCGAACAAGGCGTGGCGGGACACTGGTGCCCGTTCGAGGTTTCGACCTTCGCCCCCTGAGGATCACTGTTGATCTCCCAGGCGGTGCTGCTCCCGCGCGTGACGGTCGCACACGCACCCAGGCTCATGGCCGCCGCCGTGACGGCAGCAATACGCAGTAGATTCAAGGTAGCCTCCCTCGCCTTGGAGAGGCAGCTTCGATGGACCCCCCATCGCCCCTTCCCCTGGCCACCGGAGTAAGCCCGTAAAAGTTGCGGGCGGCAATGGCGCAGCTTCTGGTGGGGTCAAGTCGTCGCGCCCAGCCTTGCTCCGCCCTTCGGTCGCCTCAAGGCGCGAGCTGCGCTCGGCCTTGACCCGGCCTGCGGGCGAAGCTTGTGGGCCGCCATGGACTTCGGGCTAGCTGCATCCTGACGGATGCGGGGTGAGGGACTGTGGCGAAACGGAATAGCTCGGGGGGCTGGCGGCTCGGCCCGAGGCCGACTGGGGGCGGACTGGGTCTGGCGCTCGCCGCCCTGATCGGAGTGGCGTTCATGGTCGCCGTTCTCGCCTTGCAGCTCATGCCTCGGGGTGGGGCGCCGGAGCGGTTTGTTGGAACGGTCCTGGCCGTGGAAGCGCACGTGCGCAAAGCCCGCAGCGGGATCGTCGCGCATGTCCGAACGGACGAGGGCGTCGCGGTGGTGGAGCTTCCAGCCGGCGTGGTTTGCAGACCGGGCGAGCGGATCGCGCTCTGGCGGCGAGGGGCGGCCTACGCCGTGGCGCCGGAGGGGTGCGGCGGGGACGCGCGCGGCTGACGAGCCGGCGGCGCGCTAGAGTCCAGCCGCCCAGCCTTGCTCCGCCCTTCGGTCGCCTCAAGGCGCGAGCTGCGCTCGGCCTTGACCCGTCCTGCGGGCGAAGCTTGTGGGCCGCCATGGACTTAGGGCTAGCTGCATCCTGGCGGATGCAGGGTGAGGGCGATGATAAAGGCGGCGGACCGGCCTTCGAGCGGACGGGTGGCGCTGGCGTTCCTCGCGGCGGCAGCGGCGCCGACGCTGCTGGCCATGAGCGCGCTGTTCCTGTTTGGCCTGCGCGACGGCCTTGCTGCAGCGGCCGGAGGAGCCGCGATGGGTGCGATCGCGGCGGCGCTATTCGGATATCTGCCGATGCTCGCGCTAGGCGTGCCGCTGTACATCCTGCTGCGGCCGTGGCTTCGCGTGCGGGCCTGGGGCTCGGGTTTGGCGGGCGCGCTGGTCGGCAGCGCGTCCGGGATCTTGGGCGCCCAGACATCTGCGGCATATGGCGGCGACGCGCTGGCGGGAGCGTTGACGGTGATCGTCTTCGCCGCGCTTGGGCTGGTGGGCGGGCTGGCCTTCTGGCGGGTGCACGAAGGCGGCCGGCGCCGCGAGACCCCTCATCCGTCAGGCTCCGCCTGACACCTTCTCCCGCAAGGGGAGAAGGGGCGTCAGCGGCGGCCGCGGCCTTTGCGGAACTGTTCCTGCTTCTCGGCGCGGGCTTCGGCGCGGACGCGTTTGACGGCGGCCTTGTCGCCGGTCTCGCCTTCGCCGGCCAGGGCGTCGGCGGCGAACTCCAGGTCGAGGAGCTTCAGGCGCTTGATCTCGTCGCGCAGGCGGGCGGCTTCCTCGAACTCGAGGTTGGAGGCGGCCTCGCGCATGCGGTTCTCGAGGTCGCGCAGCGTGGTCTTGAAGTTGTCGCCCATGAAGGGCTTGCCGTCCTCGGCGATGCCGACCGGGACGGTGACGCGATCCTTCTCGTAGGGGCTGGCGAGGATGTCCTTGATCTGGCTCTTCACGCTCTCGGGCGTGATGCCGTGCTCGAGGTTGTAGGCCATCTGCTTCTCGCGACGGCGCCTGGTCTCGGCCATGGCCCGTTCCATCGAGCCGGTGATGGTGTCGGCGTAGAGCACGACGCGGCCGTCCACGTTCCGGGCGGCGCGGCCGATGGTCTGGATGAGCGAGGTCTCCGAGCGGAGGAAGCCCTCCTTGTCGGCGTCGAGGATGCCCACGAAGCCGCACTCGGGGATGTCGAGGCCTTCGCGCAGCAGGTTGATGCCGACCAGGATGTCGAAGGCGCCCAGGCGCAGGTCGCGGATGATCTCGATGCGTTCGAGAGTGTCGACGTCGGAGTGCATGTAGCGGACCCGCAGGCCCTGCTCGTGCATGTATTCGGTGAGGTCCTCGGCCATCTTCTTGGTGAGGACGGTGATCAGGCTTCGGTAGCCGCGGGCGGCCGTGTCGCGGACCTCGGCGATCACGTCGTCCACCTGGCTGAAGCCGTCCTTGGAGACCGGGCGGACCTCGACCGGCGGGTCGATCAGGCCGGTGGGGCGGATGACCTGTTCGGCGAAGACGCCGCCGGCGCGCTCCATCTCCCACGGGCCGGGCGTGGCCGACACGTGGACCGTGTCGGGGCGCATGGCGTCCCACTCCTCGAACTTCAGCGGGCGGTTGTCGATGCAGCTGGGCAGGCGGAAGCCGTATTCGGCCAGGGTGAACTTCCGGCGGTAGTCGCCCCGGTACATGCCGCCGATCTGGGGCACGGTCTGGTGGCTCTCGTCGACGAAGAGCAGGGCGTTGTCGGGGATGTATTCGAAGAACGTGGGCGGCGGCTCGCCCGGGCGGCGGCCGGTGAGATAGCGGCTGTAGTTCTCGATGCCGGCGCAGGAGCCGGTGGCCTCGATCATCTCGATGTCGAAGGTGGTGCGCTGTTCCAGGCGCTGGGCTTCCAGCAGCTTGCCGTTGGCGGTGAGCCACTCGAGCCGCTCCTTCAGCTCGACCTTGATCTGGTTGATGGCCTGGCGGAGCGTCGGGCGCGGCGTGACGTAGTGGCTGTTGGCGTAGATCTTCACGCCTTCCAGCTCGGCGGTCTTCTTGCCGGTGAGCGGGTCGAACTCGACGATGGCCTCGATCTCGTCGCCGAACAGGCTGATGCGCCAGGCGCGGTCCTCGTAGTGGGCGGGGAAGATCTCGATGGTGTCGCCGCGCCGGCGGAACGTGCCGCGCTCGAAGGCCTGGTCGTTGCGCTTGTACTGCAGGGCCACGAGGTCGCCGAGCAGCTTCTTCTCGTCGATGCGGTCGCCGGGCCGCAGCTGGAAGGTCATGGCCGAGTAGGTCTCGACCGAGCCGATGCCGTAGATGCAGCTGACCGAGGCCACGACGATGACGTCGTCGCGCTCGAGGATCGCGCGGGTGGCCGAGTGGCGCATCCGGTCGATCTGCTCGTTAATCGAGGAGTCCTTCTCGATGTAGGTGTCGGTCCGGGGCACGTAGGCCTCGGGCTGGTAGTAGTCGTAGTACGAGACGAAGAACTCGACCGCGTTCTCGGGGAAGAAGCTCTTGAACTCGGAATAGAGCTGGGCGGCGAGCGTCTTGTTGGGCGCGAGGATCAGCGCCGGGCGCTGGGTCTCCTCGATGACCTTGGCCATGGTGAAGGTCTTGCCCGAGCCGGTGACGCCCAGCAGCACCTGGTCGTGCTCGCGGCCTTCGAGGCCGGCGACGAGATCGCGGATGGCGGTCGGCTGGTCGCCGGCGGGCTCGTAGTCGGAGACCAGCTTGAACCGGCGGCCGCCCTCGCTCTTCTGCGGCCGCTCCGGACGGTGCGGCTTCCACAGCAGCGGCATGGTGTTCTCGTCGTAGTCGAACGTCGCGGTCATGTCGGCGACGCCAGCTCCGGCGGGGCTTCGGGCGGCTTTGGGCATGGGCGGAACGTAGGTCTTCCGGGGGCTCTTCGCCACTCTATCGCACAGGGCTGCTGACAGGAGAGTGTCAGCAGCCCTAGGCTGCGGGCGGGGACGACGGGGAGTTCTTCGATGCTCGGGATTCTGGCGGCCGCGGCGGCCGTATCGGACTGGCGGCCGCTGGAGGCGGAGAACACGCTGCTGATCGAGACCAGCAAGGGCCGGGTGATCGTCGAGATGGCGCCGGACATGGCGCCCAAGGCGGTCGAGCGGATCAAGCGGCTGGCGCGGGAGGGGACCTACGACGGGCTGCAGTTCCACCGGGTGATCGACGGCTTCGTGGCCCAGACCGGCAATCCGAACAACCGCGACGGCGGGACCTCGGGGCATCCGGACCTGCCGCCCGAGTTCCAGTTCCGGGTGGCGGCGGACCGGGCGGTGGTGGCGGTGGAGCGCAGCGGCCGGCGAGGCGACTGGACCACGAATACACGGTCTGGGGCCGCGTGGTGGCGGGGCAGGACGCGGTGTTGGCGCTGGCCGCGGGCGAGCCGCCGAAGGTCCCCGACCTGATGCTGAAGGCGCGCGTGCTGGCCGACCTGCCGGCGGCCGAGCGCCCGAAGCTGGAGGTGATGGACCCGCGCGGGGCGGCCTTCCAGGCGCGGCTCGCGGCGCTGAAGCGGGAGAAAGGCGCGGCGTTCACCATCTGCGACGTCGAGGTCCCGACTCGCGTAACACGCTAGATGGCGCCTGCGACTCTCCGTCCAGTTGTCCAGCTTAACCACAAGGCGTATGCCGGGCGCATGAAGTTCGAAGTGGTCGAAACCGGCGGCGAATGGATCGTCTCGCGCGAGGGCGAGGAGCTTGCCCGCTTCGCCGCGCAGGAGGCGGCGCTGAGCGATGTGGCCGGCCGCCTGCGCGAGGCCGACGCCGGCCAGTCGGCCGCGCTGTGCATGCGCTACGAGCGCCGGCCCTAGTCCGAGGGCTCCTGGGTCCGGGCCTCGCGCGCGGCCTGGGTCAGCCGGCGGGCGGACTCCTCGGCGGCGTCGGGCGTCAGGGCGACGCCCACGGAATCGGGCCCGAGCACGACCACCTCGCCGTCGATGGCGTGCACGTTCATCGGCTCGTCGAAGGCTTTGTCCAATGAGTTCATGGCTCTGGGTCCGTGGGCTCGTCAACCATGCGAAGCGGCGGATGTTCCCGACGTGACAGTGCCTTGAACCGGCCAAGCCTGGGCGCGTTTTGCGTCGGGTGACCTACACAAACCACTTCCTCGACAGCCTGGACGCCCGGGACATGGCGGCCCTCGAGCCTTCGCTCGAGCGGCTCAGCATGGAGCGCGACCGCGTGCTGAACGAAGTGGGGCAGCCGGTGGAGCACGTGTACCTGCCGATCGACAGCATCCTGTCAGTGGTGGTCGTGATGCTGGACGGCGCGCAGATCGAGAGCCGCACCATCGGGCGCGAGAGCGGTTACGGGCTGCTGCACGCCCTGGGCTCGCGGTTCGCCCACGAGCGGATGCTGGTGCAGGTGGCGGGCGACGCCTGGCGAGTGCCGACGCCGGTGCTGCAGCAGGCGGCGGCGAACAGTCCTTCGCTCACGCGGACCCTGGTGCGGCACGCCCAGGCGACGACCTTGCAGGCGGCGCGGGCGGCGGCGTGCAACGCCCTGCACCCCGCCGAGAAGCGGCTGTGCCGGTGGCTGCTGATGACCCAGGACCGGCTGGACTCCGAGGTGGTGCCGCTGACCCAGGAGCACCTGTCGACCATGCTGGGCGTCCAGCGGACGACGGTGACCGGAATCGCCGGGCACCTGCAGGAGCGGGACGTGATCCGCTATTCCCGCGGACGCATCCGCATCAAGGACCGCCCCGCGCTCGAGGCCTGCGCCTGCGAGTGCTACGCCGCCATCCAGGAGAGCACGCGCCAGGTCCTCGAGGACTGATGGCGCTTGCAGGCTGAGCCGGTTGTGGGCCAGATCGCCCGACCTTCTGGAGGGTTGGGGTTGCGGCTTCTGAAGTCCCTGAGCGTAAGGGTCCTGCTGGGCCTTCTCCTCGGCCTGGGCGTCGGCGCGCTCGGCGCAGCCAGCGGCGACGCGACCGTGGCCCGGGTGATCGAGGCCGTCGAGGCCGTTGGCGGACTGTGGCTCAACGCCCTGCGCATGACGGTCGTGCCGCTGATCTTCGCCATCCTGGTGACGGGCATCGCCCAGGTCTCGGACGCCGCGGCGACCGGACGGCTGGCGGCGCGGGCGATCGGCTGGTTCTTCGGCCTCCTGCTGCTGGCGTGCGCGTTCAGCCTGGCCTTCACCCACGGCTTGCTCGCCCTGTGGCCGGTCTCGGCAGAAGGCGCGATGGCGCTGCGGGCCGGCGCGCCGCCGACGGGCCCAGAGGCGGTGACGCCGGACTTCGCCGCCTGGATCAAGGGCCTCGCGCCGTCGAACCCGGTGAAGGCGGCGGCCGAGGACGCGGTGCTGCCGCTGGTCGTGTTCGCGATCTTCACCGGCTTCGCCCTGACCAAGCTGCCGGCCGAGCGCGGACGGACGGTGATCGACGTCTTCCAGGCGATCGGCGAGGCGATGATCGTCATCGTCCGCTGGGTGCTGTGGGCGGGCCCGGTGGGCGTATTCTGCCTGGGTCTGGGCGTGGGCTTGCGGGCCGGCGTCGGGGCGGCGGGCGTGCTCGGGCACTATGTGGCGGTGGCCTCGGCGGCCGGCCTGGGCATCACCATCATCGGCTACTTCCTGGCGGTGTTCGTGGGCCGGGTGCCTCTGGGCCGCTGGGCGCGGGCGACGGCGCCGGTGCTGGCGGCCGCCTTCGCCACCCAGTCGTCGCTGGCCTGCCTGCCGGCGATGATCGAGCGGACCCGGGACGACCTGGGCGTGCCGCAGCGGATCGCCGGCCTGGTGCTGCCGCTGGCGGTGGCGGTGTTCCGCTTCACGAGCCCGGTGGTGAACCTGGCCGTGGCGATCTTCGTGGCCCACATCTACGGCATCGACCCAACGCCGCTGCAGTTCGCCGGCGCGGTGCTGGTGGCGCTGGCGGTCAGCGTGGGCTCGGTGGGGCTCCCGGGGCAGGTGTCGTTCATCATCAGCGTGGCGCCGATCTGCCTGGCGCTGGGCCTGCCCATCGAACTCCTGCCGATCCTGCTGGCGGTCGAGGTCGTGCCCGACATCTTCCGGACCCTCGGCAATGTCACCGGCGACATGGCGGTGACGGCCATCCTGGCCCGCGACGAGCCCAACCCGCCCGAACCTGCGGACGCCTAGCCGTGGACGCGACCGCGCGCCCGGAGGTCGTGGCGCTCCGCAGCTCGAAGATCCGCGAGGTGGCCAACGCCGGCTTCGGCCGCGAGGGCGTGCTGCCGTTCTGGTTCGGGGAATCCGACCAGCCGACTCCGGCCTTCATCCGCGACGCGGCGGCCAAGGCGCTCGGCGAAGGGCGCACCTACTACACGCACAACCTGGGCACCGCCGAGCTGCGCGGCGCGCTCGCGGACTATCTGCAGGACCTGCACGCACGGCCCTTCGGAACGGAGCGGATCGCAGTCACGAGCTCGGGCGTCAGCGCCATCATGCTGGCGGCGCAGCTGGTGGTCTCGCCGGGCGACCGCGTGGTGGTCGTAGGTCCCGTCTGGCCGAACGTGCCGGAGATCCCGCGCATCCTCTCGGGCCACGTGGAGATCGTGCCCCTGGAAGCCGCCCAGGGGCGGTGGCGGCTGGACCTGGACCGGCTCATGGAGGCGCTGACGCCGGACACGCGGGCGCTGATCCTGAATTCGCCGAACAATCCGACCGGCTGGACCCTGGCGGCGGAGGACCGGGCGGCGATCCTGGAGCGATGCCGCAGGCTGGGGATCTGGCTGATCTGCGACGACGTCTATGAACGGCTGAGCTTCGGAGGGGGACGCTCGGCGCCGTCGTTCCTGCCGCTGGCTGAGCCCGAAGACCGGCTGATCGGGGTCAACAGCTTCTCCAAGGCCTGGCGGATGACCGGCTGGCGGCTGGGCTGGATGGTGGTTCCGCCGACCCTGACCGATCGGCTGGGGGTGCTCCTGGAATACAACACCTCGTGCGCGCCGGACTTCCTGCAGACCGCGGCGGCGACGGCCCTGCGTGAGGGCGAAGCGCACGTCGAGGCGCTGCGGGCCGAGCTGCTGGCCGCGCGCGACCAGGTGCTGGGCGGACTGCGGGCGTTGCCGGGGATCGAGGCGCCTGAGCCGGATGGCGGCATGTACGCCTTCTTCCGCCTGGCGGGCTGCACGGACTCCGTCGCCCTTGCCAAGGACATGATCGAAAAGGTGGGCCTGGGCCTCGCGCCAGGCGCAGCGTTCGGCGCCGAGGGCGAGGGCTGGCTGCGCTGGTGCTTCGCCGCGGCGCCGGAGAAGAACGCGGCCGGCCTGGAGCGGCTGGCGCGCTACCTGGCCAGGTAGATCCAGAGACCGCAGGCGGCCTGGGCGGCGGCGATCGACCAGAGCAGGCTGCGGAACGGCTCCTTGCGGGTCTTGTGGCGAAAGAGCTGCTGGGCGGCGAGCGCCCCCGGCGCGCCGCCCGCCGCAGCCAGCATGAGCAGGGTGGCTTCAGGCGTGCGGCGTTCGCCCTCGACGGCGGCGCGCTTGTCGCGGGCGAAGGCATAGAAGGTGAACAGGCTTAGGAGCGCGATCCAGGCGGCGAGCATGGCCGCGGCTTAGCCGCCGATTGCTAACAAATGATCCCGCCCGGAACGGCGGGCGCGGCCTGCGGTTGAGCCCGCGGACGCGGAGGGACCCATGCGGATCCACCACCTCAACTGCGGCACCGACTGTCCGCTCGGCGGCGCCATCTTCGACGGCCGCAGCAAGGGAGCCCTGGGACACCTGATCTGCCACTGCCTGCTGGTGGAGACGGACGCCGGCCTCGTGCTGGTGGACACCGGCTATGGGTTGCGGGACGTGCGCGAGCCGTTCCCGCGGCTGAGCCGGCCGTTCGCGGCCATGCTGAACATCCGCCTGCGCGAAGAGGAGACGGCGGTCCGGCAGATCGAAAGGCTGGGGTTCTCGCCGGACGACGTCCGCCACATCGTCATCACGCACCTGGACTTCGACCACGCCGGCGGGCTGGAGGACTTCCCGAACGCGACGGTCCACCTGACCCGCGCCGAACTCGAGACCTACCGGACCAAGCGCCAGGGCTTCATCATGAAGAACCGGTACCGGCCGATGCAGGTGGACGAGGTGCGTGCGTGGCGGACCTACGATCCGCAAGGCGACGGCTGGTTCGGTTTCGAGGCGGTCCGCCAGCTCGACGGGCTGCCGCCGGAGATCCTGCTGATCCCGCTCAAGGGACACACCTGGGGCCATGCGGGCGTGGCGATCGACACCCCCGAGGGCTGGCTGCTGCACGCGGGAGACGCCTACTTCTACCGCGACGAGGTGCGCCGGCCCGACCGCCGCTGCACGCCGGGGCTGCGGGCCTATCAGACGATGATGGAGGTGGACCGGGCATCCCGACTGGCCAACCAGGACCGGCTGCGGGCGCTGTCGCTGGACCGCGCCGCGGGCGTCCGCATGATCTGCGCCCACGACGTGGTCGAATACGAGGCCTGCGCGGGCGGGCGCGCGCTGACCGCTTAGGAGGCCGGCGGGGTCTCGGCGGCGGGCGCGGGCTGTTCGGCCGGCGCGGCTTCCGTGGCCGGGGCCGGCTCGGGTTCGCTGCCGCGCAGGGTGGCGGCGGCCAGCTTCGAGCGCTGTTCCAGGTTCGCGGCGGTGGTCTCGCAGCGGGCGGGAAGCGCCCAGCTCATCCACTCCTGGGCCTTGCGGGCCTTGGTGACGTCGGGGCCGGCCGTCCAGACCGAGCGGCCCTTCTTCACGGCCTCGGCTCCGACGGTGTTGATCGGACGGGTCGAGGCCTTCTCGGCGGCGGTCAGAGCCGACTGGAACAGCTTCAGCTTCTCGCGGCCGTCCTTCTGCATGTCGGCGTAAACTTTCATGTCGTCCTCGAGGCGCGTGCCGGGCTTGCGGAACTGCTTCTCGATGCGGGTGACCTCGGGGATCACCTCGTCATGCATGTCGAGGTAGCCGCGCAGCGCGCCGTAGCACCAGGCCACGAACTGGTAGTCCTCGCGCGGGGCGCCCGTGGGCCAGCGCTCCTCAGCGGCCGGGGCCGCGGCGGGCTGTGCGGCCGGCGCGGCGGCGGGGGCGTCCTGGACGAAGAGCGCGAGGGCGATGGCAAGCGGGGTCATAAGCAACCTTGTGATCACGAATTCTGGCAGCTTCGCGCCGATCTAGCGGACCTGTTCAGATGACGGAGCCATATCCGCCGCCCCCCGGGGTCTGGATCTCGATCGTATCGCCAAGCTTCACCGTAACGGAGAAGCAGCCTGGAAGTTCAGTAACCTCGCCCGAGGCCTGGATCAAACGTTGCCGGCCCGGCAGGCCCGGCCCACCGCCGGCCAGGCCCTGGGGCGGGTGCTCGCGGCGGGAGGAGAGCAGGGCCGCCTCCATCGGGGCGAGGAAGCGGATGCGGCGGACCGCGCCGTCGCCGCCGCGCCTCGCGCCCGCGCCGCCCGAGCCGTGGCGCACGCCAAAGGTCTCCACCCGGACGGGGAAGCGGCGCTCCAGGATCTCGGGATCGGTGAGGCGCGAGTTGGTCATGTGGGTGTGGACGGCGCTGGCGCCGTCCGCGTCGGCCGTGGCGCCCGCCCCGCCGCAGATGGTCTCGTAGTACTGCCGGGTCTCGTCGCCGAAGGTGAAGTTGTTCATCGAGCCCTGGGCGTTAGCCATGACGCCGAGCGCGGAATAGAGCCCATCCACGACGTGCTGGCTGGTCTCGACGTTGCCGGCGACGACGGCGGCGGGCGGCTTCGGGTCCAGCATCGAGCCTTCGCGGGTGCGGATCTCGAGCGGCTTCAGGCAGCCGGCGTTCAGCGGGATGTCGTCGTCGACAAGGGTGCGGAAGACGTAGAGGGCCGCGGCGTCGACGATCGCCGAAGGGGCGTTGAAGTTGGACGGCAGCTGGTCGGCGCTGGCGGTGAAGTCGAGCGAGGCGGTGCGGGCCTGCGCGTCCACGGTGGTGCGGACCACGATCTCGCCGCCGCCGTCCATTGGGACGCGGGCGTCGCCGTCGGACAGGCGGCCGATGGCGCGGCGCACGGCTTCGGCGGCGTTCTCCTGGACGAAGCCCATGTAGCGGGCGACGGCCTCCGCGCCGAAGCTGCGGATCATGCCGGCCACGGCCGCGGCGCCCGCCTGGCAGGCGGCGACCTGGGCCTTCAGATCGGCGAGGTTTCGGTCCGGCGCGCGGGCCGGGAAGCGGCCGGCGGCGAGCGCCTGGCGCACCTCGGCGTCGAGGAAGCGGCCTTCGCGCATGATCGGCAGGGCGTCGAGGAGGACGCCTTCCTCGTCGATGGTGCTGGAGAAGGGCGGCATGGAGCCGGGCTGGACGCCGCCCACGTCGGCGTGGTGGCCGCGCGCGGCGACGTAGAAGGCCGGCTGCGCATCGGCCGCGTCCATGAAGACGGGCATGACGACGGTGATGTCGGGCAGGTGGGTGCCGCCGGCGTAGGGATTGTTGAGCGCGAAGGCCTCTCCGGGTTTCAGGTTCGCGTGGCGGTCGCGGACGGCGCGGACCGAGGCGCCCATCGAGCCCAGGTGGACGGGCATGTGGGGCGCGTTGGCGACCAGACCGCCGTCGGTGTCGAAGAGGGCGCAGGAGAAGTCGAGCCGCTCCTTGATGTTCACCGAGTGGGCGGTGCGCTCGAGCGCCGCGCCCATGGCCTCGGCCACGCCCATGAACCGGCGGTTGAAGAGCTCGAGGGTGACCGGGTCGGGCCTGTCGAGGGCGATGGCCGTGCGGGCCTCGGCGCCGGTTCTGGCGAGGCGGATGAGGCCGTCGGCCTCGCGCGTGGCCCGCCAGCCGGGGAGCACGGCGATCTGGGTGTCGGCGCGGACCACGAGGGCGGGGCCGGAAACGGTGGTGAGACTGTCGGCGTCGACGACGGGGGCGTCGTGCCATTGGCCGTGGGCGAACAATCGGACCATCT
>NZ_JAPSKZ010000061.1 GCF_031181185.1 Phenylobacterium sp. | reverse complement strand
CAGCCGACCCTCCTCGAGCTGATCGATCAGGAAGCGTACGTCGCCCACGCGGGTGACGACCCGGACCTCCATGTACTGAAGCCGGTCTGGGTCGTCGGGCAGGAAACGTTCGATCGGCTTGGCGACCGCGCCGTTGGCGAGTTCGACGACGGCGCTTTCGTACGGATGGTCGAGCGCCAGGACCACATAGCCGCGGCTCGCGAGGTCGGCGGCGAGCACCGAGTAGAAGGCCCGCGGAGCGCCGTATCCCGGCGAGAGGATGACTACCGGCCAGAGTGAGCGCTCGGGGGCGAGTGGAGCGTCGGCGCGGGCGTGGGTGTCCACGCGCCCGAACGACCTGAACACGAACCCCGGGAGCAGGGTGATCTGCGCAGGCAGATCGCCCAGGCCGTCGATGTAGGGGAGCCGGTCATCACCCTCTGCGGACGCCGCCGGATACCAGGCTTGGACGACGACGTTCCGGCGATCGCCGGGGTCGTCGGTCACCTCCTCCGGGCGTGCAGGGTCGATCCATCGGTGGATCTTGGTTCCGACGGCGTAGGGACCGCTGGGCCGGGGCAGCGCCGGCGACGGAAGGATCGCCCAGGTCGCGATCGCCGCCAGCACGACGACCGTGACGAGACCGCGTTCGATCCAACCTGACGGCGATCGCCGCAGCCAGGCTGTCCAGCCCGCCCAGAGCAGAAGCAGGTAGCTTGGCGTGAACTGCCAATAGACCGCCTCGCGGAAGACCTGGACCGCTGCCAGCGCGACCACGGCCACCCATGCCCACCGCAAGGCGCGGCCGCGTGTGAACAAGGCGGCGCCCGCAAGCGCCGCCGCGCCGATCAAGACGAGCCCATCCAGCCACGACATGGGCCGAGGCTAGACCGTGGCTCAGTTCGTGGGGAACCCCTTGTCCTCTAGGTAGGCCTTCACGTCCGGGTCGCGGCCGCGGAACTTGCGGTAGCCCTCGCGCGGGTGGATCGAGTTGCCGACGCTCATGACGTGGTCGTGCAGCCGCTTGGCGACGCCCTTGTCGTAGAGCCCGCCCGGCGCCTCGCGGAAGGCCTCCACGGCGTCCAGCGCGATCACCTCGGCCCACAGGTACGAGTAGTAGCCGGCGGAATAGCCGTCGGACGAGAAGACGTGGCCGAACTGCGGGGTGCGGTGGCGCATGACCAGTTCGTCCGGCATGCCCAGCTTCTTCAGCTCCTCACGCTCGAAGGCGTCGGGGTCGATGTCGGCGTCGCCGGCCAGGTGCAGCTTCATGTCGATCAGCGCCGACGCCAGGAACTCGGTGACGTCGAAGCCCTGGCGGAAGGTGGAGGCCTTCTCGATCTTGGCGACGAGCTCGGCCGGGATGGGCTTGCCGGTCTGATGGTGCAGGGCGAACCGGTTCAGCACTTCGGGCGTCCGCAGCCAGGACTCGTTCACCGTCGAGGGGAACTCCACGTAGTCACGGAACACCCGGGTGCCCGACACTGACGGATAGGTCACCGCCGAGTTCAGCCCGTGCAGGGCGTGGCCGAACTCGTGGAACATGGTCTCGGCGTCGTCCCACGAGATCAGCACCGGCTCGCCGGGCGCGCCCTTCACGAAGTTCGAGTTGTTGGAGACGATGGTCGTGACCTTGCCGTCGAAGGTCTCCTGGGTGCGGTAGGCGTTCATCCAGGCGCCCGAGCGCTTGCCGGTGCGGGCGTAAGGGTCGAAGTACCAGAGGCCGATGTGCTCGGGGCCGCGCTTCACCTCCCAGACGCGGACGCCGGGATGCTGGACGGGGACGTTCGTCACCGGATGGAAGGTGAAGCCGTAGAGCTGGCCCGAGGCCCAGAACATGCCTTCGCGCAGCTTCTCGAGCTGCAGGTACGGCTTCACCTCGTTCATATCGAGGTCGTAGCGGGCCTTGCGGACCTTCTCGGCGTAGAAGCGGTAGTCCCAGGGCGCGATCTTGATCTTCGTCCCCTCCTTGTCGGCGATGGCCTGCATCTCGGCCACCTCCTCCTTCACGCGGGCCACGGCGAAGGGCCAGACCCGCTCCATCAGCTCCATGCCGGCCTGGGGCGTCTCGGCCATGGAGTTGTTCGCCAGGCGCCAGTGGGCGTGGGTAGGATAGCCGAACAGCTTGGCCCGCTCGGCGCGCAGCTTCAGGATCTTCTTGATCAGGGCGTTGTTGTCGTGGGCGTCGCCGTTGTCGCCGCGGCTGTAGTAGGTCTTCCAGACCTTCTCGCGCAGGTCGCGCCGCTCGGAATAGGTGAGGAACGGGTCCACCGACGAGCGGGTATTGACGATCACGTACTCGCCATCCCGGCCCTTGCCCTTGGCGGCCGCGGCCATGGCCGCGCGCACGTCGGGCGGGAGGCCGGCCAGATCGGCCTCCTTGAGGAACAGGTCGTACTCGTTCTCGTCGTGCAGCAGGTTCTGGCTGAACGCCGTGAAGGCGGCGGCCAGCTCGGAGTTGATCGCCGCCACGCGCGCCTTGGCCGCCGCGTCCAGCTTGGCGCCGTTGCGGACGAAACTGTTCCAGCGCAGCCAGATGAGGCGGTCCTGCTCGGGCGTGAGCTTCAGCTTGCCACGCTGCTGGTAGACGGTGTCGATCCGCTGGAAGAGCTTGGCGTTCTGCAGGATGCGGTCGTTGTGGGCCGCCATCTTCGGCTGCATCTCCTTGTCGATCGCCCGCACTTCCGGCGTCGACAGGGTGGCGACCCAGATGCCGTAGATCGTCTGGACGCGGTCGAGGGTCGCGCCGCTGCGCTCCAGGGCTTCGATGGTGTTGGCGAAGGTCGGCGGCTGCGGATTGTTGGCGATCGCTTCGATCTCCGCCCACTCCTCGGCCATGCCGGCCTCCAGAGCCGGCTTGAAATGCTCGACGCGGACCTTGTCGAAGGCGGGCACGCCGCCGAACGGGCCTGTCCAGGGCGCGGTGACGGGATTTGCGGCCTGGGCGAGCGCGTGGAGCGGCACGGCGGTGGTCGCCGCCAGGGCGGACGAGGCGGCGAGGAAGGTGCGGCGACGCATGGGAACTCCCGACGGGACGATTTGCGCGCGACCTTAAGGGTCATTGCCCCTGAACGTCACATGACACGCCGTTAATGTGACGCTGGTCTCCGTTTCAGCCGCTTCCCACGCCGCCCGAGGCCCGCTAAGCCGGCAGGCATGGCCATCGGCGTATTCGACTCCGGCGTAGGCGGTCTGACCGTCCACCACAGGCTCGTGGACCGCTTCCCCGACGCCGACTTCGTCTATCTCGCCGACCAGGCGAACGCGCCGTACGGCGGCCGGCCGGGCGAGGAGATCGTTGCGCTGACCCGCGCCGGGTGCGAGCGGCTTTTCCAGGAAGGCTGCGATCTGGTGGTCCTGGCGTGCAACACGGCCGCCAGCGTGGCCCTGCGCCGGCTGCAGCAGACGTGGCTGCCGGGTTACCGGCGCGAGCTGGGGCGCCCGGTGAACGTGCTGGGCATCGTGGTCCCGACCATCGAGGCGGCGACAGGGCTGCCGTGGGAGCACGAGGCCGAGCGGCGCGGCGAGAAGATCGAGAAGCTCGACGTGCTGGGCATCTTCTCGACACCGGCCACGACCAACAGCCGTGTCTATGAGATCGAGATCGACAAGCGCCGCCAGGACGTGGCGGTTTTCTCCGAGCCCTGCCCGGAACTCGCGCGGATGATCGAGTCCGGCGCCTCGCGCGAGGAACTTTCGGCCGTGATCCAAGGCCATGTGAAGGCTCTCACCACCCGGATCGGCCGTGCGCCGGACCGGGCGATCCTGGGCTGCACCCACTACGAGATCACCGCAGACCTGTTCCAAGCCGCCCTGCCGCCCGGCACGCCGCTGATCCGCCAGCCCGAGGCCACAGCCGATGCGCTCGCCCGCTACATGGAGCGGCATCCGGAGTTCCGCGCGGGGGGGCGCGGCCAGCGTCGATTCCTGACGACAGGCGCGGCGGGCGAGCAGAACAAGCTGGTTGAGACCTTCTGGGGAGCGCCCCTAAGCTTCGAGCCGGCTTGAGGGGGGAGACCCATGAAAACCGCCATCCTGGCCGGCGCGCTGGTTCTGG
Organism: Phenylobacterium sp.; assembly: GCF_031181185.1. Lineage (GTDB taxonomy): Bacteria > Pseudomonadota > Alphaproteobacteria > Caulobacterales > Caulobacteraceae > Phenylobacterium. The sequence continues at coordinate 14,428 of NZ_JAPSKZ010000061.1, read as the reverse complement.
CGCCGATGCTGTTCGGCGCCGGCGCCGCCCGCGCCGAAGTCGTCGACAAGGGCGCCTACGGGTTCCGGCTGCGGCACACCGCGCAAGTCGCCGCGTCGCCGGAGGCCGTGTTCAAGGCCCTGGGCGAGATCGGCCGCTGGTGGAGCGACGCCCACACCTATTCCGGCAAGGCCGCGAACCTCTCGATGCCGCTCATCGCGAACGCCTGTTACTGCGAGGCGCTGCCGGGCGGCGGCGGGGTTCGGCACGGCGTGGTCGATCTCGTCATCCCCAACCAGATGCTGCGGGTGAACGCGGCCCTGGGGCCGCTGCAGGACGAGGGCGTCTCCGCCGCTTGGACCTTCCACCTGAAGCCGAAGGACGGCGGCACCGAACTGCTGATGACCTATCACGTCGGCGGCGCCCGCGACTTCGTCACCACGCTCGCGCCGAACGTCGACAAGGTGATGGGCGAAGGCTTTACGCGCCTGAAGCGCTACGTGGAGACCGGCAAGCCGCAGTAGCCTCGGTGAGCGCCTTGTCCAAGCGCGCGCCGACCGCATATGGGGCGAGGTCCGGCTCGCGCGGCGCCGAGCCCGGCTGCGCCAGGGCGGGACCGATCCGCGTTTCGACCGGGAAGACGCCGGACCAGGCGCTCCAGCCCTCGTCGGCGGGCAGGTCGGTGGGTCCCGTGTCCTTCACCTTCGCCGAGGCCTCCTCGATCTCCATCTCCACCAGTGCGATGGCGGTGAGCTCCGCGTCGGTGGTGGGGCGAAGCTTCACGTTCCGCCCCGCGTAGAGGCGGTCGATGAAGGCCTCCATCGCCGCCCGCTTGGCGCTTAGGTCGGTGACGGGTCTGGCGCGACCGAAGGCCATCACCGAGCGGAAGTTCACCGAATGGGTGATGCCGGACCGGCCGACGATCAGGCCGTCCAGGAAGCTGACGGTGACGCAGACGGGCAGGCCCTCGGCCACCGTGTTCAGCATCCGGCTCGCCGCGGCGCCATGCCAATAGAGGGTGCGGCCCTCGCGCCAGTAGGCAGTGGGCGTCACGTAAGGTTGGCCATCAATGACATAGCCCACGTGGGCCATGACGCCCGCGTCGAGGATCGCGAACACCGTCGCCTCGTCGTGGAAGCCGCGCTGCGGCCGCCGGCGCAGCTGGGACCGGGCGGTGGGCTGGAACGCGGGTCCGGTCGTGCCGTGCATGAAGCCTCCTTGTCGAGGCTGCTCCAGCTAGGCCATATGTGGTCTGGCGCACAGGTCCAGTTCGCGCGGGCCGAATAGACCACTTGGAGGGCGCGATGAGCTGGGCCGAGATCTATCCCTGGCAGGCGCCGCGGCCCGAAGGGCCTGTGATCCGCCAGGTCTACGACCAGGTGCGCGACGCAATTCACGCTGGCGCGCTGAAGCCCGGCGGGCGGCTGCCTTCGAGTCGCGACCTCGCCCGCCGGCTGGGCGTGGCGCGGGCGTCCGTCGTGGCCGCCTACGACCTGCTGCTGGCCGAAGGCTACGCCGAGGGCCGGCCGGGCTCGGGAACCTATGTGTGCGGCGACTTGTCGGGCGTGCTGGACCTGAAGGCGCCGCGCATTGCGCCTGACGGGCCGCCGCCTCCGCCGCCGGCCGGCGTCCTGGCCCTCGACGGCGTGGCCCTCCCGCCCCCCGAAGAAGGCGGACGCATGTTCTCCAACGGCCGCACCCTGATGGACGCGCGCGCCCTGGACGCCTGGGCGGCCTCGACGAGGCGGGCGCTGAAGACGCTGGATCCGGTCCATTTCGGCTATTCCGACCCGCGCGGCGAGCCGAGGTTGAGGGCCGCCATCGCCGACTATCTGCGCGCCGCCCGCGGGGTGGTCTGCGAGCCGGACCAGGTGATCGTCACCTCCGGCGCCCAGCACGCCGTGGACATCGCCGTGCGCGTGCTGCTGCGGCCCGGCGATCCGGTGTGGATGGAAGATCCCGGCTATGCGCCCACGTGGCACGCGCTGCAGGCGGCGGGGGCGGAGATGCATCCCGTGCCGGTGGATCGCGCGGGCCTCGATGTGGCTGCGGGCGTGGCCGCGGCGCCCCAGGCGCGGCTAGCGTTCGTGACGCCGTCCCATCAGTACCCGCTGGGCGTGACGCTCTCGATGGGCCGCCGGCTCGAGCTGCTGGCCTGGGCGCGGGCGGCAGGCGCCTGGATCGTCGAGGACGACTACTCGTCCGAGTTCCGTTACTCGGGCCCGCCGCTCGCCTCGCTGCAGAGCCTCGATGGCGGCGAGCGGGTGATCTATGTCGGCACCCTGAACAAGGCGCTCTTTCCGGGGATCCGCCTTGGCTACATGGTGGCCCCGCAGTCCCTGTCGGCCGCGCTCGCCAAGGCCCGACAGCTCAGCGACCGGCAACCGCCCACCCTAACCCAGGCCGTGGTCTTGGACTTCTTCGAGAGCGGCCAGTTCGCCGCTCACATCCGTCGCCGGCGGCTCGCCTATCGAGCGCAGCGCGACGCGCTGGTCGAGGCCCTGCGAGCCAAGCTGGCCGACCTCGTCGAAATCGACGTGCCCGACCAAGGCATGCACCTGATGGCCTTCCTGAAGAACGGCCTCGACGACGTCGCCGTCCACGCCGCTGCGGCGGCTCGCGGCGTGACCGCGCGCGCCACCAGCCCGCTCTACCGCAAGGCTCCGCCCCGCCCCGGGCTGATGCTGGGCTTCACCGGTTTCCCTGCGCGCAGCATGGCCGCGGGGGTCGCGCGGCTCGCGGAGGCTTTCGCGGATCTGGGTTGAGGAGGGGCCCGGGAGACGCTTGGGGGGAGGGAGGGCACGCCCCCCGGGCCGGCTGAAGTGCGGTGTGTGTGACGCGGTCTTCAGAGAGACGAGCGGGGCGGATAAGCGGCCCCGCGTCGATGAGGGGGAGATAGGGGCTCGGCCGCGCTAAGGCCAATCGATTGTTTTTGGAAATCATATAGAGCGCGGCTATCGTCGCGTTTCGGCCGTCTTTGCGGGGGACCTGATCAGCCGATGCTGCCCACCATCCGCCAGCTGCAGTACCTGAAACTGCTCGCCGAGCACGGCGCCTTCGGGCGCGCCGCCGAGGCCGCCCACGTCACCCAGCCCACCCTTTCCGCCGGCATCCAGGAGCTGGAGCGCACCTTGGGCGCGGCGGTGGTGGACCGCGCCCGCTCGGGCGTGATCCTGACGCCCGTCGGTGAAGAGGCGCTGCGCCGCGCCACCGTGATCCTCAACGAGGCCGAGGAGCTGGTCGAGGCGGCCAAGAACGCCGGCCAGCCGCTGACCGGACGCTTCCGCCTGGGGGTGATCCCGACCATCGCGCCGTTCCTGCTACCCAAGGCCCTGCCGCTGCTGCGCGACCGCTTTCCGAAGCTGAAGCTGTTCCTGCGCGAGGACCTGACTCAGCGCCTGATCGTCCATCTGAAGGCGGGCCGCCTCGACGCCGCCCTCATCGCCCTGCCGTTCGACATGGCGGGGCTGGAGTGGGCCCACGTCTCGGACGACGAGCTGCTCGCGGCGGTGCCGGCCAACCACCCGCTGGCCAGCGTCAAGGCGGCGACCCCCGAAGCGCTCGAGCGCGAGAACCTGATCCTGCTGGAGGACGGCCACTGCCTGCGCGAGCATGCGCTGTCGGCCTGCCGCCTGTCCGCCGCGCGCAGCGCCGCCGGCGAGGAGCCCTTCGCCGCCACGTCGCTTCCGACGGTGGTGCAGATGGTGGGCTCAGGCCTGGGCGTGACCTTCATCCCGCGCATGGCGGTCACCGCGGGCCTGGCCGAGGCCGCGCCGGTCGCCGTCCGGCCCATCGCCGCCGAGCGGCCGGCCCGCGAGATCGTGGTGGCTTGGCGGGCGGGCTCGAACCGGCGCGCCGAGGGCCGCCTGCTGGCCGAGGTGCTGAAGGACGCCTGACGGACCCGTCAGTCCATCAGCCGCTGGGCCAGGTAGACGTAGTGGCGGGCCCAGCGCCGGGCGTTCAGCTCGGGGTCGGCGTCGTTCGCGTGGCCGCCGAAGGTCTGCTCGTAGTAGAGGTAGGGCACGCCCATCTGCTGCAGCCGGGCGGCGAACTTGCGGGCGTGGCCGGGGTGGACCCGATCGTCGCGCGTGTTGGTCGTGATGTAGGCCAGCGGGTACTGCACGCCCGGTTTCAGGTTCTGGTAGCCCGAGTACTTGGCGATGAAGGCGCGGTCTTCGGCCACGTCCGGATCGCCGTACTCGCCGACCCACGAGGCCCCGGCCGACAGCTTGTGGTAGCGCAGCATGTCGATGAGCGGGCTCTCGACGACGACCGCGTTCCACAGTTCGGGGTGCTGGGTCATGGCGACGGTGGTCAGCACCCCGCCGTTCGAACGGCCGTAGATTCCCAGCCGGCGCGGCGAGGTGATCTTGCGCGCGGCCAGGTCGCGGGCGACCGCGGCGAAGTCGTCGAAGGCCAGCTGCCGCTTCTCGCGCAACACCGCCTGGTGCCAGGCCGGGCCGAACTCGCCGCCGCCGCGGATGTTGGCGATCACATAGGCGCCGCCCCGCTCCATCCAGAGCTTGCCGGCCTCCGGCATGTAGATCGGCGGCTTGGCGACCTCGAAGCCGCCATAGCCGTACATCAGGGTGGGCAGGCTGCCGTCCAGCTTTGCCGCCTTGGGCCGCACGACGAAGTACGGGATCTTGGTCGCGTCGGAGGACGTGGCCCAAAACTGTTCCACGAGATGCGTCGAGGCGTCGAACCGGGCGGGCAGGGCCTTCACCTGGCGGGCGGACCCGGCCGCGGCGTCGCCCAGCCACAGGCTGGTGGGCGTGAGGAAACTCTCAACGGTCACGAACAGCTCGTCGTCGGAGCCCGCCGCGTCCACGAGGGTGATGTTGGCGTCCTTGGGCAGCGGCAGGCGCTTCGACGTCCAGGGGCCGCCTTGGAAATCAAAGACGTCGACGGCGCCCTTCACGTCCTCGAGCAGGGTCACCACCAGCTTGCCGTCGGTGGCCGAGACCTGCTGCACGGCCTGGCGCGGGCCGGGTTGGAAGACGAGCCGCGGCTTGGCGGCCGCGGGATCGGCCTGCAGCGCCTTGAGGTCGTAGGCGATCAGCGCGCCGGGCTGGAAGCCTCTCCAGGCCTCCTGCAGGCTGAACACCACCTGTCCATCCACATAGGCTTCCTCGGCCGCCTTGCGGGCGAGCGGGATGCGGACGAGCCCCTTGTCGCTCAAGAGGCTGAACTCGCGCTCGTAGAACGTGACGTTGCGCACCACGACGACGCCGTCGGCCCGGCCGCCTTGGCCGTAGAGCACGCTGGGGGCGGCCGACATGTCCGTCGCCTGGCCGCGGAAGACCTCGCGCGCTTGGCCGTCGCGGCCGACCACCTTCACGACGTAGGGATAGCCCGAGGTGGTCACCTCGGCGGGTGTCCAGGCGCGGGCGACCAGCAGAGTGTCGCGGTCCAGCCACTGCACGTACTGCTTGCCCTCAGCGAAGCGGAAGCCGCCATCGACGAAGCGTTTGGCGCGGGTGTCGAACTCACGGATCTCGACGGCGTCGCCGCCGCCGTCCGACAACCGCACCAGGCAGGTGGTCTCGTCGGGCTTCAGGCAGGTGGCGCCCTTGAAGAACCAGCGGCGGCCCTCGGCCTTGGCCAGCGCATCGACGTCGATCAGCGTCTCCCAGTCCGGCTGCCCGGTGCGGTACGAGGCCTCGCTCGTCCGCCGCCAAAGGCCATGCGGGTGCTCGGCGTCCTGCCAGAGGTTGTCGATCCCGCCAGCGCGGAAGCTTGGCGTCGGAATGCGGTCCTTGGCGGTGAAGATCGCCCGGGCCTCGGCCAGCATCGGGGCGTAGCGCGGGTCCTTCTCCAGGACGTTGGCCGTCTTGACGTTCTCGGCCTCCGCCCAGGCCAGCGCCTTGGGGTCGTCAACGCCCTCAAGCCAGAGGAAGGGATCGTCCTGCGCGAGCGCGGCAGGGACGGCGAGCAGGAGGGCGCAGACAGCGCCGGCGAGCATCTTCATGGCCCGCATCTAGCGGCGCCGCGGGGCGATTGTCAGCGGGCTCGCGTGCCTTGCGCGCTGTTCTCGCCTATATAGCCGCCTCCATGGGCCGTCCGTTCCTCAAGATGAACGGGCTCGGCAACGACTTCGTCGTGATCGAGACCCGCAGCCAGCCGTTCGAGCCAACGGCGGCGGACGTGCGCGCCATCGCCAGCCGCGAGGCGGGCGTCGGCTGCGATCAGGTGATCTCGCTTCAGGCCCATGAAGGCGCCGACGCCTTCGTGCGGTTCTGGAACGCCGACGGCGAAGAGATCTCGGCCTGCGGCAACGGCACGCGCTGCGTGGGCTGGCTCCTGATGCAGTCCAGCGGCAAAGACCGCGTCGAACTGGAGACCAAGGCCGGCCGCCTGATCGCCACGCGCGCCGGCGAGCGGCTGGTCAGCGTCGACATGGGGCCGCCCCGGCTGGAGTGGAACGAAATCCCGCTGGCCGAGGCGCACGACACCCAAGCGCTGGAGATCCCGCTCTACCACCACGCCGACCTGATGGCGCCGGCGGGGTGCGTCTCGATGGGCAATCCCCATGTCGTGTTCTTCGTGCCGGACGCCGAACAGGCGCCGGTGACGGAGGCCGGCCCGGTGGTCGAAAGGCACCCGCTGTTCCCCGAGCACGTCAACGTCGGCTTCGCCCAGATCAAAGGGCGCGAGCGGATCCGCCTGCGGGTGTGGGAGCGCGGCGCGGGCCTCACCAAGGCCTGCGGCACCGGCGCCTGCGCGGCCATGGTGGCGGCCTCGCGCCGGGACCTGATCGGCCGGCACGCCACCCTCGAACTGGACGGCGGCGAACTGTTCGTCGAGTGGCGCGACGACGGCCACGTGGTGATGACGGGGCCGGCGGCGGTCGATTTCACGGGAGAGCTCCCGTGAAGGACGTGGATATCGTGACGTTCGGCTGCCGGCTGAACGCCTACGAGAGCGAAGTCATCCGCAAGCGGGCGGCCGAGGACGGGCTCGCCGACGCCATCGTCTTCAACACCTGCGCGGTCACGAACGAGGCCGTGCGCCAGGCGCGGCAGGCGATCCGCAGGGCGCGCCGGGAGCGGCCCGGCGCCAAGCTGATCGTCACCGGCTGCGCGGCCCAGATCGATCCGGCGGCGTTCGCGGCCATGGAAGAGGTCGACCTCGTTCTGGGAAACGCCGAGAAGAGCCAGGCCGGCGCCTACGCCCCGACCGCCGAAGGCCGGGTGCGGGTCAACGACATCATGAGCGTGCGCGAGACCGCCGGCCACCTGATCGACGGCCTGAAGGACCGGGCGCGGGCCTACGTCGAGGTCCAGAACGGCTGCGACCACCGCTGCACCTTCTGCATCATCCCGTTCGGCCGCGGAAACTCCCGCTCGGCCGCGGCGGGCGAGGTGGTGGAGCAGGTGCGCCGCTTGGCCGCCGAGGGGTACCAGGAGGTCGTGCTGACCGGCGTCGACGTGACCAGCTGGGGCGCGGACCTGCCGGGCCATCCGACCCTAGGTCAGCTGGTGGCGCGCATCCTGAAGCTGGTCCCCGAGCTGCCGCGGCTGCGGCTGTCGTCCATCGACGCGGCCGAGATCGACGCCGACCTGCTGCGGTGCTTCGCGGAAGAGCCTCGGTTGATGCCGTACCTGCACCTGTCGCTGCAGGCCGGCGACGACATGATCCTGAAGCGGATGAAGCGCCGGCACCTGCGCGCTGACGCCCTGAAGCTGGTCGCCGACGTGCGGGCGGTGCGCCCGGAGACGGCCTTCGGCGCCGACCTGATCGCCGGTTTCCCCACCGAAACCGACGAGATGTTCGAGAACACGCTGCGCCTCGTGGACGAGGCGGGACTGTCGTTCCTGCACGTCTTCCCGTTCAGCCCGCGTCCGGGCACGCCGGCGGCGCGGATGCCGCAGCTGCCGCGCGACGTCGTCAAGGCTCGCGCGGCCCGCCTGCGAGCGGCGGGCGAGGCGGCGCTCGTGCGCCACTTGGACGCTCAGCTGGGCCGCACGCTGCTAGGTCTGGTGGAGCGTCCCGGCGCCGCCCGCGCCGAGGACTTCACCGAGATCGCGTTTGTCGGCGAGGCGCCGGTCGGCGCAGTCGCCGAGATGGTCGTCACCGGTCACGACGGCAAGCGCGTCGTCGCGGAGGTCGTAAGGAGGGCTGCGGCATGAGCTGGTCGGGCGGGTGTCAGTGCGGGAAGATCCGCTTCCGGGTCGAGGGCGAGCTTGGCCGGGCCAGCATCTGCCATTGCCGGATGTGCCAGAAGGCGACGGGCGGGCCGTTCGGCGCCTTCGTCACCGTCGACCGCGACCGGCTGACCTGGATCGGCGAGGAGCCGGCCCGCTTCCAGAGCTCCAACCTGGTGCATCGCGGGTTCTGCCCGCACTGCGGGACGCCGCTCACGTTCGAGACGGCCAAGAGCTTCGACCTGACGATCTTCGCTTTCGACAACCCCGCCGCAATCCCGCCGGTGACCCAACTGGAACCCGAGGCCGCCGTGCCGTGGATGGCGCACATCGCCGAACTGGAGATCCAGCGGCCGCCGCCGGGCTACTACGAGCGCATCCAGAGCTATCAGCATCCGGACCACGACTGAGGTTCAGGCGTCCGGCGGCGCCCGTCCGGGAAAGCCAGGCATCTGCCAGCCGAACAGGATGGCCCCGGCGCGGATCGCGAACGCGATGAGGAAGCCGCCCAGGCCCGCCACCACCAGAGGCACGGCTAGCGCGTTCAGCGCCACGAATGCGATGGCGCCGACCAGCGCTGGGGTGACGTAGAGCTCGCGCCGCAGCAGCACCGAGGGCTCGTGGGCGAGGACGTCGCGCAGCACCCCACCGAACGTGGCGGTCAGCACGCCCATGACCACGGCGGTGAACGGCGGCGCCCCCAGCGAAATCGCCTTCATCGCGCCGACGCTGGTGTAGGCGGCCATGCCGAGGGCATCGAGCCAGAGCAGCAACAGGCCGCGCCCGCGCCCGCCCCCAAACACCCAGACCGCTGCGGCGGCCGCCAGGCAGACGAGGATGTACTCGGGTCGGGCGACCCAGAAGACGGGCGCGTCAATCAGCAGGTCGCGCAGCGTGCCGCCGCCGACGCCGGTCACGGCGGCGAAGAAGCCGAAGGTGATGATGTCGTGCTTGGACCGAGCCGCGGCCAACGCGCCCGTCGCGCCGAACACGGCCACGGCGGCGTAATCGAGCACGGTGAGGCTGGCGGCGAGTCCGTCCATGCCTCTTGATGCGGTGAGAGGTGACGCGCGGCAAGCGCCTCGCTAGAAGCGCCCTCATGTCAGAACCCAAACGCGGCTGGTTCCAGCGCCTTACCCAGGGCCTCACCAAGTCGTCGAAGCAGATGGGCGATCAGATCGCCCAGGTCTTCGTGGCCAAGGCGCCGCTGGACCAGGCCAAGCTCGACGAGCTGGAGGAGATGCTCATCGAGGCGGACCTGGGCCCGCACTCGGCCGCCCGGATCACCGCCCGCTTCGCCGAGGAGAAGTTCGGCAAGGACGTCGGCGAGGACGAGATCAAGGAGGCCCTGGCCCAGGCGATCGGCGACGAGCTGTCGACGCGGCAGGGGACCTTCGACCCGCTGTCGGGGCCCAGGCCCTACATCGTGCTGTTCATCGGCGTGAACGGCTCGGGCAAGACCACCACCCTGGGCAAGATCGCCTCGGACCTGAAGGGCCGCGGCGCCAAGGTGCTGGTGGTGGCGGGGGACACCTTCCGAGCCGCCGCCGTCGAGCAGCTTAAGGTCTGGGCCGAGCGCGCAGGCGCCGACTTCCTGGGCCGGCCAACCGGATCGGACGCCGCCGGCCTCGCGTTCGACGCGGTGCAGAAGGCCAAGGAGCAGGGCTATGACGTGGTGCTGATCGACACCGCCGGCCGGCTCCAGAACAAGGAGGGTCTGATGGACGAGCTCCTGAAGATCATCCGCGTGGTGAAGAAGATCGACCCCGAGGCGCCGCACGAGACCCTGCTGGTGCTGGACGCCACGGTGGGGCGCAACGCGCTCAGCCAGGAGAACATCTTCGGCAACCGGATCGGCGTCTCTGGCATCGTGATGACCAAGCTGGACGGCACCGCCCGCGGCGGCGTGCTGGTGCCGGTGGCGCAGGCCTCGGACAGCCCGATCAAGCTGATCGGGGTGGGCGAAGGTATTGACGACCTGCAGCCGTTCGACGCGCGCGCCTTCGCCCGCTCGCTGGTCGGCCTCGAGGAGCCCATTCGATGAGCCCTCGCGCCAAGGGCTGGGTGCGCAGCGCCGTGGACTACGGCGGGCCGCTGGCCTTCCTCATCGCGTTCCTGCTGACCCGCGACACCATCAAGGCCACGTGGGCGCTGGTCGCGGCCTCGGGCGTCGCGCTTGCGGTCGGCTATGTGGTGGAGAAACGGATCGCGCCGATGCCGCTGGTGGCCGGCGTCGCGGCGCTGATCTTCGGCGGCCTGACGATCGTCTTCCACGACGAGCGGTTCATCAAGATCAAGCCGACGGTGCTGAACCTGGGCTTCGCGGCCTTCCTGCTAGGCGGCCTGCTCCTGAAGAGGAACCCGCTGAAGGCGCTGCTGGCGGGCGCGATCCACCTGCCTGACCCGATCTGGCGCGTGCTGACGGTGCGCTACGGGATCTTCTTCGTGTTCGTGGCCGTGCTGAACGAATTCGTCTGGCGCACCCAGTCCACCGAGGTCTGGGCCTATTTCCGCTTCCCCGGCTTGCAGGTATTGGCGGTCGTTTTCTCGCTCACCCAGGTCCCCCTGATGATGAAGCACGCGCTGCCGGGCGAGGCCCCGCCGCCCCCGCCCACCGAATAGGCGCGCCTGCGGTCGGATCGTCCGTCGTCAAACCGTCGCAATGAACGGCTAAGTCTTCGCCCCGTCCTGGAGCGGGGTGGACGACATGGCCAAAGCCAAGGCGCGCGAGAAGGGCGGAGCGAAGACCGGGGTCCCGGCGCTCGACCAGTCGCCCAGCCAACTGCTGCACCGGGCGGTGCAGCGCGCGCTCGACGAATATGCGGCCGAGTTCGGACCGGGCGGCATCACCCAGCGCCAATATGCGGTGCTGGCCGCGGTCGCCGCCCAGGAGGGCGCCACCCAGACCGATCTGGTGCGCACGACCGGCATCGATCGCTCGACCCTGGCCGACCTCGCCGCGCGGATGATCGCCAAGGGCCTGCTGGCCCGCGAGCGGTCCACCGCGGACGCGCGGGCCAACGCCGTGCGCCTGACGCCAGAGGGCCAGGCGGTGCTGGCCGACGCCCAGCCAAAGATGGCCGCGGCGGATGCGCGCCTCCTGAAGCTGATACCCGGCCGCAGCCGGCGCGAAGCTTTCCTGAAGCTGCTGAAGGACCTGGCGCTCGCGGGCGAGGCGGCTGCCAAGGCCGAGAAGAAGCCGAAGGGCGGCAAGTCCAAGACCGAAAAGGCCGCCGGGCCGAAAAAGAAGACGAAGAAGGCCGCGCGGGAGGCCGACCCGCCTATCGCGGCATGACCACGTCGTCGTTCCGCAGGTAGGGCGAGCGGAGGCGCTGGTAGCCCATCTCGGGCAGGGATTTCATGATGACGTCCAGCATTGTGGCGCCGTCCGCCGTGATCGGCGGCGGCTCGCCGAAGAGCTCGCGCCAGAGCGCGGAGGCTTCCTCCTGAATGCGGTCGTCCCGTCCCATGGTCCTGTTGCGAAGCGTTTTCAACAAAGGACAAACTCGCAGGATCGGGAGGGTGTTCCGCGTAAATTATAGTTAATTCTGCGGGGCTTAGGCCATTGTGGCCGGCCGATCACACCCGGATGTCGAGCAGCGAGCCGGGCCGCAGGATGCGCTGCGGCGGCTCGGCCGCGGGGTCGGGTATGCGGGCGACGGAGGCCGGCCGCGCCTGCGGTTGCGGCTGCGGCGTGGCGGCTGCCGGAGCCTGCGCCTGGCCCAGGGCGGCGGCGAAGAACGCCCGCTGGGCGGCGAGCTTGGCCGGATTCATCGCCCCACCCTGGACGGCGGCCTGGGGCTGAGGGCTCGGGAACGGGTTCGGACGGATCGTGGTCACGGAAGGCAGCCGAACATGGTTAACGCCAGGCGCCCAGGGATGGGCCCCGCCGCCTCAAGAAGTGGTTAACGGGCGAGACCGGCCAGCCGCCGCGCGTCGGCTTCGGTGAGCGGGCCGGTGTGCTTGGCGAGGATCACGCCGTCGCGGCCGACGACGAAGGTTTCCGGCACGCCGGTGACCCCGAACTCGACGCCCGCGCGGCCGTCGCGGTCGACCAGGATCTCGGCGTAGGGGTCGCCCAGCCGGTCGAGGAAGGCCTGGCTGTTCTGCGGCGCGTCCTTGTAGGCGACGCCGATCACCCGGACGGGTTCGCCCTTCAGCCCCATCAGCACCGGGTGCTCGATCTCGCAGGGCGCGCACCACGAGGCGAAGAAGTTGACGATCATCGGGCCTTCCGAGGCCATCTCGCGCAGCGAGACGGGCTGCCCTTCGGCGAGGGTCGGCAGGCTGACGGTGGGCACGGGTTTGCCGACCAGGGCCTGCGGCTGCACCTGCGGATTGCGGTTCAGGGCGTAGATCCCGAACAGCAGGCCGAGCGCGACGAGGATCGCGAGCGGCGCGAAGGCGAGCCAGCGATTCATCTCCCCGACCGCTCCTCGAAGCGACGCTTCCAGCGACGCGCGTGCGCCAGCGACGACCAGATGAGGCCTGCGAAGGTGGCGCCCGTGATGATGAAGGCGGGCCAGATGTAGGCGCTGTAGTCGGGCATGACGGTTAGCCTCTCGCCGCCCGCAGGGCCGCGGCCTCGGCGCGCCGGCGCCACACCTCGCCGCGGATGCGGACCAGCCACAGCGATCCGAAGGCCGACAGATAGGCCAGGCTCATCAGCAGCAGCGGGATCAGGAACACCGGCGGCATCGCCGGGCCGCCCTCGGCGAAGATGGACGAGCCCTGGTGCAGGGAATTCCACCATTCGACGCTGTAGTGGATGATCGGCAGATTGATCGAGCCGACCAGCGCCAGGATAGCGGCCGCGCGTCCCGCCTTCGCCTCGTCGTCGAGCGAGGCGCGGAGCGCGATGTAGGCCACGTAGAGCAGGAACAGGACCAGGACCGAGGTCAGGCGGGCGTCCCACACCCACCAGGCGCCCCACATCGGCCGTCCCCAGAGCGAGCCGGTGACGAGGGTCAGGAAGGCGAACGCCGCGCCGAGGGGGGCGGCGGCCTGGGCGGCGGCGTCGGCGAGCGCGTGACGGAACACCAGGGCCAGGAAACTCGCCACCGCGAGGCAGGCATAGGCGAACATGGCGATCTGGGCGGCCGGCACATGGATGAACATGATCCGGACCGTCAGGCCCTGCTGGTAGTCCTCGGGCGCGGTGAAGCCGAGGTAAAGGCCGGCCGCCGCAAGGATCGCCGCAAGGCCGCCGAACAGCGGGGCCGCCCAGCGCGAGAACGCCATGAAGCGTTCGGGATTGGCGAGGAAGGCGGGCGCCGGGATCATCGAGTGTCCCGCTTAAGGCCCGGCGGCCCGCCTCGCAAGGCTGTCAGATGTCGCCGGGCGGGACCGGCGGAACGGGCGGAACCGGCGGCACGGGCGGGATTGGCATGCGGTGGCCGATCGGGATCATGGTGAGGCCGAAGCCGGGGCCGGCCATCATCAGCATCGGCATGGCGTCGAAGGCCTTCTTCTGCCGCGCATCGAGCTGGGCGTAGAACGTGCGCGTGGCGGCGATGCGCTTCTTCATGGCCGCGTGATGCTCGTCGGCCTTGGCCTCCATTTCGGCGAGGCGCTCGGAGGTAGGCTTCTGGGCCGCGTCCTTGTCGAAGTGAACGACGTGACGACGCTCGCCCCGCTCGGTCTTCGTGGCCTCGAGGAAGGCTTTCAGCGCGGGCTCCTGGTCGGGGCGCAGCTGCAGGATGTCCTTCAGATGGTCTTCGCGGCCTTCGCCGTGGCGAAAGGTCATGACGTTGCGGCCGGGACCATGGCGGTGGACGGTGACGTCCTTGGCCGGGCCGCCGCGGTAGATATGGATGTGCCGCTCGACCCGGGCGTCCTGGTGGGCCTGGTTGCGGGCGGTCTCGGCGTCGTCGGCGAGCGCGGCGCCGGCGGCGAGGGTGGCGGCGGCTCCGGCGAGCAGCCAGGCGAGGGTCTTGTTCATGGCGGTCGTGTTCCCCTTGGAGAGGTGTGTTCCGAGGTCAAGCTCAGCCGTCAGGATGGGGCGAAAAAACGGCGTTGCGCATGAAGCTTTGTTCATGTGCGTTTTCCGTGGGATGGCGGCATACGGCGCAGCCTCGAAGCCCCGGAGGCCCTATGATTTCCGCCCTGCTCGCCGCGGCCTTACTGGCGACCGCGACACCCCTCGACCCCGCCGACGTGAAGGCGGTCGAGGCCGTCGCCTACGACTACGTCGACGGCCAGCTCGAGGGTGACCCTCGCCGGGTGGCGCGTTCGCTGCACCCCGATCTTGCCAAGCGCGCGGTTGAGACGAATCCCGACGAGGTCTTCGCCCTTCGGCGGAT
>NZ_JAPSKZ010000295.1 GCF_031181185.1 Phenylobacterium sp. | reverse complement strand
GAAGCGTGGAAACCGGCAGCTTCGCGCAGTGACTGCCGAGCACTGAAATCCCGAGGGTTAGGGCGAGCAGGCAGTAGACCAACTGGACAGTTGGCCTAATGCCTGCCGCGACCATGCCGATGTGAGACCCCGTTTGCGAAGGGGTGCCGGGTCTGGTTTGACGGGCTGATCCAGCCCCCTCGGGCGGCGTTGCGGGCGGTTTTGGGCCTAGGGACCGCCATGTGGACGCCCGCTGATCGCGTGCTGGTTGGGAGCTTCGGCGCTGGCCAGGCGCTCACGGATGACCAGTTCCGGCTGCTCGAGCCGCTGATCCCGCCCGCCAAGCCCGGCGGGCGGCCGCGGACCACGGCCATGCGCCGCGTGCTGGATGGCCTGTTCTACCTCGCGCGCACCGGCTGCCAGTGGCGGCACCTGCCGCCGCCTCCGACCTTCCCGCCCTGGCGCACCGTGTACGGCTACATGCGCGCCTTCTTGCGGGACGGGGTCTGGGGGAGCATCCGCCACCACCTCGTGGTCATGCTGCGCGAGCGCGCCGGGCGGGAAGCCAGCCCCACGGCGGCGGTCATCGACACGCAGAGCGTGAAGACCACGGAGAGCGGTGGCCCGCGCGGCTGGGATGGGGCGAAGCGGCTGAAGGGACGCAAGCGCCACGTCGCGGTGGACACGGACGGGCTGCTGCTCGGCATTCTCGTGCATGCGGCCGACATCCAGGATGCCGATGGTCTCGGTGACCTCCTGAAGCGCGTGAAGCCGCTCTACGCCTGGCTCCGGGCCGTATTCGCGGACAGCATCTACAATCGGCTTGCCGCCCTTCTCGCCTGCTATCTTGCCGGCCTGGCGCTGATCATCGTCCGCCGCGCCCCCGGCACCTCCGGTTTCGTCGTGCAGCCGCGGCGATGGGTGGTCGAGAGGTCGCTCGGCTGGTTCGGCCGCTGGCGCCGCCTTGCCAAAGACTATGAGGCGCTCCCCGAGGTCTCGGAGGCCATGGTCACCCTGGCTGCAATCCGCCTCATGCTCCACCGCCTCGCCCATCCCAACCGCAGGCGACTACCGCCACCTGACTTCGCAAACGGAGTCTGAGGGGAGCGTAGGTCCATCCTCAGTGCGCCTGGTGACAGTTACCCCCCAGAACGGCCTGGAAGCCGGTCTGGCACGTGCTGTCGGGCGGCGATCTGTCGCTGATCCCGGCGGATGACGAACAGCGCGACGCGCGGGCGGATCTGGACCAAATGAGGAGCAAACGAGGCTCCCGGGCCTCACCCACTTGTGCGCGACAGGAACCGCCGGAGGCTCGCCAAGATCGTATGCTATCGCCTTGATGATCGATGGCGCCCTTTGAGGGGACCATGTCATGGCGCTCGTGATCGGCGGCTTCTGGGCACGGCAGCTGCAGGGAAGCTGGGCCAACGACCTGATCATCGCCCTAGGCGGGCCGGTGACCATAATCGGCGAGGCCGGCAGCGACGTGATCCTCGGCAGCCGCGCGGGCGACGTGATCCATGGCGACTGTGTGACCGGTCCGCTGCCCTGGGAGGAGCCTAGGCCTGGCAACAACCTGATCTTCGCAGGCGGGGGCGACGACACCGTCTATGCCGGCTTCGGCGCGGACTGGGTCTGGGGCGGCGATGGCGACGACCTGATCTTCGGCCACGGCATGGGCCGGCCCGGTGGCGGGAGCGACGCGGAGCGCGCGCTTCGGCTGGACGGGGCCGACTGGCTCCAGGGCGGCGCCGGCAACGACACGGTCCACGGCGGCGGCGGCGACGACACCATCCACGGCGGCGAGGGCGACGACAGGCTGAGCGGCGGTTTCGGCGCGGATGTGCTGAGCGGCGGTCCGGGAGCGGATGTCTTCGTCTTCGGCCGCGGCGGGCCGGCGAGCGACTTCGCCCCACATACCGCGACGCGCGAAACCGGCACGCCAGACGTGATCTTGGATCTTGAGCAGGGCGTGGACCGCATCGACGTCGCGGGTCTGGGCCATTCCCACATGCCTTGGCTACCGATGCAGTTCCTGGGCCAGGGCGAATTCATCCCCAGCATCGACCCGCAGCTCCGCTACGAATGGCTGGATGACGGCACGACGCTGGTGCAGATCTTCAGTCTGGTCGGGCGGCCGCCGCCCGATTTCGTGCCGGCGCCTAGGTCCGCGGCCGGGATTGTCCTGGCCGGCCATGTGGCGCTGACCGAGCAGGACTTCATCCTGTAGCGCCGTCCGCCTCAGGCGCGGCGGAGGGCGGTTGCAGCCAGTCCGCCTCCTTCGGCCTCTTCGCCATGAAGCCGGCATGGGCGGCCCGGGACCTCGCCGCAACCACTCGGACGCTACTACTACTCCACCACGACGAGATGGCAGGCGTGGCGGTCAGGCTGAACACGGGCGTCCCTACGTCAGCGTAGGAATCCGAGACGAAACAACTTCCCCAGTTTGAAAGCCGTCCGCAACGTCTCCGAGGCCGCCAGGATCAGCCCGTCAAGCCAGCCCCGTCGCCCCTTTGCAAACGGGCACTGAGAAAAAGCCGTGGTTCCGCAGCCGGCGCCTTCGTCGCGGGCATCTGCAACAGCATCGGCTCGCGCACACCTCACTGCCCTCGCTGCCGTTAGGATT
>NZ_JAPSKZ010000294.1 GCF_031181185.1 Phenylobacterium sp. | reverse complement strand
TGTCGCGCCATGCCCTCCAAAAAGGACTGGGCCTCGGCGGCTCCGGGGCTCGATAGCAAGAGGGGGGTTGCGACAGCCGTCGCGATGAGCAGGCGCATGGTCATTCTCCCAGCAAGATGCGCCGCCTTTGACAGAGGGCCGCCCACCCCCGCCAAAGGATTGCGGCGAGCGCCTCCAACTGGTGCGACGATCGCCGCCTGTGACGACCAGCGCCTGCGGAGCCGCGACGAACGCCTCGGTCAGCGCCGGGCGGAGGCGCACGGAACGCCCGGTGACATCCGTCGCGGCGCGCGCGGCGTCCGTCGCGCGGCGCGCGACGTCGCCAACACGGCCTGACAGGCTTGCGGGGCCTTGAAACATCCCGAGCAAGCCATGACGCCTGACCGACCCGGCTCTGCAAATTCAGAGGTCCGCCCCACGACGAACCCGCGCCACCGCGCTCGCGCCGTCCTGACGACCTCCGCCGCGGGTCGTCGCATGACGAACGGCTTGCGACGGCGCGACTCCACGCCCGGCCTTGGCCGCAGCGGCCTTTGCCTGGCGGCGGCCCTGTCGGCCTCGGTGCTCGCAAGCTGCGCCTCTGTGTCGGTCGTCGACCCCTTGCAGGACGACGGCTCAGCCGGCTTCGCCGCAGCCTGCGTGGGCGTTCTGGCCGCCGAGCGGGCGGCCGCCGAAGCGACGGGCGGCGCCTTCAGCGTCGACGGTCACCGGGCGCTCAACGAGTGGATGTTCCAGGCCAGCCGCCGCAGGAGCCTGTTCGACGACGAGATCGGCCGGGCTGCGGAGCGCAGGAGGTGGGCCGAGAACCTCCCCGCGCCGGAGCGCGCCCGGCGGGTGGCCCTCTGCCTGGAGCAGGCGGGCGCGTGACCGGCTCGGTTCTAACATCCGCCGTCCTGGCCGCCGGCATGCTGGCGAGCCTGCTCATGACCGCCGGGGGCGGCGCTCAGGCCGCGGAGCCGGTGGCGCCGGCGGCGCTGGAACCGGTCGCGAACTGGTACATGACCGCCCCGATACTGGGCATGACCGTCGGCGTCACGCGCCCGGGCGAGCCGCCGCTGATCGCGGCCTGGGGACATCTCGATGCGGCGCGCTCGGTCCCGGCCGCGCCCGGCACGGTCTACGAGATCGGTTCAATCACCAAGACCTTCACGGCCGCCCTGGTCCTGCGCCGGGTGGATCAGGGGCGCATCTCGCTGGAGGACCCCGCGAGCAGGTGGCTGCCGGAGCTCCGCCAGGCGGCGCCCCGCGTCACCATCCGACACCTGCTCGCGCACACCTCCGGTCTCGCCTCGAACCCCGTGTTCGAGGATCTGTCCCGACCCGTCTCCGCCAACGACCTGCTGAGAGCCCTCAGGGAGCGGCCGGTGGAGTTCGAGCCGGGCGCCCGCTTTCGCTACAACAACAACGGCTACGCCCTGCTCGGCCTGATACTCGAGCGAGAGGCGGGGCTGCCGTACCGGGCCCAACTTCAACGGGAGTTGCTGGGGCCGCTCGGGCTGGAAAACACCGAGCCCTGCGAGTTCGAGGATCCCGATCGACCGACCGGCTTCGATCATGGCTACCGCACGGCGCCCCGGCCCGTCCCGCACCCGCGCCACCACCCGGACGCCAGCGGTCCGGCGGGGCTGCTGTGCTCGACAGCCGGCGACCTCCTTCGCTGGCAGGCCGCCCTGATGGGCGGCGCCGTCCTCGCCCCCGCCACCCTCGCCCGCATGGTTGAAGCCCAGACCCTCGCCGACGGCTCGGCCACACCCTACGGCCTCGGAATTTACGTGGACGCCGACGGCGAGCGCCTGCACCATGGCGGCGCCGTTTCCGGCTTCATCACCCAGATGGCGTGGCGGCCCAGGGATCGCATGGGGGTCGTGGTTCTGACGAACGGCGTATATTCAGGCGCGCTCGTGGAAAGGCTGGAGCAGGATCTGGGGCGCGTCGCGTCGGGCGGATCGTGGGCGGCGCCGCTCGACCTGCCCGTCGCCGCTGACGATCTCGAAGGCCTCACCGGCGTCTACCGCATAGGGGACGTCGGTCTGGAGGTCTTCGTCGTCGATGGTCATTTGCGCGCGCGGCCCGACGGACAGGTGGCGACCCGTCTGCTGCATCTCGGCGATGGCCGGTTCCAGGCGGAGCACGATCCCGCGACAACCCTGACCTTCCTGCCCAACGGGGATCTCCTGCTCGAAAGAGCCGGTCGGGCCCTGCCGCCGGGAAGAAGGGCGCCATGAGCTTCCTTCACGCCTCGCGCGCCGCCCGGTCGGCCACCATCTATGCCGTGATCATCTGGTCGATGGCGGCCCTGTTCCTGCTGATCGGCCACTATGCGAGCAGCGGCTCCGTGGGGCCCCGAGCCGTGCTCATCGCGGTCAGCGGCAGCGTTATCGGGGTTCTGGGAAGCATCATCCTCTTCGGGGCCGCCGCGCGGCAGATCGGCCTGCCCGCCCCCCGCCGCCTTCCCCTCGTCCTGGTGGCCGCCCTGGTTGTCGGCGCCGGCGTGGCGATAGCTGATGCTTCGGTGGGGGCCTGGCTGATCGTCCCGGCGGGGACCCATCGCCCCAATGTCTGGCTCTGGGCGATCGGAAGCTATCCGCTCATGGCGTCGCTTTGCGTCGCCTGCGCCACC
>NZ_JAPSKZ010000293.1 GCF_031181185.1 Phenylobacterium sp. | reverse complement strand
GCGCCCGATCGCCAGCCTGTTCGACGCCGAGCCGGATCGGCTGTCGCGGCTGACGCTTCAGGCGGCGGGCCTCTTCCTCGACCTGTCGAAACAGCCTTGGGACGCGGCCGGCGTCGCCGCCGCCCTGGATCTCGCCCGCGCCGCCGGAATCGAGGCGGCGCGCGACCGCCTTTTCGGGGGCGAGGTCGTCAACGCGTCGGAGAATCGGCCGGCCCTGCACATGGCGCTTCGCGCGCCCGACGGGGCGGACTTCAAGGCTGACGGCGTCCCGGTCTCGCGCGAGGTGGAGGCGACCCGCGCCGCCATGCGCGACTTCGCCGAAGCCGTGCGCTCGGGGCGGAAGGTCGGCGCGACCGGCAAGCCCTTCCGCGCCATCGTCCACATCGGTATCGGCGGCTCCGACCTCGGCCCCCGCCTGATCTGGGAGGCGTTGAAGCCGCTTGATCCACAGATCGAGCTGCGCTTCGCCGCCAACGTCGATCCCAACGAACTGGCCCAGGCGCTCGTCGGGCTCGACCCGGCCGAGACCCTCGTGGTCACCGTCTCCAAGACCTTCACCACGCTGGAGACCCTCGCCAACGCCGACGCCGCGCGCGCCTGGCTCCGCGCCAGCCTGGGCGAGGCCTCGGACGCCCACCTCGTCGCCGTCTCGGCCGCGCCGGACAAGGCCAAGGCCTTCGGCGTGCCGCAGGACCAGGTGTTCGGCTTCTGGGACTGGGTGGGCGGCCGCTATTCCATCTGGTCGGCCGTCGGCCTCTCGTGCGCCGTCGCGCTCGGCTATGAGGCGTTCGGCGGCCTGCATGCCGGCGCTGCGGCCATGGACGCCCACTTCCGCGAGGCGCCGCTGGAACGCAACGCCCCGGTGATGCTGGCGTTGGCCCACCTCTTCAACCGCAACGGCCTGTCCCGGCCGATCCGCGCCGTGGTCCCCTACGCCCAGCGCCTCCGGCTGTTCGCCGCCTTCCTCCAGCAGCTGGAGATGGAATCCAACGGCAAGCGGGTCACTGCCGAGGGGCGGCCCGTCGCCCGTCCGACCGCAGCCTCGGTGTTCGGCGACGCGGGCACCAACGGCCAGCACGCCTTCTTCCAGCTGCTGCACCAGGGCACCGACATCATTCCGGTCGACATCGTCGCCGTGCGCGAGGGCTCGGAAGGCGACCCCGCTGCCCAGAGGAAGCTGCTCGCCAACGCCGTCGCCCAGGCCGAAGCCCTGATGATCGGCCGCGCCATGCCGGACGACCCGCAGCGCCACTTCGAAGGCAACCGCCCGACCAGCTTCCTGCTGCTGGAGCGCCTGACGCCCGAGGCGCTGGGCGCGCTGATCGCGCTCTACGAGCACAAGACCTTCGTCGAGGGCGTGCTCTGGGGCATCAACAGCTACGACCAGTGGGGCGTCGAACTCGGCAAGACCCTCGCCGCCCGCGTCCTCGCCGACCTCGATGGCGCGGCTCAGAACCCCCACGACCCCTCGACCACGGCTCTGATCGAGCGGCTGCGCTAGCGGCGCGTGACTCGCGCCGCCGCCTCGGCTATAGCCCCGCCCGTCATGACGCGGTCCGCGCACCACCACGGCCATCACCACCATCCGACCCCGGTGGGTTCGGACGGCGGCTGCGTGGCCTAAGACGCACCGCCCCCGAAGCCCCGCCAACGCGGACGGGGCTTTCTTCTGACAAGCGCCGTCCGTCCCTCAGATTTCCCGAGAGACGACGATGACCGACCTTCCTTCCTTGAGCGCGGACGCCGCAGCCGGTAAGCGCCCGGGCATGTCCGACACGCCCCAACGCCCTGAAGCCCGAAGCCCGCGCGGCTTCGTCGACCGCCGCGCCCGCGACGTGGTGGCCGAGCGCCGCATCCTGGCCGCCGTTTCGGGCGTGTACGAGCAGTGGGGGTTCGAGCCGCTCGAGACCGGGGCGTTCGAGTACGCCGATGCGCTGGGCAAGTTCCTGCCCGACGCCGACCGCCCGAACGAGGGCGTCTTCGCGCTCCAGGACGACGACGAGCAGTGGATGGCCCTGCGCTACGATCTGACGGCGCCGCTCGCGCGCTTCGCCGCTCAGAACTGGGAGACCCTGCCCAAGCCCTTCCGCCGCTACGCCTACGGCCCCGTGTGGCGCAATGAGAAGCCGGGGCCGGGGCGCTTCCGCGAATTCGTCCAATGCGACGCCGACACCGTCGGGTCCGCGCGCCCCGAGGCCGACGCCGAGATCATTGCCATGGCGGTCCAGGGGCTGGAGGCTGCGGGCCTGCCGGCCGGACAGGCCCTCATCAAGATCAACAACCGCAAGCTGCTGAACGGCCTGATGGCCGCGGCCGGCGTCACGGAGGATGTCCAGAAGCT
This sequence comes from Phenylobacterium sp., assembly GCF_031181185.1. Classification (GTDB taxonomy): domain Bacteria; phylum Pseudomonadota; class Alphaproteobacteria; order Caulobacterales; family Caulobacteraceae; genus Phenylobacterium. The sequence continues at coordinate 281 of NZ_JAPSKZ010000293.1, read as the reverse complement.
CGGCGTGCTCCGCGCCGTCGACAAGCTGGATCGCCTCGGTCCCGACGGCGTCCGCCTGCTCCTGGGCGAGGGCCGGCTCGACGAATCCGGCGCCTTCACCAAGGGCGCGGGCCTGAACGCCGCCGCGGCCGAGCGGGTGCTGGCCTTCACCGCCGCCGGCGTCGGCGGCCGGTCCGAAACGCTCGCGAAGCTGGCCGAGGTGGTCGGCGGCTCGGCCGAAGGCGACGAGGGGCTCGCCGAGCTCGCCGCCATCGACGCGGCGCTCCCCGCCCTGGGCGTCG
>NZ_JAPSKZ010000292.1 GCF_031181185.1 Phenylobacterium sp. | reverse complement strand
GCGGCGGCAGGTCGTGGGCGTCGAGCAGGGCCGGATAGCCGTTGCGGCTCTCGAAGATATAGTCGAAGCGGCGGGTCAGGGCGGCCCGGGTGGCGGCGTCCATGTACGCCGGCAGGCGGCGGCGGGCGCGGGCGGCGAAGGTGCGGAGATCGTCGATGCCGTGGGTCTGGTCGGCGTGGTCGTGGGTGTAGAGGACGGCGTCGACGTGGCGCACACCGGCCGCCAGCATCTGTTCGCGCAGGTCGGGCGAGGTGTCGATCACCACGCTGGTGACGCCGTCGGGGCCGTGGCGACGGACCAGCAGGGAGCAGCGCAGGCGGCGGTTCCTCGGCTCGGCCGGGTCGCAGGCGCCCCAGTCGCCGTCGCCGCGCGGCACGCCGCCGGACGAGCCGCTGCCCAGGATCACGATCTCCAGCTGACCCGCGACCGTCATGCGCCCTCTGGCCAGGGAATGCGGTCGAAGAGGGCGAAGAAGGCGTCTGTAGTGCGCGCCTCGGCCTCGTGGCGCGACCAGCCGCGGATCTCGGCCAGCTTGTCGAGGACGTGAGTCACGTACGCCGGCTCGTTGCGGCGGCCGCGGTGCGGCACGGGCGCAAGGTAGGGGCAGTCGGTCTCGACGATGATGCGGTCGGCGGGCATCGCGGCGATGATCTCGCGCACCTCCCCGGCGGCCTTGAAGGTGGCGATGCCGGAAACCGAGAACCACGCCCCGAGTTCCGCCGCCTTTTCCGCCAGTTCCGCGCCCGAGGTGTAGCAGTGCATCAGGAAACGGAACGGCCCCCTGGCCTGTTCTTCCTCCAGAATCCCGGCCATCACGTCGTCCGCCTCGCGGGTATGCACCACCAGCGGCAGCCCCGTGCGGCGCGCCGCCTCGATGTGCGTGCGGAACACCCGGGCCTGCACCTCGCGCGGGCTGAGGTCGTAGTGGAAGTCGAGGCCGCACTCGCCCACGCCGACCACCTTGGGCCGCCCGGCCAGCTCCACGAGGCGCTCCGCGGTCAGGTCCTCGTAGTGCCGCGCCTCGTGCGGGTGGACGCCGACGGTGGCCCAGATGTCGTCGTGAGCCATGGCCAGGCCGTGGGTGGCCTCGAAGGTGGCCAGGCGGTCGGAGATCTCGACCATCAGCCGCACGCCGGCCGCGCGGGCGCGGGCGATGACGGCGTCGCGGTCCTCGTCGAACTGGGGCGCGTGCAGGTTGACGTGGCTGTCGATGATCATGAGGCGGCCTTGACGCGCTGCAGCTCGGCCAGGGCGCCGGTGAGGACATCGGCCCGGTCCAGGTTGATGTCGGCGGCGCGGTCCGGCAGGGCCGACAACCGCTCCCACAGCTCGGCCCAGCGGGCGCCGGCCCCTGCTCGCCCCTGGCTTTGGCCCTCCTCAAGGGCGCGCAGCTTCACCGCGGCGATGAGCCGGTCCATCAGGATCTCGAACCGCTCCTGCCCTTCGGCGCCGCGGAACCGGTCGGCGGCGGCCATCACCTCGGCGCGGTCCACCTCGGGGGCGGCGACCCAGGCCTGGGCCAGCTGGTCGGCCTCCAGGGTGGCGCCTGAGGCGAGCGCCAGCGCCTGGCCGGGCGAACCGGCGGCCATGCCGGCGATGTGGGCGGCCTCGGCCGAGGTCACGCCGGTGCGGTTGCGCACCAGCTCCTCAAGCGCGTGCTGCGGCCACACCGGGAAGGCCAGCCGGCGGCAGCGCGAGCGGATGGTGGCCAGCAGCCGGCCGGGCGCATGGGTGACGAGGAACAGGACGCCCCGCTCAGGCGGCTCCTCAAGAACCTTCAGCAAGGCGTTGGCGGCATTGAGGTTCAGGTCGTCGGCGGCGTCGATGATGGCGACCCGGTACCGGGCCTGCGACGGACTCTTGGAGAAGAACTCCGGCAGCTCGCGCGCCTGATCGACCGAGATCGACTTCTTCGTCTTGCCGCCCTCGACAAGACGCTCCAGCACCAGCAGGTCGGGATGGGACTGGGCCGAGACGAGGCGGGCCACCGGATCGTCCGGCCGGGCTCCCAGCGGACCGCGCGACGGATCGGGCGCGGCCCCCAGCAGCCGACGGGCGGCGCGGTGGGCGAAGGTCGCCTTGCCCGAGCCCTCCACCCCGGCCAGCAGCCAGGCGTGGTGCAGCCGGCTCTTGGCCAAGGCGTCGAGGAAGGCCGCCTCGGCGGCGGCGTCGGGGACCAGGTCGAAACGGTCGCGCGGATGCTCGCTCACAGCAGCCGCTCCGACATCGCCGCCCAGACCCGGGCCTCCACCGCCTCCAGATCGCCGTCCGCGTCGATAATCACGCAGCGCTCCGGATGGGCCGCGGCGATCTCGCGGAACCCGCGCCGCAGCCGTTCGTGGAAATCGAGCCCCTTGGATTCGAAGCGGGTCTCGAACACGCCGCGGCCGAACGCCCGCTCGAGGCCGAGCTCGACCGGCAGGTCGAAGACCAGGGTCAGGTCCGGCTGGGTGTCGCCGACCACGGCGGCGTCCAGCGTCTCGATCAAGTCGGCGGGTACCCCGCCGCCGGCGCCCTGGTAGGCCCGGCTGGAGTCGGCGAACCGGTCGCACACCACCCAGCGCCCCGCCGTCAGGGCCGGGCGGATGGTGCGCTCCAGATGGTCGGATCGGGCGGCGAACATCAGC
>NZ_JAPSKZ010000060.1 GCF_031181185.1 Phenylobacterium sp. | reverse complement strand
GCGGACCGCTACGCCTCGGACGCCCTGGTGACGGTCGCCGCCTTCACCGTCCTGCTGACGGTGGTCTGCCAACTGGCCATGCCCTGGCTGATGATGGTCTACAGCTACGGCTTCCTGGCGGATCCGTCGAAGTTCAAGCTGGCCGTGGTCCTGACCCAGATCACCATGCCCTACCTGCCGTGCATGGTGATCGCGTCGCTGTTCGCCGGCGTGCTGCAGGCCCGCGGCCGGTTCATCATCTACGGCTTCTACCCGACCATTCTGAACGTGGTGATGCTGGCCGTCGTGCTGCCGCAGAACGATCCCGTCCGCGCCTCCTATGCCGCCTCGTTCGGCGTCATCGTGGCCGGGATCAGCCAGGCGGCGCTGTGCTGGTGGGGCGCTCGGCGTCTGGGCGCGCGCATCCGCCCGTCGCGCCTGAAGCTGACGCCCGAGATCCGCATGCTGATCCGGCGGATGGTCCCAGGGATCATCGCCTCCAGCGCCACCCAGCTGAACCTGTTCATCTCGGCGATCCTGGCCAGCCAGGTGGCGGGCATGCGCGCCTGGCTGAACTTCGCCGAGCGCTTCTACCAGCTGCCGCTGAGCCTCGTGGGCGTGGCCATCGGCGTGGCCCTGCTGCCCAGGCTGGCCACCGCGATCCAGCGGGCCGACCACGACGACGCGCAAGGCGCCATGGACCAGGCGGTGGTGTTCGGCCTGGCGCTCAGCCTGCCGGCGGCCGCGGCCCTGATGGCCATGCCCTTCTTCCTGCTGGACGCCTTCTTCGTGCGCGGCGCCTTCACCGAAGTCGACGCCGCGGCCTCGGCCAAGCTCCTGTTCCATTACGGCTGGGGCGTGCCGGCCTTCGTGCTGATCAAGATCCTGCAGCCGGCGTTCTTCGCCCGCGGCGACACGCGAACGCCGATGACCTACTCGCTGGTCTCGATCGCGGTGAACATCGTCCTCGGCGTCGCGCTCTTCTACACCCTGGGCTTCGAGGGCATTGCGCTGGCCACCGCCGCGGCGTCCTGGATCACCGTGGCGCAGATGGTCGCGAAGCTGTGGGCCACCGACACCTGGCGGGCCTCGGCGCGGGCCATCGGCAAGATCGTGCGGGTCGCCGCCGCCTCGGCGGCCCTGGGCGGGCTGTGCCTGCTCGCGGCCGCCTACCGCCCGCTGCTGGAGCGGCCGCTGGGCTCGAAGGAACTGGCCGTGATCCTCGTCTGCCTGGCCGGCGGGGCGCTCTATCCGGTGCTGCTGTTCGCCTTCGGCGGCGTCACGCCCGCCGAGGCCAAGGCCGCGCTGCGCCGCCGCAAGGGCGATGCGCCGGTCGCCACGCCCGATCTCTAGCTTGCCGGCCTCCGCGCCAGCGGCTATCTCGCGGGTCATGGCTTTGCGGACCCACAACACCTGGCGATGGCGGCCCTGATCCGCTGACCCGCTAGCTCGGGCCCCGCCTCCTTTGGCCTTGCGCCCGCACGTCCATATCTTCCAGAAGCCTCACATCATGACCGACCAAGCTCCGGCTCCGTACGCGGGCCCCCAACGCGTGCTCTCCGGCGTGCAGCCGTCTGGCGACCTGCACCTGGGCAACTATCTGGGCGCTCTCGCCAAGTTCGCGCGCCTGCAGCACGAGATCCCGACCTTCATCTTCGTGGCCGACCTGCACGCCATCACCGTGTGGCAGGACCCGGCCAAGCTGAAGCAGCAGGTCCGCGAGATCGCGGCCGCCTACCTGGCGACGGGCCTCGATCCCAAGGTCGCCGCCATCTTCGCCCAGTCGGCCGTGCCCGAGCACGCCGAACTCGCCTGGGTCTTCAACTGCGTCGCCCGCCTCGGCTGGCTCGACCGGATGACCCAGTTCAAGGAGAAGAGCGGCAAGCACAAGGAGCGCTCCAGCGTCGGCCTCTACACCTATCCGGTGCTCCAGGCGGCCGACATCCTGGTCTACAAGGCGACCCACGTGCCGGTCGGCGACGACCAGAAGCAGCACCTCGAGCTGACCCGCGACATCGCCCAGAAGTTCAACAACGACTTCGGGGCGCCCGGCTTCTTCCCCCTGCCCGAGCCGCTGACGCAAGGGCCCGGCGCGCGGGTGATGAGCCTCAGGGATGGGCAGGCGAAGATGTCGAAGTCCGATCCCTCGGACCAGTCGCGCATCAACCTGACGGACGACGCCGACGCCATCGCCAGCAAGGTGCGCAAGGCCCGCACCGACCCCGACCCGCTGCCGGAGACGGTCGAGGGCCTGGAAGGCCGCGCGGAAGCCAAGAACCTGGTGGCCATCTATGCGGCCCTGGCCGGCAAGACGGACGCCGAGGTGCTGGCCGAGTTCGCCGGCCAGGGCTTCGGGGCGTTCAAGCCGAAGCTGGCCGAGCTCGCCGTTTCGGTCATGGCGCCGATCGGCTCGGAGATGCGCAGGCTGCTGGCGGATCCCGCCGAGATCGACCGCGTGCTGGCGGACGGCGCGCGGCGGGCGCGCGAGATCGCCGTCCCGGTCACCGCCGAGGTCAAGCGCCTCGTGGGCTACTGGGCGAGCTGAGCCTGCGCGGCGCCCAGCTTGCCTAGCGAGCCTGGGCGCCGCACCGTCCGGCCATGAGCACGAGCAAGCGCAAGTTCCTGGTGGTCGCCGACGACACGCCCGAGTTCCAGGCGGCGCTGCGCTTCGCCTGCCGCCGGGCGCGCTCCACCGGCGGCCACGTCGCCCTGCTGCGGGTGATCGAACCGGCGGTGTTCGAGCACTGGTCGGGCGTCCGCGACGAGATCGAGCGCCAGCAGCGCCAGGAGGCCGAAGCCTCGCTGCAGCAGTCGGCCGAGTTTGTGCTCGCCGAGACCGGCCTGCCGCCCGAGTTCCTCATCGTCAACGCCGAGAGCAACCGGGCCGGACTGCGCCAGGTGCTGAGCGACGACCCCGACATCAAGATCCTGGTGGTGGCCGCGGCCGCCGGCGGCCGAGGGCCGGGCCCGCTGGTGGCCTCTATCGCCAAGGACGGCGTGAAGTGGGGATCGCGCAAGGTGCCGGTGACCATCGTGCCGGGCGACCTCACCGACGAAGAGATCGCTGATCTCGCCTAGGCGGCGGAACTTGCGCCGGAACCCGCGTAGGGCCACATCTGGCCCATGTTCATCCAGACCGAAGCCACGCCCAACCCCGAGGTCCTGAAGTTCCTGCCCGGCCGCACGGTGCTGGGCGACGGCACCCGCGACTTCCGCTCGGCCGACGAGGCGCAGGCCTCGCCGCTCGCGTCCGACATCTTCGACGTCGAGGGCGTGACGCGGGTGTTCTTCGGTCCCGACTTCATCACCGTCGGCAAGCATCCGTCCTTCGACTGGCCGCACCTGAAAGCGCCGGTGCTCGCGGCCATCATGGACCACTTCACCTCGGGCCGGCCGCTGTTCGCCGAAGAGGGCGACCAGTCCGGCGGCCACGACGAGGGCGTCTATGAAGGCGAGACCGCCCAGATCGTCGCCGAGATCAAGGACCTGCTGGACACCCGCATCCGCCCGGCCGTGGCCCAGGACGGCGGCGACATCCTGTTCCACAAGTTCGAGGCCGACACGGGCGTCGTTTGGCTGAACATGCGCGGCGCCTGCTCGGGCTGCCCGTCCTCGACGGCCACGCTCAAGGCCGGCGTCGAGAACATGCTGAAGCACTATGTGCCGGAAGTGACCCGCGTCGAGCAGACGCTGGGCTAAGCCTTCCCGCGCAGGCTTCGATCCGCTAACCCGCGCCCCATGATCGTGCTGGGGCTCGACACCTGCCTGAACGCCTGTTCCGTCGCCGTCCTGGACGGCGGCCGCGTGCTGGCCCATCGGTCCGAGGTCATGGCCCGCGGCCACCAGGAACGGCTGGCCCCGATGGTCCAGGCCGCCATGGCCGACGCCGGCCTGGCGTTTTCCGAGCTCGAGCGGATCGGCGCGACGGTCGGGCCCGGGTCGTTCACCGGCCTTCGCGTCGGCGTCGCCTTCGCCAAGGGCCTGGCCTCGGCGCTCTCGGTTCCGGCCGCGCCGGTGGGCGTGCTGGAGGCGCTTGCCGCCGAGGCGGAAGGGCTGGTCGCGGCGGCCATCGATGCGCGGCGGGACCAGGTCTATCTGCAGATCTTCGACGCCGGCCGGCCGTTGATGGCGCCTGACGTGCTGCCCGTCCCCACGGCCGCGGCGCGCCTCGCCGAGCTGGTTCAGGGCCGGTCGCTGACGCTGGTCGGATCGGGCGCGCCCCTGCTGGCCGACGTGGCGCCCGGCGCGGCGGTGCTGGCGCCTGAGGGCTGCGACGCCCGCAAGGTGGCCGAGCTCGCCGCGGCGCGGGCGCCCGGGCCGCTGAAGCCGCTCTATCTCCGCGCCCCCGACGCCAAGCTGCCGGGCGGCAGGTCGCCCGAATGAAGCTGCGCGCGGCGGACGCGGCCGACGCGCCCCTGATGGCCTCGGCGCATGCCCAAGCCTTCGACCGGCCGTGGGACCAGGCGACGTTCGAGACGCTGCTGGCTGGCTCCGGCGTCTTCGCGTTCGTCGCCGAAGACGGCGATCCCGCCGGCGTCGTCTTGTGCCGGGCGCTGGCCGGCGAGGCCGAGATCCTGACGTTGGCCGTGCCGCCGTGGGCCCGGCGCCAGGGCGTCGCCCGGTCGCTGATGGCCGCCGCCCTCGGCGCCGCGCGCGAGCTGGGCGCCGGCGCCTGCTTCCTGGAAGTGGATGTCGACAACGCGCCCGCGCTCGCCCTGTACGAGGGACTTGGCTTCGAGCGAGCGGGCGTGCGGAAGGCCTACTACGACCGCGGCGGGGCCGGCCGCGCCGACGCCGTGGTCATGCGTCTCGACCTTGGAACGCAAGGCCACTAGACCTATCGTCACGTCAGAGGAATGGGAGAGCCCGTGTCGGACCGCATCGAAAAGCTCTGCATGGAAAAGGGCATGCGCATGACCGAGCAGCGCCGGACCATCGCGCGCGTCCTCTCAACCTCCAGCGACCACCCCGACGTCGAGGAGCTGCACCGCCGGGCGCACGCCGTGGACCCGCACATCTCCATCGCCACGGTTTATCGGACGGTGCGGCTATTCGAGGAGGCCGGCATCATCGACCGGCTCGACTTCCGCGACGGCCGCTCGCGCTACGAACAGCATTCCGACGAGCACCACGACCACCTCATCGACATGAAGACCGGCAAGGTCGTCGAGTTCGTCGATCCCGAGATCGAGGCCCTGCAGGAGGCGATCGCCCGCAAGCTCGGCTACCGGCTGGTGGACCACCGTCTCGAACTCTACGGCATGCCGATCGAGGAGTGATCGCTGGCATTACGGCGATTTGATCCGCCCGCCGGCATCCGCACGACCTCGGCCGTGGCTCTCACCTCCGCAGGTGGAGGGCTCATGAGGTTTCCCAAGTTCCTGCTCGCGGCGTTCGCCGTCGCGGCGATGGCCGGTCCCGCGGCGGCGGCCGAAGGCCGCGACTGCCGCGTGGGCGCCTACGCCCTCGCCGGCGGTGAAAAGCTCGTCGTCACGCGCAGCGACGGGGAGAACCTTCGCTACCGGCGGCTCGACGGGCGCAGCGGCAAGCTGTTCGCAACCGCGTCCGGCGCCTTCGAGGGCGGCGAGGGCTGGTCGGTCCGCGAGCCGGTGAGCGTCCAGGCCCGCTTCGGCTCCTGCGCCGAGGGACGCCTCACCTTCCAGCGCGCCGGCGAGCCGGCGCGGGCAGGCCGGAAGGTTCCGCTGCGCATCACGCCCCTGCGCTTCGAGAGCCGCGGCGACCAGCTGTATGGCGAACTGGTGCTGCCCGAACGTGGCCGACCCAAGGCCATCGTCGTCCTGCAGTACGGTTCCGGCGACGACTCCGCCGTGCTCAACAACTTCGTCCAGTATCTGCTGCCGCTGAAGGGGATCGGCGTCGTCGTCTTCGACAAGGCCGGCACCGGACGGTCGGGCGGCAAGCTGACGGGCGACTTCCAGCGCCTGGCCGAGGACATGGCCGCCGCGGTCCGCGCCGCGCGTTCGCGGCCCGAGGCGTCGGGCGTTCCTGTCGGCCTGATGGGGGAGAGCCAGGGCGGCTGGGTGGCGCCCATCACCGCCGAGAAGGTCCCCGTGGACTTCATCGTGGTCAGCTATGGCCTCGCCGTCAGCATCGCCGAGGAGGACCGCTCGGAAGCGGCGCAGAGCGTCCGGCTCCGCGGCTTCGACGACGCGGCCGTGGCGAAGGCGGTCGCGCTGCACGATGCAGCCACGAAGGTGGTCAAGTCCGGCCTGCGCGAAGGCGGCGACGAATTCGAGCGGCTGAAGGCGGCCTATCGCCAGGAGCCGTGGTTCGCCCACGTCGGCGGCGACTACACCAGCCTGCTCGCCGCCACGCCGCGCGAACACTGGGAGCAGTTCCGCCCCTTCCTCGATCTGGAGTTCGACCTCGACTACGACCCGGAGCCGGTGCTGGCCCGCGCGCGCACGCCCATGCTGTGGGTGCTCGCCGGCCGCGACACCGAGGCGCCGCACGAGGAGACCAAGGCGGTGCTGCGGCGGCTGCAGCAGGCCGGCAAGCCGATCGACATCGTCGTCTTCCCCGACGCCGACCACGGCATCATCGCCCAGGAGGACGGTCCCGACGGCCCGAAGGACGCCGGCCGCCATTCGGTCGGCTACTTCGATCTGCTGGGCGAGTGGATCGGGACGAGGCGTCTGGGGCCCGCGCATGGCCAGGGCGAGGTGCTGCCGCGCCGTTGACCGGCCCTCGAACTTGCGCCGATCCCTGCGGAACCCCATAACCCCGGCCATGTCCGAGACCGCGCCCGCCAAGCGCCTCTATATCAAGACGTACGGCTGTCAGATGAACGTCTACGACAGCGAGCGCATGGCCGACGTCCTTGCGCCGCTGGGCTATGGCATGACGGACGATCCGGCGGCCGCGGATCTGGTGGTGCTGAACACCTGCCACATCCGCGAGAAGGCCACCGAAAAGGTCTATTCCGAGCTCGGCCAGATCAAGCGGATGAAGGACGCCCGTCGCGCCGAGGGCGGGGCCATGACCATCGCCGTCGCCGGCTGCGTCGCCCAGGCCGAGGGCGAGGAGATCATGCGCCGGCAACCGGCCGTGGATCTCGTCGTCGGCCCACAGGCCTACCATCAGCTGCCCGAGCTGATCGCCAGGGCCCACCGCGCCCGCGGTGAGCGGCTGGCCGCCGAGTTCGCCCCCGACGAGAAGTTCGACGCCCTGACAGCCGATCGCCGCCCCACCGGCGTCACGGCTTTCCTGACGGTGCAGGAGGGTTGCGACAAGTTCTGCACCTTCTGCGTGGTGCCCTACACCCGCGGCGGCGAATGGAGCCGGCCGGTCGACGCTATCGAGGCCGAGGCCCGCGATCTGGCGGCCAAGGGCGTGCGCGAGGTCACCCTGCTGGGCCAGAACGTCAACGCCTACGACGGAGAGGGCGGGCTTGCCGGCCTGGTCCGCCGCCTGGCGAAGATTTCCGGCCTGGATCGCATCCGCTACACGACCAGCCACCCGCGCGACATGGATGACGGCCTGATCGCCGCCCATGCCGAGGTCCCTGAGCTGATGCCCTACCTGCACCTGCCGGTGCAGGCGGGCTCGGACAAGATCCTGCGGGCCATGAACCGCGCACACACCGCCGAGAGCTACCTCCGCGTGATCGAGAAGGTCCGCGCCGCGCGGCCGGATATCGCCATCTCGGGCGACTTCATCGTGGGCTTCCCCGGCGAACGCGACGCCGACTTCGAGGCGACGTTGCAGCTGGTCCGCGAGGTCGGCTACGCCAGCTGCTTCTCGTTCAAATATTCCCGCCGCCCGGGGACGCCCGCCGCGGCCATGCCCGGCCAGGTTCCCGAAGAGGTCAAGGACGAGCGGCTGGCCCGCCTCCAAGCTCTCCTGGAAGAACAGCAATCTGCGTTCAACGCCGCCCAGGCGGGCAAGGTGCTGCCGGTGCTCTTCGAGAAAAAGGGCCGCCATCCCGGCCAGCTGATCGGCCGCAGCCCCTATCTTCAGGCGGTGCATGCGACTGCGCCGGATCGACTGATCGGCCAGATCGTTCCTGTGAAGGTTGAAAGCGGCGGCCGGAATAGTCTGGCCGGCGTCCTGGAACTGGAGACGGCTTGAGCCGAGCGCCTGAATTCATCGCCCTGTCGGACGCCGCCGTGCGCGCGGTGGCCGGCGCCAACAGCCGCCATGCGGCGCTGATCGAGGATGCCTTCGGGGTCCTGGTCGAGACGCCCGGCGGCGGCGTGTCGCTGAGCGGCGACGCCAAGAGCCGGGGGCTGGCCAAGAAGGCCGTGCAGGCGATCGCCGCCCGCGCCGACCAGGGCATCGATGTGGCCGAGGCCGACGTGCGCGTGGCCATCGGCCAGGTGCGCACCGGCTCGGGCGCCGCGCCGGGCGCCCTGCCCGTCGGCCGGCGCGGCCAGGTGGCGCCCAAGACCGCCACCCAGGCGAAGTACCTGGATGCGCTGGCCCGCTGCGAGATGGTGTTCGGCCTAGGTCCGGCCGGCACCGGCAAGACCTTCCTCGCCGTCGCCCACGGCGCGGGCCTGCTGATGCGCGGCGAGGTCGACCGCCTGATCGTCTCCCGTCCCGCGGTCGAGGCCGGCGAGCGCCTGGGCTTCCTGCCGGGCGACCTGAACGAGAAGGTCGACCCCTACATGGCGCCGGTCTGGGAGGCCCTGACCGACATCCTGGGCGCCGACCAGCTGCGCCGCCGCCGCGAGAAGGGCGAGATCGAGGTCGCGCCGATCGCCTTCCTCCGCGGTCGCACGCTGAGCCACGCCTACGTCATCGTCGACGAGGCGCAGAACGCCACGCGGCTGCAGATGAAGATGGTGCTGACCCGGCTGGGCGAGGGCGCCCGCATGGTGATCACCGGCGACCCGACCCAGATCGACCTCGTCAACGGCTCGGACTCCGGGCTCGCCCACGCCGTCGGGCTGCTGGAGGACGTGAAGGGCATCGGCGTTGTCCGCTTCTCGTCCGAGGACGTGGTGCGCCACCCCCTGGTCGAGCGGATCGTCAAGGCCTACGACGCCGACGCGGCCCGGCAACGCGGCGGGCGCCCGGGTTGATCGACATCGAGATCGAGGACGCCGGCTGGACCGCGGCCCTGCGGGACGCCGAGCCCCTGACCCGCCGCGCCGCCCTCGCCGCGCTGGAGAGCGAAGGCGCGGATGGCGAAGGCGTCACCCTGCTGCTGACCGACGACGCCGCGGTGCAGGAGCTGAACGCCCGCTTCCGCGGGAAGGACAAGCCGACCAACGTGCTGTCCTTCCCCGCGCCGCCCAACCCCGAGAAGCACCTGGGCGACGTGGCCCTGGCGCTGGGCGTCTGCGCCCGCGAGGCCGAAGAACAGGGCAAGCCACTGGCGCACCACCTGCAGCATCTGGTGGTCCACGGCGTCTTGCACCTTCTCGGATACGACCACATGAGCGAAGATGAGGCCGAGGCCATGGAAGGCCTCGAGCGCGTCATCCTGGCCGGACTGGGGATTCCTGATCCCTACGCGGCCAGCGAGGGAGAGCATGACTGACCCCGACCCTTCGAGTAGGCCCGGCCCGGGCCGCCGACGTGGGCTGATGGCCTTCGTCGACTTCTTCCGTGGCGGCGCCGAAGCGGCGCCCGACCCGGGGCCCGAGCCGCAGACCGAAGCCGCCGGCGAACTGGTCGCCCAGGCCCGCGCCTTCCAGGACCTGCGTGTGGAAGACGTGATGAAGCCCCGCGCCGACATCGTGGCGGTGGAGCGGGGCAGCAGCTTCGCCGAAGTGGTCGCCCGCTTCGTCGAGGCCGAACACAGCCGCATGCCGGTCTACAAGGACACGCTGGACGAGCCGGTGGGCGTCGTCCACGTGAAGGACGTCTTCAAGCTCTTGGCGCGCAAGACCCGCAAGCCGAAGCCCGACGACCAGATCCTGCAGGGCCGCTACCAGCTGGTCCGCAAGGTGCTGTACGTGCCGCCCTCGATGGCGGCCGCCGAGCTGCTGGCGCTGATGCGCACGCGCCGCACCCACATGGCCCTGGTGATCGACGAGTTCGGCGGCACCGACGGCCTGGTCACGCTGGAAGACCTGCTCGAGAAGCTGGTCGGCGAGATCGCCGACGAGCACGACGAGGAGGGCGACGCCGGTTTCACCCCGATCGTCGAGGATGATGACGGCTGGATCGCCGACGGCCGCGCGCCGCTCGAGGAGCTGGAACAGGCGATCGGCGACGGCGTCGACCTCGCCCCCGAAGACCTCGACGAGGAGATCGAAACGGTCGCCGGCCTCGTCAACGCCCTGGCGGGGCGGGTGCCGCAGAAGCGCGAGCGCATCGACCATCCCGACGGCTTCTCCATCGAGGTGCTGGCGGCCGATCCGCGCCGCGTGAAGCGCGTCCGCGTCCGCCGGGCTTCGCCGTCCGTCCAGGTCTGATCGCCTTGCGCAGCGTCTGGCTCATCCGCGTCTGGGCGCTGCTGGCCGGCCTCGCCGCAGGCCTCGCCCATCCGCCGTTCGGGCTGTTGCCGGGCCTGGTGGGCTACGGGCTGATCCTGTTCGCGCTTGAGGCGGACTCGGTCCGGCCGCTGCGCTCCGGCTTCTTCCGCGGCTGGCTGGCCGGCGTCGGCTACTTCGGCGTCTCCACCTGGTGGATCGTCGAGCCGTTCCTGGTGGACGTGAAGGCCCACGGCTGGATGGCGCCGTTCGGCATCGTGGCCATGGCCGGCGGGCTCGCGCTGTTCTGGGGCCTGGCGGGGCTCGCCTATCGGGCGCTCAAGGCCGAAGGCGCCTGGAAGGTGCTGGTCTTCGCCGGCTGTTTCGCGGCCTTCGAATGGCTGCGCGGCCACGTGCTCACCGGCTTTCCCTGGAACCTGCCGGGCGAGACCTGGCGGGCGGGCTCTGCGCCCTCGCAGGCCGCCGCGCTCGTGGGGGCTTACGGCCTCACCTGGGTCACCCTCGTGCTGGGCGCTTCGGCCGGCGTGCTGGGCCTCAAGGCGCCGCGATCGGAGAAGGCCGCCGCCCTGGTCTTCGGCCTCGCCGCCCTGGCCGGACTGTACGGCTACGGCTGGGCCCGCCTCGAGGCGTCGGTCGCCGCCAAGCCGGCCGCCGACGCCCCGCTGATCCGCGTCGTCCAGGCCGACATCGACCAGAAGGACAAGTGGAAGCCCGAGAACCTGCGGCTGATCTTCGACACCTACGCCGGCCTCACGCGGCGGGCGGCCGCCACGCGCCCGGACATCGTCGTCTGGCCCGAGGGCGCCCTGCCTGCCGTCATCGACGACCTGCTGGGGCCGGACTCGATCTACGGCCCGCTGCTCCGTGACACGGTCGACCAGGGCCAGACGCTGCTGATGGGCGCCAATCGCGCCGAGCTCGCCCCGTCGGGCGACGTCCGCTACTTCAACAGCCTGGTGGCCTTCCGCCGCGAAGGCCCGGGCCTGCGGGTCACCGGCGTCTACGACAAGCACCGGCTGGTGCCGTTCGGCGAGTACCTGCCCCTGGGCGAGACGGCGACCAAGATCGGGGTGCGGAGCCTGGTGCACATGCCCGAGGACTTCACCGCCGGTCCGCCGCCGCGGCCGCTGGCGCCGTGGGGCGTGCCGGCCCTGCAGCCGCTGATCTGCTACGAGGCGCTGTTCCCGGGGTTCACGCGCGCCGGCGCGCTGCGCGACGGCGTCCGGCCCGCCTGGATCCTCAACATCTCCAACGACGCCTGGTTCGGCCGCACCAGCGGGCCGCTGCAGCATCTGAACATCGCGAGCTACCGCGCCATCGAGGAGGGCCTGCCGATCGTCCGCTCCACGCCCACCGGCGTCTCGGCGGTCATCGACGCCTACGGCCGCATCGTGCCGGGCGCGCGCCTGGGGCTGGGGGAGCTAGGCGTCATTGACGCGCGCCTGCCGTCGGCCCTAGAGCCCACGCTCTTCGCGCGGCTGGGCGACGCCATTTTCGGCGCCATGCTCGTGGTCTCCGCGTTGGCGTGGCTGGCGGGCCGCGTCCGCCAGACGTGATTATCTGACGCACGACGCTCCGGCTTGCCATTCGCGGGAGCTTCGATATGGGGCGTTTATGACGACGTTCACCGAACTTGATCGCGAGGGCCCAAACCCGATCGACCGGCATGTCGGCCTGCGCATACGCATGCGGCGCAAGGAGCTCGGCATCAGCCAGGAGCGGCTCGCAGAATCGATCGGCCTGACCTTCCAGCAGGTCCAGAAGTACGAGCGCGCGACGAACCGCGTCAGCGCCTCCAAGCTCTGGGAGATGGCCAAGGCGCTGCACACCTCGGTCGCCTACTTCTACGAGGGCCTTGACCCGTCGTCGGTCGGCGCCCCGCCCAGCGAGCCGGTGCAGGACTTCCTGATGTCTGGCGAGGGGCTGGAGCTGGCGCAGCTGTTCCCGCGCATCGCCCAGCCGCGCGTGCGGCGCAAGATCCTCGACCTCATCCGCGCCATGGCGGAAGAGCCCGAGACGGTCCGCGCCTGAGCGTCGCGCCGACGGCGGCTTGGCGGGACATAAAGATTTCTTTATAGGCTTGGCGACCTCGTGGGCCGCTGGGGTGGGCGGTCCAGGCAATACTCCCCGGAGCTAAGCGTCTTGAGCCGTTCCAACTACATCTTCACCAGCGAAGCCGTGTCCGAAGGCCATCCGGACAAGGTCGCCGACCGCATCTCCGACACCGTCGTCGACGCCTTCCTGGCGGTCGAGCCCGAGGCGCGCGTCGCCTGCGAGACGCTGGTGACCACCAATCGGATCGTCCTGGCGGGCGAGGTCCGCGCGGGCAAGCCGGGCGCCTCCAAGGCCGAGAACAAGGCGCTCACCAAGGAGATCGTGAAGTCCCTGGAGCCGAAGGTCCGCGCTGCGGTGAAGGACATCGGCTACGAGCAGAAGGGTTTCCACTGGGAGAAGGCCAAGTACGCCTGCTTCCTTCACGAACAGTCGGCCCACATCGCCCAGGGCGTGGACGCGTCCGAGAAGAAGGACGAAGGCGCCGGCGACCAGGGGATCATGTTCGGCTACGCCTCGGACGAAACGCCCGAGCTGATGCCCGCCACCCTGCAGTACTCGCAGAACATCCTGAAGCGCCTGGCCGAGGTCCGGAAGTCGGGCGAGTGCTCGGTGCTCGAGCCGGACGCGAAGAGCCAGGTCACCATCCGCTACGAGAACGGCAAGCCGGCCGAGATCCTGCAGATCGTCGTCTCGACCCAGCACAAGAAGCGCCTGGGCGACCAGATCGCCACGCCGAAGCGCCTGGCCGAGGTGATCAAGCCGTACGTCCTGGAGGTCTTCCCGGAAGGCCTGGTGACGCGCAAGACCAAGTGGCACATCAACCCGACCGGCCGCTTCGAGATCGGCGGGCCGGACGGCGACGCTGGCCTGACCGGCCGCAAGATCATCGTCGACACCTACGGCGGCGCGGCCCCGCACGGCGGCGGCGCGTTCTCCGGCAAGGACCCGACGAAGGTGGACCGCTCGGCCGCCTACGCCTGCCGCTACCTGGCGAAGAACGTCGTCGCTGCGGGTCTCGCCAAAAAGTGCACGATCCAGATCAGCTACGCCATCGGCGTCGCTCAGCCGCTGTCGTTCTACGTCGATCTGCACGGCACCGGCGAGGTCGACCCGGCCCAGCTGGAGAAGCTGCTGCCCGAGATGATCGGCGGCGCCACGCCGCGGGCCATCCGCGAGCACCTGGGCCTCAACCGCCCGATCTATGCGCGCACCGCGGCCTACGGCCACTTCGGCCGCAAGCCCGACAACGAAGGCGGCTTCTCGTGGGAGAAGACCGACCTCGTGGAAGAGCTGCGCAAGCTGGCCTGACGCGGGTCCCCGCTGTAGAGCGGGCGCCATGTCGGATCACCACCCGCCGCTGCGGTCCTTCGGCCGGCTGAAGTCGCGCGCCATCAAGCCGCGGCAGGCCGCGCTGATGGACACCCTGCTGCCGTCACTGCGGCCGCCGGCCGAGCCCTTCGCGCCCAAGGACTTGATGCCGGGGGCGGCCGAGGCGTGGCTCGAGATCGGCTTCGGCGGCGGCGAGCACATGGCCGCCCAGGCGGCGCGCCGGCCGGAGGTGCTGATCGTCGGCGCCGAGCCCTTCCAGAACGGCGTGGCCAGCGCGCTCCGCCATATCGACGAGCAGGGGCTGAAGAACGTCCGCGTCCACGACGGCGACGTGCGCGAGCTGATCGCCCGCCTGCCCGACGCGAGCCTCGAGCGGGTCTTCATCCTGTTCCCGGACCCCTGGCCCAAGCCGCGGCACAACAAGCGCCGGCTGGTGCAGGCCGAGACGGTGGCCGAGCTGGCGCGCGTGCTGAAGGCCGGCGGCAAGCTTCGCTTCGCCAGCGACTGGGCCGACTATGTGGATTGGAGCCTGGAGCGCATCCTGAAGGACGGCCGCTTCCACTGGACCGCGGGCGCCGCGGACGACTGGCGCATCCCGCCGGCCGACCACGTCACCACGCGTTACGAGGAAAAGAAGCTGGGCGACTGCGCGCCCGTCTTCCTCGACTTCGTCAGGGCTTAGCCCTTGTAGGCCTCGATCGAGGCCCGGATCAGCTCGGCGGCCTCTTCCGGATCGGCCCAGCGCACGATGTCGACGCTCTTGCCCTTCTCCAGGTCCTTGTAGTGCTTGAAGAAGTGGGCGATCTGCTCGGTCAGGATGGCCGGCAGGGCGCGCCAGGAATCCACGCCCGCATAGAACGGGTGCAGCTTGTCCACCGGGACCGCCAGGATCTTCTCGTCGCCGCCCGCCTCGTCGCGCATGATCAGCGCGCCGATCGGACGGACCCGGATGATGGCGCCCGGCACCACCGGCGTCGGCCCCACGACGATCACGTCCATAGGATCGCCGTCGTCGGCCAGGGTGTGCGGGATGAAGCCGTAGTTGCCTGGATAGTACATCGCGGTGTGCAGGAAACGGTCGACGAAGATCGCGCCGGACTCCTTGTCCAGCTCATACTTCACCGGCTCGCCGCCCTGCGGGATCTCGATGATGGCGTTGACGTCGTACGGCGGGTTCTCGCCGACCGGAATCTTGGAGAGGTCCATGGGGAGATGGCCTTCAGTGACACACAGAGAGAGGGCGGCTCTGTGGGGGATGCGCCGCTCGGAGTAAAGTGCCAGCGAGGGAGAAACGCGATGATCCGGACGGCCAGCTGTCAGTGCGGCGCCCTGCGCGCTGAGTGCGAGGGCGAGCCCGCTCGGGTCTCCGTCTGCCACTGCCTGGACTGCCAGCGTCGGACGGGTTCGGTGTTCGGCATGCAGGCGCACTGGCCCGAGGCTCAGGTCAAGCTGCACGGCGCGCCCCGCGAGTACACGCGATATGGCGACGAGGGGCACTGGGCGAGGGAGTCGTTCTGCCCCACCTGCGGCGGCACGGTGTGGTACCGCATCGAGCGGCGGCCCGGGTTCATCAGCGTGCCCGTCGGCGCTTTCGCCGATCCGACCTTTCCCGAGCCGCGCTTCAGCGTCTGGGAGGAGCGTCGGCATCCCTGGATCGTCTTGGCCACGGAGGGGCCGTTGGATCGATCCGACTGAGGGGCTGACAACCGCCCGATCCCCGGTTATATTCTCCTCCAACATCGCTGATCGCGCTGGATAGCGCCTTCAAGCGGCGGGCTCCGGCCCGACCGCTTTTTTCTTTGCCGGTTTCGGCTTTTGGGAGGCCAGGGTTCCCGTGCGTGGGAAGACTGCAGAAGACCTGAGGTTGCTGGAGATGCTGGACCCCGTGGCCGAGGCCGTGGGGTACGAGATCGTGCGCATCCGTCTGATGGGCGGCGAGCGCAACCAGCGGCGCCTGCAGATCATGGCCGAGCGTCCGGCCGACGGCGACATGAACGTCGAGGATTGCGCCCGGCTGTCGCGCGCCGTGTCCGAGGTGCTGGACGCCGCCGACCCGATCTCGGGCGAATACCTGCTGGAGGTCTCCTCGCCCGGCGTCGACCGGCCGCTGACCCGGCTGAAGGATTTCGAGACCTACGAGGGCTATGAGGCCCGCCTCGAACTCGACCGCCTGGCCGAAGGGCGCAAGCGCTTCCGCGGACAGCTGGCCGGCGTCGAGGGCGGTCAGGTGGCCATCGACCTGGAAGGCGAGGAGGAGACGGCGCTCGTCCCCTTCGCCTGGATCGTCGAGGCCAAGCTGGTGCTGACCGACGAACTGATGAAGCGGGGCGCCGAGACGCGCGCGGCCCGCCTCGCCGACGAACAACAGACTTCCGAGTAGAGGGACCACCCCATGAGCCTGACCGGCATCTCCGCCAACCGGCTTGAACTCCTGCAGATCGCCGAGGCCGTGGCCCGCGAGAAGGCGATCGACAAGGAGATCGTCATCGAGGCGATCGAAGAGGCGATCCAGAAGGGCGCCCGCGCCCGCTACGGCGCCGAGCACGACATCCGCGTGCACATCGATCCCAAGACCGGCGAGACCACGATCAAGCGCGTGGTGACGGTCGTCGAGGACGACGCCCAGTTCGGCGGCGGCGTGGACGAAGACGGCAACGAGCTGCCGTTCGAGGAGCCCCCGGGCATCATCCGGCTGTCGGACGCCAAGCGCCGCGACAAGGACGCCCAGGTGGGCAAGGTCTACGAGGAGCTGCTGCCGCCGTTCGAGTTCGGCCGCGTGCAGACCCAGATGGCCCGCCAGGTGGTGATGGGGAAGGTCCGCGACGCCGAGCGTGAGCGTCAGTACGAGGAGTACAAGGACCGCGTGGGCGAGATCGTCAACGGCACGGTCAAGCGGGTCGAATACGGCAACGTCGTCGTCGACCTGGGCCGCGGCGAAGGCATCATGCGGCGCGACCAGTCGATCCCGCGCGAGAACTTCAACATCGGCGACCGGATCCGCTGCTACATCTACGACGTCCGCCGCGAGACGAAGGGTCCGCAGATCCTGCTGTCGCGCGCCCACGGCGGCTTCATGGCCAAGCTGTTCGCCCAGGAAGTGCCCGAGGTCTATGACGGCGTGATCGAGATCCGCGCGGTGGCCCGCGACCCGGGCTCGCGCGCCAAGATGGCGGTGGTGTCGAACGACAGCTCCATCGATCCCGTCGGCGCCTGCGTCGGCATGCGCGGCTCGCGCGTGCAGGCGGTCGTGGCCGAGCTGCAGGGCGAGAAGATCGACATCATCCAGTGGAGCCCGGACGACGCGACGTTCATCGTCAACGCCCTGGCGCCGGCGGAAGTCTCCAAGGTGGTCATGGACGAGGAGGACGAGCGCGTCGAAGTCGTGGTGCCGGACGAGCAGCTCTCGCTCGCCATCGGCCGCCGCGGCCAGAACGTCCGTCTCGCCTCGCAGCTGACCGGCTGGCAGATCGACATCATGACCGAGAGCCAGGAGAGCGAGCGCCGCCAGCGCGAGTTCACCGAGCGCACGGCCCTGTTCCAGGAAGCCCTGGACGTGGACGAGGTCATCGCCCAGCTGCTGGTCACCGAAGGCTTCGCCACCGTCGAGGACGTGGCCTATGTGGACGCCTCGGAGATCGCCGCCATCGAGGGCTTCGACGAGGACACCGCCGAAGAGATCCAGACCCGCGCCCGCGAGTACCTGGACAAGGAGGCGGCCGAGTACGACAGCAAGCGTCGCGAACTCGGCGTCGAGGACGGCCTGCTCGAGATCGAGGGCGTCACCCTGCCGATGGCCGTGGCCCTGGGCGAAGGCGGCATCAAGTCCGTCGAGGACCTCGCCGGCCTGGTGCCGGACGACCTGCGCGGCTGGTTCGAGAGCAAGAACGGCGAGCGCGTGCGTGAGCCGGGCATCCTCGAAAGCTTCGGCCTCGACGCCCAGGACGCCGAGCTGCTGATCATGCGGGCCCGGATCGCCATGGGCTGGGTGGAAGCGCCGGAAGAGCCCGAAGCGGCCGAAGAGCCGACCGACGAAGACTTCGCCGAGGCCGAAATGGCCGGCGAAGCCCGCGACGCTTAAGGGCTGAGAGAGGTGTCCGACCATGGAGGCATCCGCCGCTAAGGCCCCATCCACCCTCGCGGAGGCGGCGCGCCAACGGCGCGACATCGTCTCGGGCGAAGTCGTGGACGAGGCGCGGCTGATCCGCTTCGTGGTCGGGCCCGAAGGGCAGGTCGTCCCCGACCTGGCGCGCAAGCTGCCCGGCCGCGGCCTCTGGGTCGCCGCTGATCGCGCCTCGGTCGAGACGGCGGCGAAGAAGGGCCAGTTCTCTCGGGCCGCCAAGGCCAAGGTCCAGGCGCCGCCGGACCTTGCCGACCAGGTGGAAACCCTGCTGAAGCGCCGGCTTTTGTCGGCGCTGGGCCTTGCGCGGAAGGCCGGCGACCTTACTTCGGGCTTCGAGAAGGTTTCGTCAGCGATCGTCGCCGGCAAGGCGGCGTGGCTGATCGAGGCCAGGGACGGCGCCGCCGATGGCCGCCGCAAGATCCTGGGCCTCGCCCGGAAACAACCGAAGCCGCCACGGGTTTTCGGCCTCTTCGCCTCCGAGGAATTGGGTTTGGCCTTGGGCGGCGAGAATGTGATACACACCGCCTTCCTTGCGGGGCGAGCCGCCGAGCGATGGGCCGAGGACGCCCGACGCCTGGAGGGGTTCAGTCCGCTCCTTCCCGAGGATTGGCGCGAGGAGCCTGTCGAGGCCAAGCGGGAGCCCTAAAGGTTTCCGCCTCGACCTGTTTGAAGACGTTTGGCCGGGATCCGCCCGGTCGGTGAGTAAAGCGAGCGCATGAGCGACGAGAACAACAACGGCCGCAACTCCGCCCCGGGCGGACGCCAGCCCCTGACCCTGAAGCCGCGCGCCGGCGGCTCGGTCAGCGCCGGCACTGTGAAGCAGAGCTTCAGTCACGGCCGGACGAAGACCGTGGTCGTCGAGACCAAGCGCGCCCGCCCGCACGCCGCGCCCGCAGGCAACCTGGCCGCGCCCTCGCCGAACGAGCGCCGCGTGTTCGAACCCGCCAAGCCCGCCGCGCCGCCCGCCGGCCAGGCGCCGCGCGCGCCGCAGGCCCCGAACGACGGCCTCTCGCCCGAGGAACGCGCCGCCCGCCAGCGCGCCATCGAGCTCGCCCGCCAGCAACAGGCCAAGCAGGAGGCGGAACGCCGCGCCCGCGAGGAGCGCGCCCGCGCCGAGGCCGAAGCCGCGCGCGCGGCCCAGGCCGCCCAGGCCGCGCCGCCGCCGGCGCCGAAGGCCGAGGCG
>NZ_JAPSKZ010000291.1 GCF_031181185.1 Phenylobacterium sp. | reverse complement strand
CCGGCCTGCTCCGCAGGCCACCTTCTCCCGCAAGGGGAGAAGGGGCGCGCACTGAAGGCTTAGCCGCCGCTCGCGGCCTTGGCCGGGACCATGACCGTGACCTCGTTGGTCTTGGACATGAACTTGATCCCCTTTACCCGGCCGTCCGAGTAGCGGTTCCAGTGGCCGCTGACGTCGATGGGCGTGGGCGTCTGGGCGCCGGGCGCGGTGGGCGCCGTGGCGATGACGTCCACCTCGTAGATCCCGTCGGCCGGCTGGGCCGCGTAGATCCGGGGCAGGAAGGCCGGCGCGGTGTAGCCGGCGCTGGCGGCCGTCGCCTTGGCGGAAAGGTTGAGGCCGCCGGAATGGCCGACCTCGACGTCGCCCGACTGGATCGAGAGCACCTGCTCCTGGCCGGCGTACATGGGCGCGGGCCGGGCCAGCGACTTCTTCGGCGGCGGCTGGGGCGTGGCCTCGGCCTGGCTGACCTGGCCCTCGCAGGCGGTGAGCGAAAGGCAGGCCAGCGCGCCCGCCACGAGAATGAACCTGCGCATGGTTCGCGTTCCTCCGATGTCGGCGACGTTGTCTGTTCTTCTCGACTCGGGCTCGTCGCCTCGCCCTAAGGTGGAGTTTGCGCCGATAACGGCGTTTGGCGAGCGTTTCTTGCGGGCGGCGCTTTGGCGAACCACCTGAGGCGGCCTATAAGCCGCGGTTCCCGCAATTTCCGACGTCCCGGAGCTCCATGTCCCGCATCCTGATCACCTCGGCGCTGCCCTACATCAACGGCATCAAGCACCTGGGGAACCTGGCGGGCTCGATGCTGCCCGCGGACGTCTATGCGCGGTTCAAGCGGGCCGAGGGCCACGAGGTGCTCTACATCTGCGCCACCGACGAGCACGGCACGCCGGCCGAGCTGGCGGCGGCCGCGGCCGGCCAGGACGTGCGCACCTATTGCGACGAGCAGCACGACATCCAGAAGCGGGTGGGCGCCGAGTTCGGCCTGTCGTGGGACTGGTTCGGCCGCTCGTCGAACCCGCCGAACCACCGACTGACGCAGCACTTCTGCGAGGCGCTGGAGGCGAACGGCCTGATCGAGGAGCGGACGGATCGGATGATCTATTCGCTCGACGACAAGCGCTTCCTGCCGGACCGCTACGTCGAAGGGATCTGCCCGCACTGCGACTATCCCAAGGCGCGGGGCGACCAGTGCGACAACTGCGGCCGGCTGCTCGACCCGATGGACCTGAAGGAGCCTTACTCGGCGGTCTCGGGGTCGCGGAACCTGGAGGTGCGCGAAACGCGGCACCTCTATCTGCTGCAGTCGAAGCTGGCGGACCGCATCCGCCAATGGGTGGACAGCAAGACCGAGTTCCCGCAGCTGACCCGCTCGATCGCCTACAAGCACCTGGACGAGGGGCTGATCGACCGCGGCATCACCCGCGACCTCGCGTGGGGCATTCCGGTCACGAAGGGCGGCGCGCCCCGGTCAGGGTTCGAGGACAAGGTCTTCTACGTCTGGTTCGACGCGCCCATCGAATATATCGGCGCGACCGTGGAGTGGGCCGAGGCGACCGGCGCGGAGTGGGAGCGCTGGTGGCGCACGGACAAGGGCGCGGACGACGTCCGCTACGTCCAGTTCATGGGCAAGGACAACGTCGCCTTCCACACGGTGAGCTTCCCGGCGACCCTGCTGGGTTCGGAAGAGCCGTGGAAGTCGGTGGACCTGCTGAAGAGCCTGAACTGGCTGAACTGGTACGGCGGGAAGTTCTCGACGAGCCAGAAGCGCGGCGTGTTCATGGATGCGGCGCTGGAGCTGCTGCCGGCCGACTACTGGCGCTGGTACCTGACCGCCAATGCGCCGGAGAGCGCGGACTCGCCCTTCACCTGGGAGCACTTTCAGAACACGGTGAACAGCGACCTGGCCAATGTGCTGGGCAACTTCGTGAACCGGATCGTCAAGTTCGCCGAGAGCCGCTTCGACGGCGTCGTGCCGGCGGGCGGCGAGCCCGGGCCGCTGGAGGAGAAGCTCTATGCTGACATCGGCGCCGGCCTGGCCTCGCTGACGGCGTCCCTGGAGGCGATCTCGATCCGCCGGGCGGCGCAGGACCTGCGCGAGCTATGGGTGACCGGCAACGCCTATCTGACGGAAGCCGCGCCCTGGACCGCGATCAAGACCGATCCCGAGCGGGCGGCTGCGGTGGTGCGCACCGGCCTGAACCTGGCCGCCCTGTTCGGCCGCATCTCGCAGCCGTTCATCCCGTTCGCCGCGGAGAAGATCCTGGGCGCGTTCGAGAATGCGCCGACGCAATGGCCAGGGACGGACGGCAGGGCGGAGCTATCCCGACTGAAGGAAGGCTCCAAGATCGCCGCTCCGCCGGTGCTGTTCGCGAAGGTCGAGGACGCCCAGGTGGCGGAGTGGACCGAGCGCTTCGGTGGTGCGGAGACCGAGGCCGCCTGACCCGCGGGCCCTAGTGCGCCGGGGCGGGGGCCTTGGGGTGGACTTCCATGAAGCTGGGGACGGCAGCGTTGAAGGCCTCGGCGTTGCCGGTGCGCAGGATCACGTCGTGGCCGCCTTCCCACATCATGTGCAGGGCGACGTAGAGCACGATGACGAGGCCGACGTAGCCGATCCAGCGGTACTTGTGCAGCAGCCGGGCGATGGCGTGGGCGGCG
>NZ_JAPSKZ010000290.1 GCF_031181185.1 Phenylobacterium sp. | reverse complement strand
GCCATCGTGAAGCAGGCGTTCCAGGATCAGGCCCTTCGCCAGGCGGTGGACCTGTCGGGCGTCAACTCCATCAACTTCGCCCGCATCGCCGCTCAGGCCGTCTACTACTTCACGACCGCCGCCGCGCTCGGCGCGCCGCACCGGCCGGTCAGCTTCTGCGTGCCGTCCGGAAACTTTGGGGACGCCTTCGCCGGTTATGTCGCCATGCGCATGGGCCTGCCGGTGAAGCGGATCGTCGCCGCCACCAACTCCAACGACATCCTGGCCCGCGCCTTCGAGACGGGGCGCTACGTGCGCGGCGCCGTGCAGTCCACCATCTCGCCGGCCATGGACATCCAGTCGGCCTCCAACTTCGAGCGGCTGTACTTCGAAGGCGTCGAGCGCGAGCCGGTCGAGACCGCCCGCGCGTTCCAGGCCTTCGCCGAGGCCGGCGCGCTGGACATCCCGCCCAAGGCCTATGCCGCCATGCGTGAGGTCTTCCGCGGCGTGACGATCGGCGAGGACGAGACCGCCCGCACCATCGTCTCGACGCTGAACGAGACCGGCGAACTGATCGACCCCCACACAGCGGTGGGCGTCGCCGCCCTGCGCCACGCCGAGTTCGAAGGGCCGGTCGTCGTGTTGTCCACCGCCCACGCCGCCAAGTTCCCCGAGGATGTGGCCAAGGCCTGCGGCGTGACGCCCGACCTGCCGCGCGGGGTCGCAAACCTGGCCGACCGGCGCGAGCGGTACGACCGCCTGCCGGCCGAGGCCGAGACCATCAAGGCCTATGTCCGCGCCTTCGCCGAAACCTGACGCCCAAGGCCCCGCGGGCTCCACCCCGCGTGTCCACCAGCTCGCCAACGGCGTGCGGGTGGTCTGCGACCCGCTGCCGGGCTGGCAAACGGTGGCGCTGTCGGTCGTGGCCGGGCGTGGCGCGCGGTACGAGGACGAGCGCCGCTCGGGCTGGTCGCACCTCCTGGAGCACATGGTCTTCAAGGGCGCCGGCGGCCGCTCGGCGCGCGAGATCGTCGAGGTCATCGAGGCCGAGGGCGGCAACATCAACGCCGCCACGGGCTATGAGCGCACCAGCTTCCAGGTGCGTGCGCTCAAGGACGGCCTCGACCTGGGTTCGGCGGTGATCGCCGATCTCGTGCAACGGCCGACGATGGACGCCGGCGACCTCGCCCGCGAGAAGCAGGTGGTCGGGCAGGAGATCGCGGAGGCGGCCGACACGCCCGACGACCTGGTGTTCGAACTCGCCCAGGAGGCGGCTTTCGGCGCCCAGCCGCTGGGGCGGCCGATCTTGGGCACGCCCGCCTCGATCGGCGCGGCCACGCCCGAGAGCCTCAGCGCCTGGCGCCAGGCGCTCTACGCTGCGCCCTCGCTGGTGGTCAGCGCCACCGGGGCCGTGGACGAGGACGAACTGCTGCGCCTGGCGGAGCGCGACTTCGGCGGCGCGGGCGGCGCCGCGCTGGGCGATCCTGAGCCCGCATCCTTCTCCGGCGGCGTCCGCACGGTGGCCAAGCCGCTGGAGCAGGCCAACATCGTGCTGCTGCTGCCGGCGGTGGGCGTGCACGATCCCGACTACTTCACCCTGCGCCTGCTGGCCGAGATCCTGGGCGGCGGCATGGCCTCGCGCCTGTTCCAGGAAGCGCGGGAGAAGCGGGGGCTCGCCTACGCCATCGACGCCTATTCCGAGACCTATGCCGACGCCGGCGTGCTGGGCGTCTTCGCCGGCTGCGCGGCCGAGGACGCGGTGGAGCTGGCCGAGGTGACGGTGGCCGAGATCCAGGCGCTGGCCCAGCCCGTGCCGGACGCGGAACTCGCGCGCGCCAAGGCCCAGCTGAAGGGGTCGATGTTCATGGGCCGCGAGTCGGCGCTCGCCCGCGCCGAGCAGGCGGCGGGACAGGTGCTGCTGTTCGGTCGCACGCTGGATCCGCAACTGGTGGCGGACGAGGTCGACGCCGTCACGCCCGAGCGGCTGGCGGCCCTGACCGGCCATATCCTTGGGCAGCGCAAGGCGGCCGTCGCGGTCCTTGGGCCGAAGGCCGCGCTCAAGTCGGCCGACACCTTCCAGCGGCTGGTGGCCGGCTAGTCTTTGCTTCCGTCGCCAAATCGGCGACCCTCGCAGTCATGGCCCTTTTGGACTGGATCGCGCCGGAAAGCGGCCTTCGCGTCGAAGGCGAGGGCGTGCGCCTGCGGCCGCCAAGGGCCTCCGATTATGCCGAGTGGCGCGAGCTGCGGGCCGAGAGCCGCGCCTTCCTGCAGCCGTGGGAGCCCACCTGGCCGGCCGACGACCTGTCGCGCGCGGCCTTCCGCCGACGGCTTCTGGCCTACGCGCGCGACCGCGAGGCCGGCGCGGCCTATCCGTTCTTCGTCTTCCGCGCCTCGGACGACGCGCTGACCGGCGGCATTACGCTGTCGAACGTCCGCCGCGGCGTGGCCCAGATGGGCTCGATCGGCTACTGGTGCGGCCGCCCCTTCACCCGCCAGGGCCTGACCCTGGCCGCCGTGCGGGCGATCAGCGAATTCTCGTTCCGGACGCTGGGCCTGCACAGGCTGGAGGCCGCCTGCATCCCGGAGAACAAGGCCTCCCGCGATCTGCTGGGCAAGGCGGGGTTCGTGGAGGAAGGGTTCGCCAAGGCTTATCTTAAAATTAACGGCGCGTGGCGAGATCA
>NZ_JAPSKZ010000289.1 GCF_031181185.1 Phenylobacterium sp. | reverse complement strand
AGGCCGCCGACCGGAGCCGGAGCGCCCCGGCGCCGGTCGGCGGCCTTGACGCGCTGGCCGGGACGGCCGTGGCACTGGCGCGGGGGCTGTTCCCGCTGGAGAAGCCGGTGCGGCTGCTCGGCGTCACGGTGTCGGGGTTCGAGGCTGCGGAGCCCGATCCCGGCACCCAGGCCGCCTTCGACTTCCGGCAGGCGTCCGACACCGGCAGCCTGCCGTCGAATCCAGGGACGTGATGCCGCCGCGGAGCGGCTACCGGGAGCCGGGCACCACGCCCAGCTTGGCTGCCATCCGCGCCTTCGCGTCGCCGACCTCGATCGTGGCGGCCACCAGCCGCCGATAGGCGGCATCGAGGGCGGCGACGGTGGGGCCGTTCTTCAGGCAGGCCGAGACGCGTGCGGCAGCCCCCGAGCGCCTCTGGAGCGCCGAGCAGAGCTCAGCCGAGTCGCCCGGGCACGCCGGGTAGGTCTGGGTGAAGGAGTTGAAGGTGCGCATGGCCTGTGTCCCGTCAGAGGTTGTCGGGCGAACAGGGTCGCCTCCCGTGAATACCGGCGGAGGCCGCTTTCTCGGAAGAACCGTCATTCACGAATCCGTGAGGTAAGGGGAAGGCTCGGGCGGACCCTGAAGAACACGCGCCCGCGATCAAAAGCCTTCCGAAACGACAAACACTCAGGGTAGCATCTTCCTATAGGCATCTATCGCCATAGGGGGAGACGATGGACGGGGAAGCCGAGGGGAACGGGCATCAGCCCGAGAAGCGGCAGTTCCTCGTAGTCATCGACGCCGAGGTCATACGCCGGACCAAGATCCTGGCCATCGAGCGCCGGGTGTCGGCCTCGAGCCTGGTCCAGCGGGCGCTCGAGGACCTGCTCGAGCGCGAGGCCGCCGCCCCCGCGGCGCAGGGCGCCTGAGCCGAGGGACCGACCATGCTTCTCACCGTCCGCGACGCCTGCCGTCCGCACCCCAGCGTCCTCCGGGCCGACCCGGAGCCGGACATCGAGGACATCGCCCAGGTCATCCGGGCCGCCGAGAAGGACGCGGAAGCCTTCTTCTCGCGGAACCACGTCACCGGCGGCATGCGGCAGATGTTCGAGCTCGGCATCGCCCGGCTCGACGGCCGCAGCGAGCAGGCGGTCTACACGCTCACGCAGGCCATGGGCGGTGGCAAGACGCACCTGATGGTCGCCTTCGGCCTGATCGCGAAGACCCCCGCCCTGCGGACCAGGGTGCTCGACGCCTCGGGCATCAAGGCCCCCAGCGGCTTCGGCGCCGCCCGTGTCGTGGCCTTCTCCGGCCGGACCAACCCGGACCACTTCATTTGGGGCGAGATCGCCAGCCAACTCGGCAATGCGGACGCCTTCGCCAAGTTCTGGCAGTCCGGCCCGAAGGCGCCCGACGAGAAGGACTGGATGGCGCTGATCGGCGGCCAGCCGACCCTCATCCTGCTCGACGAGCTGCCGCCCTGGCTCGACAACGCCCAGACCATGGCGGTCGGCCAGGGTACGCTGGCCAACGTCGCCACCTACGCGCTGGCGAACCTGCTCTCGGCGGCCATCAAGCTGCCGCGCTGCATGGTGGTCGTCTCCAACCTGTCCGCCGCCTACCAGGGGGCGAGCAAGAGCCTCGCGCAGGTGCTGTCCAACCTCGATCAGGAGGTCCGGCGCAGCGCGAAGGAGATCACCCCGGTCGCGCTGAACTCCAACGAGATCTTCGAGATCCTGCGCCGACGGCTGTTCGAGCACATCGATCGCGCCCAGGCCGACAAGGTGGCCGACGCCTACGCGAACGCCATGAACGAGGCCGTCCGCTCACGGATGGTCGCCAAGACGCCGGAGCAGTTCGCGGAGGAGATCCACCGCTGCTACCCGTTCCATCCGCGCCTGCGCGACGTCGTGGCGATGTTCAGGAACAACGAGAAGTTCCGGCAGACGCGCGGCCTGCTGCGGATGGTCAGCCGCATCGTGCGCGACGTCTGGAAGCCGGAGCGCCCGAACACGGTGCACCTCATCGGGGTCCAGCACATGGACCTTAACGACCCGGACATGCGGAACGAGGTGCTGCCGCTCTCCGACCTGCAGGAGGCGATCGCCAAGGACATCGCCGACAACGGGCAGGCGCACGCCGAGACGGTGGACCGCGAGGCCGGGACGGACGCCGGGAGCCAGGTCGCCAACGTCATCCTGGCCGCCTCGCTGATGCGTGGCCTTGACGCCAAGGCGGGCCTGACGCGCGACCAGGTGGTGGAGTGCCTCGTCGCTCCGGGGCGTTCGGCCGACGAGTTCGCCGCCGCCTTTGACGCGCTGGCGAAGGAGGCTTGGTACCTGCACCGGGGCGCCGGAGACGTGGTCTACTTCGCCCCGCAGGAGAACATCACCAAGCGGCTCCAGAGCGAGGCCGAGAAGGCCCCGCAGAACCGCATCGACCAGGGCATCGCCGAACGACTGAGGCACGTCTTCGCGCCAGCCGGTCAGGGCAAGGCATACCAGGACGTCCTGCCGCTGCCCGAGATCGGCGACATCGACCTGTCGAAGGACAGGAAGCTCATCGTCATCAGCCCGGACAGCAAGCTGCCGCCCGAGATGGCAGAGAAGCTGTTCTCTGGCTTCGTGCAGAAGAACAACTTCCTCGTGGTGACGGGCGGCGCCACACATTTCGCCAGCCTCGAGCA
>NZ_JAPSKZ010000059.1 GCF_031181185.1 Phenylobacterium sp. | reverse complement strand
CGGCGAGCCTCGAAGGCGAGCTTCTGGCCCTGGCGGATCATGAAGGCGGCGCCCCAGACGAAGGCGGCGGGGCCGATGGCCAGCAGGGCGAAGACGGCGAGCGCGAAGGCGTCGTCCTGCAGCGGCGCCACGTTGTTGCGGTAGCCGACGGCGAAGGCGATTGGCGCGAGCGCCCACAGCACCGACACGGCGACGGCGGCGACCCAGATCGGCCAGCCGGCCGGCGGCTCCAGCTCGTCGAGGACGGCGGGCTCGTAGGCCGGCTCGGGCTGGAACTCAGGCCGGGTGGCGGGCGTGCGCGGCGCCTGCGCGGCGACAGCCGGGGCGGCCATCGGCGGCTCCAGCGGCGGGGCGGCTTCCGGCTCGGGCTCGCGGGCAACGATCTCAGGCCCGGCGTCCACCTCGGACAGCGGCGCGGTCGCCAAGCCCGGCCGGCCGCCGAAATCCACCGGTTGTCGCCGCTTCGAGAACTTCATGCGCGGCCGGTCCCTTCCCCGCTACCCCTTGGCCGAGAAGGATTACCCGCCCGGCGTGCAGACGCAAACAGGCGCCGCGAATCAGGGCGGCGGCCGGGTCGGATTGTCGCGGGGACTCAGGGGCCGGTCAGGCCTTCTGCACGAAGGCGCGGCGCTGCTCGGGGCAGTCCGACAGCTTCTCGGAGATCTTCTGGGCCTTGCGTGGCGAGCGGGCGACGATGCGCTCGGCAGGAGCCTGCGCCGGGCGCTCGAACGCGGGACCATCGAGAGTGACGCCGAAATGCGAGAAGGCGACAGCGGACGAATGCACGACCACCGCGGCCACCACTTCCGTCAATGTCGCCATCGGCCCTCTCCCGATTCCAGCGCGACTCCGCCGAGCGGTGTTATACGTCAGGTGAAGCTCTGCCGGGAGGCGGTCCTTACCTTAAATTTCGGCAATGTTCGTCGCGGCGGCCCTAAGCGGCCAGCCGCTCCTTGAACGCCGCGCCCTCGTGGCTGAGCAGCCAGCGCTTGCGCGGCAGGCCGCCGCCGTAGCCGGTCAGCGAGCCGTCCGAGCCGATCACGCGATGGCAAGGCACCACCACGGCGACGGGGTTCGACCCGTTCGCGAGGCCCACGGCGCGGACGGCGGTAGGCCGGCCAATCGCCTGGGCCAGGCGCGCATAGGTCCAGGTTTCGCCAGCCGGGATGGAGCACAGCGTGGCCCAGACCTTCTGCTGGAACGCCGTGCCGGCGCCTTGCCACGGCACGGCCGTCAGCGCGTCGAGGTCGCCCGCGAAGTAGGCTTCGAACGCCGGCCGGACGGGGCTGACGGCCTCCGCCAGGGCGGCCTTCGGATAGCGCTTGGCGAGCCAGGCCCGCATGAGGTCCTCGTAGTCAGTCCAGTTGAAGGCCCGGAGCACGCCGGCCTCGTCGGTGACGACGAGCGCCGTGCCGATCGGCGTGGAGATGCGGTCGAGGATCAGGGTTTCAGGCTGCGCGGAGGTCATTGGTCTTGGTCCTCTTGAGGTCGGGCTGGGCCGCGTCGTGGGCCCAGAGGTGTTGGGCGGCGTAGGCGCGCCATGGCCGCCACCGCTCGCTGCGGGCGAGCAGCTCGTCGGCAGTCGGCCGCTTGCCGGTCTCGTCGGCCATGGCCCGCAGGAGGGCGATGTCCGCGCCGGGGAAGGCGTCTGGCTCGCGTAGCTCGCGCAGGGCGATGTACTGAGCGGTCCACTCGCCGACGCCGGGCAGCGCCTTCAGCGCCGCGATCGCGCTCTCCAGGTCGGCGCGGGGCGTGAAGATGCTGGGGTCCTCGGCGACGGTGCGGGCCAGGGCCTCCAGCGCCGCGCCGCGGGCCCTGGGCATGCCGAGAGCTGCGATTTCCTCGCCGACCAGCCGCTCGGGCCGCGGGAAGACGCGGGTCAGGCCGAGCTCCGCCGCAGCGGGGTCGTGGATCGCCTCCCCATAGGCATCGGTCAGCTTGCCGGCGAGCGCGCGGGCGGCGCTGACGGTGATCTGTTGCCCGAGGATCGCCCGGACCGCGAGTTCGAAGCCGTCCCAGGCGCCCGGCGCCCGCAGGCCCGGCCGAGCGGCGACCAGCGGCGCCAGCACAGGATCCTGACTCAGGTGCGCGCCGATCAGACCTGGGTCGGCCGTCAGATCGAACACACGGCGGATGCGTGCGATCACCGCCGGCAGCGCCTTCAGCTTGGGGAAACGGATTTCGGCGGTGAGCGCATCGTCCCCATCGCGGGGCGTGACGACGACGACGCCGCAAGCGCCGTCGACCTCGAGCGTGCGCGCGTAGCGGCGGGCCTCGACGCGCTCGACGCCCGGGATGGCGCGGTCTGCCAGGAAACGGACAATGGCGTCCCAGTCATAGGGTGGCCGATAGGGCAGCCGCACGACGATGCCTTCGGCGGCCGGGATGTCAGCCTGGCGCGAGCGGCGCAGTTCGCCCGGCGGGCGGCCGAACAGCTGCTGGAACGTCTCGTTGAAGCGCCGCACGCTGCCGAAGCCCGCGGCCAGGGCCACCTCGCCCATCGGCAGGCGGGTCTCCTGGATCAGCTGCTTGGCCAGCAGCACGCGGCGGGTCTGGGCGACCGACACCGGGGAGGCGCCGAGGTGCTGGCGGAACAGCCGCCGCAGCTGCCGCTCGCCGACGCCCAGCCGCGCAGCGAGCGCGTCGACGTCGCCGCTGTCCATGGCGCCCGCCTCGATCAGGGCCAGGGCCCGGGAGACGGTGTTGGAGGTGCCGCGCCAGGCTCCAAGGTCCGGAGAGGCCTCCGGCCGGCAGCGGAGGCAGGGCCGGTAGCCGGCCTCCTGGGCCGCCGCGGCCGTCGGATAGAACATCATGTTCTGCGGCTTCGGCGTGCGCGCCGGACAGATCGGCCGGCAGTAGATGCCGGTGGTCTTCACACCAGCGAAGATGCGTCCGTCGAACCGCGGGTCGCGGGTGACGAAGGCGCGGCGGCAGGCTTCGAAATCCATGTCCATGCCGGGAAGATGGGCCCCGCGACCGCCCATGTCTCGCGGTTTTCGGACACAGATGGATGCGCGTTCGCGGTTTTCGGACGGCGCTATTCGGCCGGGGCGAGCCCGGCGGCGGAGGCGGCGGATGTCCGGTCCAGCGGCCGCCAGCGGCCGTAGGTCACAGATCTGAGCAGCCACTCGAGCGGCCCCATCTGCCAGCGCCGCAGCCAGAGCAAGCTGAAGATCCCCTGCGCGATCCAGATCAGCACGGTCAGACCCATCAGCTGGGCGAAGCCGAAGCGATTCCAGTAGCCGAGGCCATAGAACAGCACCGAGGTGATCACCGACTGGCCGACATAGTTCGTCAGGGCGAGGCGACCGATCGCCGTCAATCCGCTCTCCAGCAGCCGCAGGGCGCCCAGCTTGTATAGGGCGACGACGACGCCCAGCAGGCCCAGCGTCGTCGGCACGCGGCCGAGTTGGTAGATCCAGCCGAAGAGCCCGGCGACGGTCGGGTTCGGTTCGAAGCCGTGCCGCCACTGCAGAAGGGCGAACAGTCCACGGATCGTCAGGCCGACGCCGTAACCGACCGCCGCCAGCGTCAGGTAGAAGCCGAGCGGCCGCTCACCCGACAAGACGTTCAGCCGGAACAGCGCCATCCCAAGCAGCATCATCGCGAGGGACTCGCCGAGGATCGCCCATGCCGACTCGCCGAAGTTGAACTTCACCCATTGCTGGATGCTCCACTTCGCGACGGCGGGGAAAGTGGTGCGCTCCTTCCGCTCGTCGGCGATCGCCTTGGCGTCGGGATGGAGGCGGGCCATCATCTTCGTGTGGCCCTCAAGCGCCTTCTTCTGCGCTTCGGAGAGGGTCTTGCCCTCGGCCTTCGCCGCTGCGGCGGCTTGACCGTCGCGGATCGTCTCGGCGCGCTTGAACGAGCCGTTGCCGACATGCACCGTCATGGCGATGAGGATCGCCGCGGCGGCGGTCACCAGAACCCGCACGTCGGCGCGCCAGAACAGTAGCAGCGCCAGGCCGCAGACGCCGTAGTTGAACAGGATCTCGCCGGGCCACAGGAAGATCGCGAAGTTCGCGAAGCCCAGCAGCATCAGGGCGAAGCAGCGGGTCAGATAGGCCTGGATCGCCGGGGCGGCCGCGTTCGCCGCGCCGCGCAGCATCACCAGCATGCCGGCTCCGAACAGCAGGGTGAACAGGCCCCGCATAGAGCCTTCCAGCGTCACCATCTGGATCGTGTAGGCGATCCAGTCGGCGTTCGCCTGCGCCGGCAGCATCGGCCGCGGCAGGCTCCACAGCAGCCCCATGGCGGGGATGTTCATCAGCAGGATGCCGCAGACGGCGACGCCGCGCAGGACGTCCAGCGTCCGGATCCGTTCGCCTTGGGCCACCGGCGCCGCCGCGACCACCATGGTCGATCCCCGGTTTACGTAGGGGGAGCTTGGCTCAGGCGCGAGGTCCGCACAACGGCGTTCGCGCACAAACGGCTTCTACTGAGACGCGGTCGCCTTGCGGGTCACGAGCTTGGGCGGATTGACCGCGGCTGGGCCTTCGCCACGCGGCCGCTGCCAGCGCCACTCGTAGGGTTTCAGCCAGACCCAGCCGCCGTCGCTCAGACGCCGCGGGGTCAGCGCATAGCCGCGGATCCACAACGGGTCGGTATTCTCACGCACGCAACACACCCGGAAT
The DNA here is from genome assembly GCF_031181185.1 of Phenylobacterium sp. Lineage (GTDB taxonomy): Bacteria > Pseudomonadota > Alphaproteobacteria > Caulobacterales > Caulobacteraceae > Phenylobacterium. The sequence continues at coordinate 14,743 of NZ_JAPSKZ010000059.1, read as the reverse complement.
CAGAAGTTGGCCCCTCGGACCCGACCTATAGCCGGCCCAAGCGCGTCGCGGGATGCGGCGCCTTGAGCCGTCCACAGGTTCCGCGACCTAGCCGATCGCGGCGGCCAGGCGCTTGTCGCGGGCGATGGACCAGGCCGACAGCAGGTGCGCGCCAATCGTGATCACGATCACCGGGATCAGCCAGGCGAAGCCGATGATCAGCGAGCGGTCACCGTACTCGGGCTTCGCCATGTCCGAGATCTTGCCGACGTACACCGGCCCGGCGCCGAGGCCGATCAGGTTCAGGACGAACAGCAGGATGGCGCCCGAGATCGTCCGACGGTTCGGCGCCACGGCGTTCTGCACGACCGCCAGAGCCGGCGCGAGGTAGCAGTTGTTCAGCAGCGCCGGCACGGCGATGCAGATCAGGGCGATCTGCCAGGTCGGCGCGTACAGCAGCCCGACCCAGAACGGGATCGTGAGCACGAAGGCGATCGCCGGGACCCACGCGAACCAGCGGCGGTCCTTCGCGCCTAGACGGTCCACCAGCCAGCCGGCGCCGAACGTGCCGATCATCCCCGTGATCCCGAGGACGAGGCTGTAGTAGGCGGCGACCTCGGTCAGCGACATGCCCTTCACCCGCATCAGGAACGGCGGGTTCCAGGTCAGGGCGGCGTAGCCCACGAAGGCGGACAGGCCAGCGGCCAGGGCCGTGAGGACCAGCGTGCGGTTCGAGAAAAAGCCTGCGATCGCTGCAGGGATGGACGGCGCCACGTCGTGGCTGTCCTTGCCTTCGGCGAAGGCGTCGAGGCCGCCGCGCTTCGGCTCGCGAATGATGAACAGCACCGCCAGCGCCAGGACGATCCCGGGCAGGCCCATGACGAAGAAGGCGGTGCGCCAGCCATGCTCTGCCGCGATCCAGCCGCCGAACGCCGCCCCGAACATCGAGCCGGCCGGCACCCCGAGGGAGTAGATCGCCAGAGCCGTGCCGCGCTCCTCGGGTTTGAAGTAGTCCGAAATCAACGAATACGATGGCGGAGAGCCGCCGGCCTCGCCGATGCCGACGCCCATGCGGAACAGCGCCAGCTGGATGAAGTTCGTCGCGGTGCCGCACAGGGCGGTGAACAGGCTCCACAAGGCGCAGGCGCCCGAGATGATCCAGACCCGCCTCGCGCGATCGGCCAGCCAGCCCACCGGAATGCCGAAGCCGGTGTAGAACAGCGCGAACACGATCCCGCCCAGCATCCCCAACTGGGTGTCGGTGAGGTTCAGGTCCTTGCGGATCGGCTCGGCCAGGATCGAGACGATCTGCCGGTCGAGGAAGTTGAGCGTGTAGACAATCGCCAACAGCCAGACGACCAGATAGCGATAGCTGCCCCGAACCTTCGGGCCCTGAACGGCATCGACGCTCATCGACTTCCCCCTGTCACCCGCAGGCCGGCTTTCCGGCTCGAAGAACGGGTATGCGTTTCCTCGCGGATTAGTGGCATGCGTCGCGGGGGCTCGCCAGCCCGATTGCGTTTCAGGCCTGAAGCGGATCGCCGCGCCGTCCACTTTCGCTGGCCGGGACCTGAGAATTCCTGGGGGCGGCTCGCCTTGCTCGGGACGGGCCCCTCCTCTAACTCACCGACAGGGCCGGCCCGGGCGCACATGCGCACGGGAAATCTTCAATCTTTGCTGTAAGGTCCGCACATGGACGCCCGCGTCCTCGCCCGATCAACAGACGCCGAAAGCGCCTTGTCCCGTCAGACGCTCACCCACCTGCAGCGGCTCGAGGCCGAGAGCATCCACATCATGCGCGAGGTCGTCGCCGAGTGCGAACGGCCGGTGATGCTGTATTCGATCGGCAAGGACTCGGCCGTGATGCTGCACCTGGCGGCCAAGGCCTTCTATCCCTCGAAGCCGCCCTTCCCGCTGCTGCACGTGGACACGACCTGGAAGTTCCGGGCGATGTACGAGATGCGCGAGCGGATGGCCCGCGAGCTGGGCTTCGAGCTCCTGGTCCACCAGAACCCCGACGCGCTGGCCCAGAACATCAATCCGTTCACCCACGGCAGCGCGGTGCACACCGACGTCTGGAAGACCGAGGGGCTGAAGCAGGCGCTGGACAAGTACGGCTTTGACGCGGCCTTCGGCGGCGCCCGCCGCGACGAGGAGAAGAGCCGCGCAAAGGAACGGATCTTCTCGTTCCGCTCGGCCCAGCACCGCTGGGATCCCAAGAACCAGCGGCCCGAGCTCTGGAAGCTCTACAACGCCCGCAAGAACCCCGGCGAGAGCGTGCGTGTCTTCCCGATCTCGAACTGGACCGAGCTCGACATCTGGCAATACATCTTCCTCGAGAACATCCCGATCGTGCCGCTGTACTTCGCGGAGCCGAGGCCGGTGGTGGAGCGTGACGGCACGCTCATCATGGTCGACGACGACCGCTTCCCGCTGAAGCCCGGCGAGACGCCGCAGATGAAGTCGGTGCGCTTCCGCACCCTCGGCTGCTACCCGCTGACCGGCGCCGTGGAGAGCACCGCAGCCACCCTGCCCGAGATCATCCAGGAGATGCTGCTCACCACGACCAGCGAGCGCCAGGGCCGCGTCATCGACCACGATCAGGCCGCTTCGATGGAGAAGAAGAAGCAGGAGGGCTACTTCTGATGGCCCACCAATCCGCGCTCATCGCCGAGGACATCCAGGCCTATCTGAAGCAGCACGAGGTGAAGAGCCTGCTGCGCTTCATCACCTGCGGCTCGGTGGACGACGGCAAGTCGACCCTGATCGGCCGCCTGCTCTACGACTCCAAGATGATCTTCGAGGACCAGCTGGCGGCCCTCGAAGCGGATTCCAAGAAGGTCGGCACCCAGGGCGGCGAGATCGACTTCGCCCTCCTCGTCGACGGCCTGGCCGCCGAGCGCGAGCAGGGCATCACCATCGACGTGGCCTACCGCTTCTTCTCGACGGAAAAGCGCAAGTTCATCGTCGCCGACACGCCCGGCCACGAGCAGTACACGCGCAACATGGTCACCGGCGCCTCGACGGCGGATGCGGCCATCATCCTGATCGACGCGCGCAAGGGCGTGCTGACCCAGACCCGCCGGCACAGCTTCCTCGTCAGCCTGCTGGGCATCCGCCACGTCGTGCTGGCGATCAACAAGATGGACCTGGTCGGCTGGTCCAAGGACGTCTTCGAACAGATCGTCGCCGACTATCACGACTTCGCCGCCCAGATCGGCATCCGCGACTTCACCGCCATCCCGATGTCGGCGCTCAAGGGCGACAACATCACCGAGCCCTCGGCCCATACGCCCTGGTACTCGGGCCCGCCGCTGATGCGCTGGCTGGAAGAGGCCCCCGTCGAGGACGACCTGCAGGACAAGCCGTTCCGCATGCCGGTCCAGTGGGTGAACCGTCCGAACCTCGATTTCCGCGGTTTCGCCGGACAGATCGCCTCGGGCGTCGTGAAGCCTGGCGACAAGGTAAAGGCCCTGCCGTCCGGACGCGAGAGCACGGTCGAGCGGATCGTCACGATGCGCGGCGACCTGGACCAGGCCGTCGCCGGCCAGTCGGTCACCATCACGCTGAAGGACGAGATCGACATCAGCCGCGGCGATGTGCTGGCCGCCGCGGCCGCGCCGCCGGAGGTGGCCGACCAGTTCGAGAGCACCATCGTCTGGTTCGACGACGAGCCGCTGCTGCCTGGACGCCCCTATCTGCTGAAGCTGGGCGCGCGGACGGTGACGGCCCAGATCACCGAGCCCAAGCACAAGGTGAACGTCAACACGCTGGAGAAGCTGGCCGCTACCCGGCTCGAGCTGAACGAGATCGGCGTGTGCAACCTGGCGCTCTCGGCGCCGATCGCCTTCGACCCGTACGCCGAGAACAAGGACCTGGGCGGCTTCATCCTGATCGACCGGTTGTCGAACCGCACGGTCGGCGCCGGCCTGCTGCACTTCGCCCTTCGTCGCAGCCAGAACATCCACTGGCAGGCGCTGGACGTCGACAAGACCTCGCGCTCGGCCGCCAAGGGCCAGAAGGCGCGCGTCGTCTGGTTCACCGGCCTTTCGGGCGCCGGCAAGTCGACCATCGCCAACCTGGTGGAAAAGCGGCTGCACGCCGAGGGCCGGCACACCTACCTCCTCGATGGCGACAACGTCCGCCACGGGCTGAACAAGGACCTGGGCTTCACCGAGGAGGACCGGGTTGAGAACATCCGCCGGGTGGCCGAGGTCTCCAAGCTGATGGTCGACGCCGGGCTGATCGTGCTGGTCAGCTTCATCTCGCCCTTCCGGGCCGAGCGGCGGATGGCCCGCGAGCTGATGGGCGAGCGCGAGTTCGTCGAGGTGTTCGTCGACACGCCGCTGGCCGAGGCCGAGAAGCGGGATGTGAAGGGGCTCTACAAGAAGGCGCGCGCCGGCGAGCTGAAGAACTTCACCGGCATCGACAGCCCCTACGAACCGCCCGAGAACGCCGAAATCCGCATCGACACCACCCAGACCACGCCTGAGGAGGCCGCAGAGGCGATCTTCCGCTGGCTGGAAGGCGGCTTCGATCCGGTGATCTGACGGGCGGGAACAACCGCCGGGGCTCTAGGTTCGGAAGGGGAGTCCAGCCAAGGACATCCCCTTGAACAACTTCCTGGCGCCACGGGCCCACGTGGACGAGCACTCGCTCGACCGTGGGCTGCGCAACCTGATGATGGACGCGACCTTCGCGACCATGGTCGGAGCGCTGAACTCCGGCGTGGTGCTGGTCGCGTTCGCCCTGTGGCTGGGAGCGTCGAACACGGCCATCGGGCTCCTGGCGGCGATCCCGCTCTGGACCCAGCTCCTGCAGGCGCCGGCGGTGGCCCTGGTCGAGCGCTTCCGCGCCCGGCGGCGGATCAGCATTCTTGCACTCGCGGTCGCCCGGATCACCCTCCCAGTCTTTGCGCTCCTGCCGCTGATCCCCGACCGCAGGATCGCGCTCGCGCTGCTCATCGTGCTGGAGATCATCCACACGGCGTTCAACGCGATCTGCGCCTGCTCGTGGAATTCATGGATCCGGGACCTGGTGCCGGAGGATCGGCTGGGCCGCTTCTTCGCGCGGCGAACGATCTACGCCACCGCGATCGGCATCGTCTGCAGCCTGGGGGCGGGCTTCGCGCTGCAGAACCAGCAGACCGCGCGCGAGGGCGGAGACGGCCTCGTCTTCACGGCCCTCTACATGATCGGCTTCCTGGCCGCTGCGATCAGCACCTGGAGGCTTGCGCTCGTGCCGGAGCCCCTCATGCCGCCGCCGCAACCAAAGCAGACGCTGGTCAAGCTGCTCTCGGCGCCGCTCAAGGACCGCAACTTCCGCACGCTCATCCGCTTCATGGCGAGCTGGCAGTTCGCAGTGAACTCGGCGACGCCCTTCTTCACGGTCTACTTCGTCCAGCAGCTGCACCTGGGCATGGGCTGGGTGATGACGTTCACGGTGGTGAGCCAGGTGGCCAACCTGCTGTTCCTGCAGATCTGGGGTCGGCTGTCGGACCGTTTTTCGAACAAGTCGGTGCTGAACGTCGCCGCGCCGGCCTTCCTGCTGGCGATCGCCGCCATGGTGTTCGCCTCGGAGTTCGAGAGCCGGCTGCACCTCATCGTCTACCTGTCGGTGCTGCATGCCTTCATGGGCATGGCGTCGGCTGGCGTGAACCTGGCGACCGGCGCGGCCGCCCTGAAGCTTGCGCCCCGGCACGCCGCCACCGCGTACATTGCGGCGAATTCGCTGATCGCCTCGGCGGCCGCCGGCGTGGCCCCGATCCTGGGCGGCCTGTCGGCCGACTTCTACGCCGCCCGGGAACTCAGCTTCCAGGTGCTCTGGCGCGATCCCTCAGGCGTGTCGGAGTTCCTCAGCCTCCAGATCACCCACTGGGACTTCTTCTTCCTGATCTCGGCCGCCATCGGCCTCTATGCGATGCATCGGCTGTCGTTCCTCCAGGAGGAAGGCACCGTCCGCCGACGGGAATTCATCGCCGAAATGGCCGAGGAGACGCTTCGCGGCGTTCGCAACCTGTCGCCCGTCCGAGGCCTTCGGACGCCGTTCCCCGCCGCCAGCCTGTTGGATCTGCACAGCCGGCGACGCGTGCAGAAGCGGGTCGAGCGCGCGCGCGCCCGCAAGCGGGAACGGGAGCTTGAGCCGGCCGAGTAGGTCAGAACTCCAGGACGATCTTGCCGAAGTGCTCGCCCGCGCCCATGGCGGCGATGGCGGCCTTGGCCTCGGTCCAGGGATAGACCTTGTCGACGATCGGGCGGATGCCGTGGAGCTCGATGCCGCGGCACATGGCCTCGAACATCTCGCGCGATCCCACCGACAGCCCCTGCAGCTTGGCCGAATTGCCGATGAGGGCGGCGGGATTGAAGGGCTCGCCCGCGCCGGCGACGATGCCGATGACGGCGATATGGCCGCCGATCTTGATCGCCTTCATGCTCTCCTGGATCGTGCCGCCGCCGCCGACCTCCATGATGAAGTCAGCGCCGCGGCCGCCGGTCGCCTCGCGCACGGCCTTCGACCACGCCGGCGTGGCCTTGTAGTTCACCAGGTGATCGGCCCCGAGCGCCTTGGCCCGCTCCAGCTTGGCGTCGGACGACGAGGTGATCAGGGTGCGGTAGCCGGCCGCCTTGGCGAACTGCAGCCCGAAGATCGAGACGCCGCCGGTGCCTTGCAGGACCACCGTGTCGCCGGGCTCCAGGCGCGCGTCGTGGAACAGGCCGCGCCAAGCCGTTAGGGCCGCGCACGGCAAGGTCGCCACCTCGTGGTCCGTCAGGAACTCCGGCGCTCTCGAGAGCCCCTCCTGGCTGAACACCTGCAGCTCGGCGCCGGCGCCGGGAATCGGAAAGCCCAGGGCGCTGGTCAGCTTCTCCAAGTTCGGCGGCCCCGAGATCCAGTTCTGGAAGAACAGGGTCGAGACGCGGTCGCCCGGTTTGAAGCGGGTGACGCCCGGCCCCACCGCCTCGACATAGCCGCAGCCGTCCGAGAACGGGGTGATGACGTCGTTGGCGGTCGCCGCGGCGCGGCCGTACATCCCGTGGATCATCAGGAAGTCGCGGTAATTGAGCGAACAGGCCTTCATCCGCACCAGGACCTGGCCCTGACCGGGCGTAGGCTCGGGCGCCTCCACCACCTGGATCGCGTCCGGTCCCCAAGGGGCCGTGACCTGCAGCGCACGCATGCTCGTCTTCCTCCGCTTGGGAGGCATCATGGAGCGCTGGGGCCGCTCCGCAACGGTGTCGCCACGTCAGCGGGGTTCGCTCAGGCGCGCGTGGCGCGCAGCACCGGACGTTCGCCCCACTGGGCGGGATCGTGGCCGAAGACCATGACCGTGTCTGGTCCGCGCAGGGCCAGCAGCGAGTCCAGCGAACGGTTCATGGCGGCATGGTCGCTGTAGGCGGGGAAGTCGCGCGTCTCGACGACTCCACCATGATAGCAGGCGTCGCCCACCAGGATGTAGTCGCCGTCTTCGCTGCGCACGCGCATGGACTGGTGGCCCGGCGTGTGGCCGAAGCTGGGGTGCAGGGTGACCGACCCGTCGCCGAACAGGTCATGCTCGCCGTCGACCAGCTTCACCGGATGCCCAAGGTCGAAGAACCGGCGGACCAGGAAGTAGCGCGCGGCCATGTCGTCGTCGAAGCCGGCGTCCCATTCCTTCTTCTGCGCCACCACCGTGGCGTTCGGCAGCTGGTGCAGCCCGCCGGCATGGTCGAAGTGGAGGTGCGAAAGCACGACGTAACGGACCCGCGCGGGATCGATATCCAGGCGCTCCAGGCTGGCCGCCGCCAGCTCCTCGGCGTTGACAGGGGAGTCCATGCCCTGGCTGCGCAGCCTCTGCCGGTAGGGATCGTCAGGGTTCGTGATGTCGCCGTGCAGGCCGCAGTCGAACAACGCGACACCGTCCGGATGCTCGACCACATAGAACGGGATCGGCACGCTGACCTGTTGGTCGCCCATGCCGAGCCCCGCACCGGGACTGTGGAACTGGCCGCAGACGCAGCCGAAGAGTTGGACAGTCATGGCGCTCCTCCGACCTTGCAGCCTATCTCGAGTCCGGCTGGAAGAGCAGCTCACAGGGAAGCAGGTCTTCCGGAAACGCCTTCGGGAGGATCGTACCCGTCGCCAGACCTGCGAGGAAATCGGTGAGACCACAGTCGAAGGTCTCGAACGTTTGCATGCCCCGATCCCAGACGACAACGCGCCACGTGTCCGGAGCCCCCTCGGTCAGCCAGAAGAGCTCGTCGCCGTTGTCCGTCGTGCCGAACGGCAGCAGTCCGCCGGGATCCGGCCAGAACCCGTAGGGATACGGGTCGAGAGGCTCGTGCTCTCGGAAATTGCGGGTGATGATCTTCGCGTTGGTCGCGATCCGAACATTTTCGTTCCAGGCGCGCGGAACGCTAACGCCCAGAAACTCCATGAAGTATCCGCTGCCGTAAAGCAGCACGAACTCCTTGTAGTCGGCAGGTAAGCCCCCGGTCCCGAAGAAGGTCTCGACCGGCTCCCAGGGGCCGTCGTAGCTCTCGAACGGCTCGGCGGGAGGAGGAACGACTTTGAGCAGGTTCTCTATAGACACGGCTGCGGCCCGACGTTGCGAGCTGCGCATTAGCGCTCATATGCAGCATGCTAGTCAAGAACAATATGAGAACTGAACCTCACGCTGGGTCCAGCCTGTGCACCCAATACAGCCGCACCGCTCCAATCGTCCCGGCCACGCACATGGCCGCCATCAGGAGGTAGCCCCGGGCGCCGAAGTGGTCGAACAGGGGACCGGACGCCAGGGTGGCCATGCCCATCAGCACGCCTGAGGACAGCGCCGAGTTGATGGTTTGGGCGGCGGAGGCGTTGCGCGGCGTCGAGAGCTGCTCGGCGAGTTGCAGGGCCGCCAGGAAGGTCGCCGCATAGCTGAGCGCATGCAGCGCTTGCAGCGGGAACAGCATCCAGAGCGGCGGCGAGAAGGCGTAGGCGGTCCAGCGCACAATGCTGGCCGCGCCGCCCAGCACCAGCAGCCGCCGCGCGCCCACGCGCCTTCGCCACGGCTCCAGGAACCAGAAGAAGGCGATCTCGACCGAGACGCCCACCGCCCACAGCACGCCGGTGGTGCTTTCCGGAATGCCCTCGGCTTTCCAGGCGAGCGTCGAGAAGCCGTAGTAGAAGGCATGCGCCGACTGGATTGCGCCCGCGGAGGCCACCGCCAGCATGAAGGCCGGGTCGCGCAGCAGATCGCCGAGGCCAGCCCAGCGGTCGGCGAAGCCCGGGCGGTGGTCGCCTTCGTGCACGGCGTCCGGCGGCAGCAGGAGGCGCGCCGCGAGGCCCGCCAACGCCGCCGCGCCGGTGATCCAGACGAGGACGATGGCCGGCGACCCGCGGGTCAGCAGCCACCCCACCGCGAGGTTCGCCACGATGAACGCCGCCGAGCCGATGCCGCGCGGCCAACCGTAGTTGAAGCCGTCGCGCCGGGCGCGCGCCAGGACGATGACGTCGGTGAGCGGCGAGATGGTCGAGAACGCGCTCGAGGCGGCGAACCACACCACCGCCCAGCCGGCGAAGCCCAGCGGCAGGGCCATCAGCGCATAGAGGCCGGCGACGCCGAGGCCCAGGAAGATCAGCGCGGTCCGCCGGTGGCGGAAGCTGTCGGCCCACAGCGCGATCAAAGGCGCGCTGAACACCCGCACCAGCATGGGCGCGGACAGAATCAGGCCGATCTGCGCGCCCGAGAGCCCCTGATGGGCGAACCACACGGGCATGTAGGGCGAGCTCGCCCCGGTGCCCAGGAAGAGCGCGGCGTAGAACAGGCCCATGCGCGCCGGCGACCACATGGCGCGCGGAATACACGGAGTCGCCGCGGGCCGCCCGGCGACGTAAGCTCACGCCAACAACAAGAGCAGGGAGGCTGCGCCATGGTGCGCACGAACAGCCGCGACCGCGAGCTTCGGGCCCGCGCTGAGGCGGTGATCCCGGGCGGGATGTACGGCCACCAGTCCACCGCGCTCCTGCCTGACGACTACCCGCAGTTCTTCCAGCGCGGCGAAGGCGCCCACCTCTGGGACGTGGACGGGCGGCGCTACCTCGACCTGATGTGCGCCTACGGGCCGAACCTGTTCGGCTATGCGAACCCGGAGATCGACGCGGCCTATGTCCGGCAGCTGGGCGCCGGCGACACCCTGACCGGGCCGACCGAGCTGATGGTCGAGCTGGCCGAGGCGCTGACCGGGATGGTGAGCCACGCCGACTGGGCGATCTTCTGTAAGAACGGCACGGACGCCACCTCGATGGCGCTCAGCGTTTCGCGGGCGCACACAAAGCGGCGCGTCGTGGTGCGCGCCAAGGGCGCCTATCACGGCGCAGCGGCCTGGTGCACGCCAAGGCCCGCGGGCGTGATCGACACGGATCGGGCCCACCAGATCTTCTACGACTACAACGACGTGGCCAGCCTCGAGGCCGCGGTCGCCCAGGCCGGCGACGACCTCGCCTGCATCTTCGCAGCGCCGTTCCGCCACGACGCCTTCGTCGACCAGGCCGAGCCGGACCCGGCCTACGCCCGCCGCGCCCGCCAGCTGTGCGACGAACGCGGCGCCCTGCTGGTCGTCGACGAAGTGCGCGCCGGCTTCCGACTGGTCCGCGACTGTTCGTGGACGCGGCTCGGCGTGCAGCCCGACCTCTCCACCTGGGGCAAGTGCGTCGCCAACGGCCATGCGCTTTCGGTGCTGCTGGGCTCGGACAAGGCCCGCACCGCGGCGGCGTCGGTCTATGCGACGGGCTCCTTCTGGTACCAGGCCGCCCCGATGGCCGCCGCGTTGGAGACGCTGCGCCTCATCCGAGAGACTGACTATCTGGAGCGCATCACCGCTCTGGGCGAGCGCCTGCGGGCGGGCCTGGACGAGCGGTCCCGCGCGGCCGGCTTCGGCCTGCGCCAGACTGGGCCGGTCACCTTGCCGCTCTTCCTGTTCGACGACGATCCCGACCTCAGGAAGGGCTTCTGCTTCGCCAGCGCCATGCTGGAGCGGGGCGTCTATGTGCACCCCTGGCACAACATGTTCCTGTGCGCGGCCATGACCGAAGCCGATATCGAGGCGGCCCTGGACGCCGCCGAAGGCGCCTTCGCCGAGCTGAAGCGCCAGGCCGGCGGCCTGCCGCCGGTCGAAAAGCTTTCCTTCCTTACCGCCGGAGCCCGCTGATGGACGACTACGCCGAATACGACGGCCTGGGCCTCGCCGACCTCGTCGCGCGCAAGCAGGTCACGCCGGCCGAGCTGGTCGAAGCCGCCATCGCCCGCATCGAGCGGCACAATCCGACCCTGAACGCGGTGGTCCACAAGGGTTATGACGCCGCCCAGCGCCGGGCGGCGGGCGACCTGCCGGACGGTCCCTTCCGCGGCGTGCCGTTCCTGATCAAGGACCTGGGCGCCCAGGTGAAGGGCTGGCCGCGCACGTCGGGCAGCCGCTTCGCGCAGGTCGCCGCCGACGCCGAGGACAGCGAGCTGGTCCGCCGCTACCGGGCCGCGGGCGTCGTGCTGCTGGGCAAGACCAACACGCCCGAGTTCGGCATCCCCGGCGTGACCAACTCCGAACGTCTCGGCTCGTGCCGCAACCCGTGGAACCCGGACCATATTTCGGGCGGCTCGTCCGGCGGCGCGGCCTCGGCCACTGCGGCGGGGATCGTGCCGATGGCCCACGCCAGCGACGGCCTGGGCTCGATCCGCATTCCCGCCGCCTGCTGCGGCCTCTTCGGCCTGAAGGTCACCCGCGACCGGACCCCCATCTGCGAGGTCTCGGACGGCGCTCTGGGATTCTCCGTCCATCACGTGGTCAGCCGCACGGTGCGCGACAGCGCGGCGATGCTGGACGCCACCGGCTATGCCCAGGCCAACGATCCATTCCAAGCCCCGGCCAAAAACGGCCCTTATCTCGGCGAGCTGGAGAAGAGCCCCGGCAAGCTGCGCATCGCCTGGTCGGCCGAGACGCCCAGCGGCCGGCCGATCCCGGACGAGATGCAGGCCGCGCTGCTGCGCACCGTCGAGCTGCTGAAGGAGCTGGGCCACGAGGTGTTCGAGCGGGGCCTCGGCGTCGATTACCGCACGCTCTACCGCGCCCAGAGCCTCGCCAGCGCGTCGAACTTCTCGGCGAACGTCCAGCGCTGGCTCGAGGCGCTGGGCCGCGAGCCCGAGGATCACGAGCTGGGCCCCCTCGCCCGCCGCGGTTACGAGGCCGGCAAGCGGCTGACGGGCCAGCAGGCCTTCTGGGGCTTCCAGCAGCTACGGCTGATGAACCGCCAGATCCTGGCGGCCTTCGACGACTTCGACATCTACCTCTCGCCCGTGATGGCGACGCCCGCGCCGCGCGCCGACTGGCTGGACCCGTTGATGGACGACCTGCGGGAGTTCGACCGCCGCCAGGCCGCGACCTATCCCTATACGCCGCCGTTCAACTTCACCGGCCAACCCTCGATGTCCGTGCCGCTATGGCAATCTGCCGACGGGCTGCCGATCGGAATGATGTTCAGCGGCCGCTTCGCCGACGAGGCGACGCTGTTCCGCCTGGCCGCCCAGCTCGAGAAGGAAGCGCCCTGGAAGGACCGCCGGCCCCAGGTGTGGAGCTGATGCGCACGGCCTTCGTCGCCGCGGCCCTCGCAGGCCTGGCCTGCGTGGGCTTCGGCGCCTTCGCCGCCCACGGGATCGATGACCCCAAGGCCCAGGAGTGGCTGCGGACAGGCGCGCTCTACGGCTTCGTCCACGTGCTGGCGGTGTTCGCGACCGAGCGGCTGGGCTCGCGGCCCGCGCCCTGGCTGTTCCTGGCGGGGGTCGTGGTCTTCTCGGGCTCGCTGTTCGCCATGGGCCTCGGCGGGCCGCTGTGGCTGGGGGCGGTCACGCCGCTCGGGGGCTTGAGCTTCATGGCCGGCTGGGCGGCGCTCGCCTGGGCCGCCGCGCGAGCCCCTAGGTCTTAGGCAGCGCCAGGCGACGGAGCGCAAAGGCCGAGCCGCCCAGAGCGAGCATCATCACCAACGCCATGGGCCGGGGCGTCCCGTCGTGGAACACGCCGGCCAGGCTGGAGGCGAGCGCGCCCGTCCCGAAGCTCAGCCCGCCCAACAGCGCCGAGGTCGAGCCCGAGCGCTTGGGATCGACGCTGAGCGCGCCGGCGGTCGTGTTCCCCTGCATCAGCCCGTAGCTGGCCAGCACCAGGAACAGCAGCGGCAAGACCGTCCAACGCTCCCCGATTCCGGTCACCGCCGCCAGCACGAGCAGCACGGCGAAGCCGAACGAGATCAAGCTTACCCGGGCCAGCACCTGGTCCGGCGTGCGTGTCCGCAAGAGCCAGCGGTTCACCTGGTTCGCCCCGATGATGCCCACCGCGTTCAGGCCGAAGATCCAGCCGAACAGCTGGGGCGAGATCCCGTAGGCGCCGATCAGCAGCTCGGGCGAGCTGGCGATGTAGGTGAAGAGCGTCGCGCCGTTCAGCGCGCCGGCCAGGCCATAGCCGATCAGCCGCGGCTGCTTGACGAGGGCGAAATAGGCCTGGAACGGCGACTCCGACTGGGCCTGCAGGGTCGTCTCGGCGCTGCGGGACTCCCTGAGCCGCAGGAAGGCAGCCGCGCCCAGCAACCCGCCGAAGGCCGCCATGAACCAGAAGTTCACCCGCCAGCCGCCGAAGGCGAGCAGCGCCCCGCCGAGCAGCGGCGCCAGGATGGGCGCAAGCCCCATGACCAGCATGAGCAGGCTGAGCACCCGCGCGGTCTCGCGGTGGTCGAAGTGGTCGCGCACGATGGCCCGCGAGACCACCCCGCCGGCGCAGGCGCCCAGCGCCTGGATGAAGCGGGCCAGCAGGAGCTGCTCGGGCGTGGTCGCCAGCGCACAGCCGGCCGAGGCCAGGATGAAGATGACGATGCCGATCAGGATCGGCGGCCGGCGCCCGAACCGGTCCGCGGCCGGGCCGTAGAAGAACTGGCCGACGGCCATGCCGGCCAGGAAGGCCGCGACGGTGGCCTGGGTCTGACCGGCGCTCGCCCGCAGGTCCTCGCCGATCGCCGGCAGGCTCGGCAGGTACATGTCGATCGCCAGCGGCCCCATGGCCGTCAGCGCGCCCAGCAAGATCACGAGGCCCCACGGCGTTTCGGAGGCTGGCGATGTTTCCTTGGCGTACGTCACGACAGCCATGCCCTAGTGTCTCCGCTCGCTGCGGGGAAACCCTGATTGCGGCGAAGCTGCCGGATGGCCGCGAAATCGGAGGGGGAAGCCATGTCTGCGCTCGAAACCATGATGCCGCGGCCGAACCGCGTTCGGATCGGCGACGTCGAGATCGGCTACTATGAGGCCGGTCCGCGGACGGGAGTTCCCGTCGTCCTGTGCCACGGTTTCCCCGAGCTGGCCTTCTCGTGGCGCCATCAGATTCAGGCGCTGGCCGAGGCGGGCCGCTGGGTGATCGCCCCCGACCAGCGGGGCTATGGCCTGTCCTCCAAGCCCGGCGAGGTCGCCGCCTACGACATGGAGCGACTGACGGCCGACCTGGTGGGGCTGTTGGACCACCTGGGCGTCGAGAAGGCGATCTTCTGCGGCCACGACTGGGGCGGCATCGTCGTCTGGCAGATGCCGCTGCTGCATCCCGACCGCGTGGGCGGCGTCATCGGCCTGAACACGCCTTTCCTGCCGCGGGCGCCTGTCGATCCGATCGCCATCTTCCGCCATCGCTTCGGGCCGGACATGTGCATCGTCTTCGAGACGTCCTCGCCCAGCACCGCCTCGGGCTCCTCCGGGGTCTGGAACCAGACGATGTACATGTCC
>NZ_JAPSKZ010000058.1 GCF_031181185.1 Phenylobacterium sp. | reverse complement strand
CATAGGCCCGCATCGAGGGCACAGTCGCCAGCACGCCGTCACGAAACTCCGCTGACATCGCAAGCACTCCAACAGCCAAGCCGGCGCGGACCGGCCTCCCAGGAATTCGTCCCACTTCCATCGCCCCCGCATCGTGACCTGGATCACCGAAAGTCGACTTTCTCGGACAGAAGCTCGAGCCGCTCGGCGCAGAGGCCGGGGACCTGCGGCGAACAGGCCGGCGGAGGCGCTCCGGGTGTGGCGCAGGGTCGTTCTGATGTGGAGCTGACGTAAGTCCGCGCTGACGCGAGAATTCGAGCGAGACCTGCAGGTCCGCCTGAGGTCTGCGGAGCGCGTCTCGGTGGCTTACTGAGAGCCGCCTCGTTCGAGGTCGGCCGCCTCTAGGGCCGCCGCCACCGCCGGAGCTAATCCGGCGGCGATCCGCCGCACGCCGGCGGCGTTCGGGTGGATGCCGTCCGCCTGGTTGAGCGCGGGCTCCAGCGCGACGCCCTCCAGCAAGAAAGGATAGAGCGGAACTCCGAAGGCCTTCGCCAGCTCCGGGAAGATCCGATCGAACTCCGCCGCATAGGCGCCATACCGGGGCGGCGCGCGCATGCCCGCCAGTAGCACGCCGATCCCGCGCGCCTGCAGCCGGCGGACGATAGCCGCCAGATTGTCCCGCACCTGCTGGGGCGCCACGCCTTGCAGCATGTCGTTGGCGCCCAGCGCCACCACGCAGAGGTTGGTGTCGTCCTGCACGCTGAAGTCGACCCGAGCAACGCCTCCCGCGGTGGTGTCGCCAGAAACGCCGGCGCCCCGAACACGGGCCGGGCTCCCGATTGCGCGGAGCGCGCTCTCAAGCTGTCTGGGCAGGGCTTGATCGGCAGGCAGTCCGAGGCCCGCGGTGATGGAGTCTCCCAGTAAGGTGACGGTCGGCTCGGCCACGGCGGGTCTGGCCGACGGCGCGGGCGCTTGTCGTGGCGCGGAGGGGTCCTGGCTGACCGGTCGAGCCGGCCCCGCCGCGCCGCCCGTCTCCCGGTCGCGCGGCGCGCAGGCGGCGCCAGCGGCGGCAAGGCCTCCGGCGAGCATGGCTCGCCGGGAGAGGAACAGGTGGCGCGCGCGCATGGCGTTCAGACTACATAGGTCTTCGTGACTTCCAAGGCGGCGTCCTCCCGATGACTCTTCCCCCGCTCGTTCTCGAGGATGTGGCCCTCACCCTGCCATCCGCCGCAGGCCCCGTGGAGATCCTGCGCGACGTCTGGCTGCAGGTGGAGCCTGCCGAGACCCTCGCCATCGTTGGTCCCTCAGGATCCGGGAAGTCGTCGCTGATCGCCCTGGCTTCCGGCCTGGAGCGTCCGACCCGCGGGCGCGTCGCGCTCCTCGGGGAAGACCTGGCGCGGCTCGACGAGGACGGCCGGGCCCGGCTTCGCCGCGGCAAGGTGGCGCTGGTGTTCCAAAGTTTCCACCTGCTGCCGAACATGACGGCCGAGGAAAACGTCGCAGCTCCCCTCGAGATCGCGGGAGCCCGAGACGGGACAAGGACGGCCCGGGCCTGGCTTGACCGCGTCGGGCTGTCGGCGCGCTGCACCCACTATCCGCACCAGCTGTCCGGAGGGGAGCAGCAGCGGGTGGCGCTGGCCCGGGCGCTCGCCGCGCGGCCCGCCCTGCTCTTCGCCGACGAGCCCACCGGCAATCTCGACGCCGCCAACGGCGCCTTGGTGACCGAGCTGATGTTTGAGCTGGCGCAGGAGCTCAGCACGACCCTGGTGCTCGTCACGCATGACGCGGAGCTGGCCGCCCGGGCTGGCCGGCTCGTGCGCATGCAGGACGGACGCATCGTCGGGGCGGGGACGCCCACGTGACGCCACTGGCGCTTCGCTTCGCGTTGCGGGAGCTCCGCTCCGGCGTCGCGGGCTTTCGGATCTTCCTGGCCTGCCTGGCCCTGGGTGTCGCGGCGCTCGCGGCCGCGGGTTCGACGGCCGAAGCCTTCCGCCGCGGCTTGGCCGCGGAGTCCCGGGCGATCCTCGGCGGCGATGCGGTCTTCAGCGTTTCGCAGCGGCGCTTCACGGGCGCCGAGCGCGCGTCCATCGAACGTCTCGGCCCCATCAGTACGGCAGTGCGCGGCGCGGTCATGGCTGAAGCCCCCTCCGGCGCGCGGCGGCTTGCGGACCTGCGGGGCGTTGGTCCCGGCTATCCGCTCGTCGGTACGGTGGAGCTGCGGGGCGCAGCGAGCCTGGAGACGGCGCTGCGGCGGGAGGACGGCGCCTGGGGGGCCGCGGTGGAGCAGCCGCTGCTGGATCGTCTCGGGTTGCGGATCGGTGATCGTTTCGAAGCTGGCGGCGCCCGGTTCGTTGTGAGGGCGGTGCTGGTGGCCGAGCCGGATCGAATGGGGCGCGGCTTCGCGCTCGCGCCGCGGGTGCTCGCCCGGATCGAGGCCGTGGAGGCTGCCGGCGTGCTGACTCCGGGCGGCCTCTTCGGCGAGTCCATCCGTGTGCTCCTGCCCACGCACGCCGACCCGGTCGCCGCCATCAACCTCATCCGCAAGGCGCATCCCGATCCTGGATTCGACGCGCGCGACCGCTCCCGGGCGGCGGCGGGCGCCGAGCGCTTGATCGACCAGCTTGAGTACTACCTTGGCTTCATCGGCTTGGCCGCCCTCGTGGCGGGCGGCCTCGGCGTGGCCGGAGCGGTGTCGGCCTACCTGGAGGGCCGCAAGCCTTCCATCGCAACTCTGAAGGCGCTGGGCGCCACGGGCGCTCTCATTCGGAACGTCTACCTGATCCAGGTGGGCGTGCTCGCCGCGCTAGGCCTCGTACTGGGCCTCGCCGTCGGAGCCAGCGCCCCGCTGATCATGGGCGCGCTCGTGGCTGACCGACTGCCCTTGCCGGCTCTGTTTGCGGTCTACCCCGCGCCGCTTCTGCGTGCCGCCCTGTTCGGCGGCCTGGCAGCCTTGGCTTTCGCGCTGGCTCCCCTCGCCCGGGCGCGGCGCACGCCACCCGTGGCGCTGTTCCGCCAGGCCGCTTCCGCCCCGCCTGGCCTCGGGCCTGAAACCCTGGGCGCGGCCGCCGCGGGGATCGGCCTCGTTCTACTGGCCATCGCGACGGCGCCCAGCCGCCCGGCCGCCGTTGGCCTCATCCTCGGAACCGCGACGGCGTTCGCTCTCCTGTGGGCGCTAGGCAACGGCGGCGCACACCTGGCGTCGCGCCTTCGCCGAGGCGCGCGAGGCGCCCTCCGCCTGGGCCTGGCCAACCTCGCAGGACCGCGCTCAGCGGCCCGGACCGCCACACCGTCCATCGGCCTTGGCGTGGCGCTGCTCACCGCGGTGATGCTGGTCCAGTCAAGCCTGCTAGCCCAGATCCGCGAGGTGGCGCCCCGAACCGCGCCGTCGACCGTCTTCACCGAGATTCCCGCCGACCGGACCGCCGCCTTCGAGCAGGTGATGGCGGAAACGTTGGGCCGTCCCGGACCCGACCGGCTGCTCGTCGCTCCGGTGACCAGCGGACGCATCGTGCGCCTCAATGGCCAGCCTGTGGACCCGAGTCGGATCGCCCCTGGGGAGCGCTGGGCCTATGACGAGGACCTTATCGTCTCCGCCGTCGACGGGCCACGGGACGAGGGCGTGGTGGCCGGCCGCTGGTGGCGACGGGACTACCGCGGCCCACCGGTGGCGGCCATGGAGGTGGAGGCCGCGCGCGGCGCAGGCCTTCGGGTCGGCGACACCATCACGGTCCAGGTCCTGGGTCGCGAGATCGACGCCCGTCTCGCCGTGCTGCGGCGCGTGGACTGGAGCGGCTTCGGACTCAACTTCGCCTTGGTGCTCAACACCGGCGCGATCGAAGGCGCGCAGCCCCGCCGCGTCGCGATCGCGCGCGCCAGCGCCGAGCAGGAGGCCGCCGCCATCCGGCGGCTGGGCGACGACCTTGAGAGCGTCAACGTCATCAGCGTCCGCGAGCAACTCGAACAAGCCGCCTCCGTCTTCGAGCAACTCACCCTGGCGGTTCGCGGCGCAGCCGCCGTGGCGGGCCTTGCCGGGGTCCTCGTGCTGGCGGGCGCTGTCGCCGCCGACGCTCGCGGCAGGGCGCGGGAGGGGGCCGTGCTGAAAGTGCTGGGCGCCACCCGAGGGCAGGTCCTCCTCGCCTATGTGGTCGAGTTCGGTCTCGTGGGTCTCGCCGCCGGCGCCACCGGCGTCGCCCTTGGCGCCGCCGCCTCCTGGCCGATCATCGCGTTGGTGTTCGAGACGGCGTGGCGTTTCGACTGGCTTGCTGTGGCTGCGCTCGTAGGCGCGACGGCTGCACTGGGAGCGCTCGCAGGGGCCCTGGCGACCGCGCACGCGCTCTCCAAGCGACCGGCTCCGACCTTACGGGACGGTTGAGCCGACGGCCGCTTCACCGGAGGCCAAGCGCTAGCCCCGCCAGCGCAGAAGGCGCGGCCGCGGCGGTTCAGGGTCTGCGCACGATGGATCGATGGCTCGGGTCGCGGCCCTAAAAGCGGCCAAGGCCGATGCGTCGTTGTCACGAACGTCCACGGAAGGTCGCGCAGGGCTCATTTTCCGGGGCAGGATGGCGGTGACGGGGCCAATAAACTTCAGCTCGGACAACTACTTAGCCGCCTTCCCGAGGGATGCCAACTTCGTCACCCCTCTCGCCCCCTGATCTGGCACGCTTGGCACGCCCGAAAAGCTGAAGAAGAACAAGGAGGTAACCAGGGTCGGCGGGGGTGACAAGAGGGGTGCCAGTTCCGAGGGCACCAACCTACGGCTGACACTCCTTGATCGGCCCGTCTGCCGACAGGTTGTCGAGAGTGGCGTTGCCGCACTTCAGCATGTCATCGTAAGCAGCATCAGCCTTGCGGTACGCCTCGTCGGCCTTCCGTTCAGCCATCCAGACACCCCAGTTGGCGGCCACGAACGCGACCCCCGCCAGGGCTACGAGGGCCAGGACAATGAACCTCCTTCGCATGCCCACATGGTAGAGCTTGGCAGTGCTGTTGCCCAGACTATCGTGCCAGGTTGGCACCCTTGGAGCGGAAAAAGCGTAGCAAAATTAGAAGGGGGATGGCGGTGACGGAGGGATTCGAACCCTCGATACGCTTTCACGTATGACGATTTAGCAAACCGTTGCCTTCAGCCACTCGGCCACGTCACCAGCACGCCGGGCGGCAGACCGCCCGCGGAGGGCGGTTATTAGCGGACGAAGGTCGCTCTGCCTAGCGGGTTGCGCGGGGCAAATTGACCTTCACTGGGTTGGCGCTCCTCAGCCCTGGGCCAGCCACTCGCGCGCCTGCCGCTGGGCTTCGGCGACCTCGTCCGAGGCCATCTCGTCCGCCAGTTCCTTGCGGTAGATCTTGGCCTCGATCGAGCCGCGCATGGCGGCCAGGTTGAACAGCATGTGGGCCGAGACGTAGTCGAGCGGCGCGCCGCCCTGACCCGTCGAATAGAGCAGGCCCAGCCGGAACAGTTCGTCGCCCGAAGCATCGGGCGTCGGGAGCGGCAAGCCTTCGCTCTTCATGTCCATGCTCGCCAGCATGATCTTAGCGTTCCTGTACGCGGGGCCGGCGGATCCGGTTTTCGGAGCCTCTTCCGACCTTACGAAGCACAGGAAACCAAGGTTAAGCTGAACACATGGTTAAGCGCGCTGTTGTCCGGCCTTCATCGAAAGATCAGCGCGCAGAATTCGGCGGATCGACTATCGCGCTCGCTGGCCGAACAGCACCTTGCGCGCCTCTTCGGCCTCCTTGCCCGAGGCGTTGAGGCCTGGCCCTCGGCGCAACTCCTCGCCTTTCGCCAGCGCCCGCTTCACCGCCTCCCGCGCCAGCACGCGCTCGTGCCAGGCCTTCACGTTCGGGAACTCATCCAGGTGGATGCCCAGGGCCTTCCAGGCGCTGACCCAAGGCGCGGTCGCCATGTCGGCGATGGAATAATCGCCCGCCAGGTGCTCGCGGCCGTCCAGCCGCCGCTCCATCACGCCGTACAGCCGGTGCACCTCGTTGGAGTAGCGGACGGCGCCGTAGGCGAGATGCCGCTGGTCCGAGGTCATCATGGGCGCGTAGTTGCGGAAGTGGTTCGCCTGGCCGCTGTTGGGCCCCAGGTTGGCCATCTGCCACATCAGCCATTCCTCGACCGCTACGCGGCCGCGTTCGTCCGCGCCGAAGAACTGCCCCGTCTTGCGGCCGAGGTACTGCAGGATGGCGCCCGACTCGAAGACGGAGATCGGCTCCCCGCCAGGGCCGTCAGGGTCGACGATGGCCGGCATGCGATTGTTCGGGCTGATCGCCAGGAACTCGGGCTTGAACTGGTCGCCGCGGCCGATGTTCACCGGCACGATTTCGTAGGCCAGGCCCATCTCCTCGAGGGCGATGGTCACCTTGTGCCCATTCGGCGTCGGCCAGTAATGCACCTGAATCGGCGAACTCATCTCGTCCCTCTCTGCTGTCGTGAGCGTGGCCCTGCGCCATAGATGGCGAGGCTGGCGGCTGTGGCAAGCCGACGCAGCGGAGCCAACGGTGCTCCGCACGTTCAGCCTCAGTTCACGCGGACGGCCGCATTGTGCGAACGTTCGTCGATCAACCTCGGAGACTGTCCGGCGTCATGAAACGCCTGATCCTCACGCTTGCCGCCGTCACGGCGCTCGCCGCCTCGCCCCTGGCGGCGGACTTCGCGATCGCCAAGGACAAGGGCGGCCGCGGCGAAGACGGTCGTGGACGCGGTCAGGGCCGTGGCCCGGGTCAGTATCGTGGCGACGACGGCCCCCGCTGGGAGCGCCGCGGCCCGCCCGAGGGTCGGGGCTACGACCGCCGCCGCGGGTACGACGGCCCGCCGCCCGGCGCCTATCGCGCGCCCAGGCCCGGCGGCCGGATCCCGCCCGAGTACCGGGGCCCGCCGGTCGCCGACTATCCCCGCTACCGCCTGCGGCCGCCGCCGGCCGGCTACGCCTGGCGGCGGATGGGCGACGCCTTCGTGCTCACCGACCGCGAAGGCCGGATCTTCGACGTCATCCCGGACTAGGGGCTAAAGCCCCAGCTTCGCCCGCAGCAGCTCGTTCACGGTCCCGGGGTTGGCCTTGCCCTGCGTGGCCTTCATCACCTGGCCCACGAACCAGCCGATAGCCTGAGGCTTGTCCTTCACCGCGGCCGCCTGGCCGGGGTTCGCCGCGATCAGATCGTCGATGATCTTCTCGAGCGCGCCGGTGTCGCTGACCTGCTTCAGGCCCTGCTTCTCGACGATGTCGGTCGGCGCGCCCTCGCCCGCCCACATCCGCTCGAACACGTCCTTGGCGATCTTGGACGAGATCACGCCCTCTTCGATCAGTTGGACGAGTTCGGCGATGGCCTGCGGGCCGATGGGACTGTCCGCGATGTCCTGGCCCGCCGCCGACAGCTTGGCGGCTAGGTCGTTCGTCACCCAGTTGGCCACCAGCTTCGCGTCGCGCCCCTTGGCGGCGACCTCATAGAAGTCGGCCTTGGCCTGGTCGGCGATCAGCACGCCCGCGTCATAGGCCGAAAGGCCGTACTGCGACTGGAAGCGCTGCTTCTTGGCGTCGGGCAGCTCGGGCAGGCTGGCCTCGATCTCCTTCACCCACTTGGCGTCCAGCTCCAGCGGCAGCAGGTCCGGATCGGGGAAATAGCGGTAGTCGTGCGCCTCTTCCTTCGAGCGCATCGAGCGCGTCTCGCCCTTGTTCGGATCGAACAGGCGGGTCTCCTGGTCGATCTTGCCGCCGTCCTCCAGGATCTCGATCTGGCGGCGAGCCTCGTACTCGATCGCCTGCTGCATGAAGCGGAACGAGTTGACGTTCTTGATCTCGCAGCGTGTGCCCAGGTGGCTGAAGTCGCCGGTCTCGCGATACTTCTCGTAGGCGCCCGGCCGGCAGACCGAGACGTTCACGTCGGCCCGCAAGTTGCCCTTCTCCATGTCGCCGTCGCAGCTGCCCAGGTAGATCAGGATCGTGCGCAGCTTCTTCACATAGGCCGCCGCCTCTTCCGAAGAGCGCATGTCGGGTCGGGACACGATCTCCATCAGGGCCGTGCCCGCGCGGTTCAGGTCGACGTAGGTGAAGTTGGGGTCCTGGTCGTGCAGGCTCTTGCCGGCGTCCTGTTCCAGGTGCAGCCGCTCGATCCGGACCGTGAAGGTCGATCCGTCGTCGCGTTCGACGATGACCTCGCCCTCGCCCACGATCGGGTGCTGGTACTGGCTGATCTGATAGCCCTGCGGCAGGTCCGGATAGAAGTAGTTCTTCCGATCGAAGCGGCTCTTCAGGTTGATCTGCGCCTTCAGGCCCAGGCCGGTCTTGATCGCCTGCTCCACGCAGTGGCGGTTGATGACCGGCAGCATGCCCGGCATGGCGGCGTCCACCAGGCTGACCTGCTCGTTCGGCCCCGCGCCGAAGCCGACGGCCGCGCCGGAGAACAGCTTGGCGTTGGAGGCCACCTGGGCGTGCACCTCGAGGCCGAGGACGACTTCCCACGGACCGGTGCGGCCCTGGATCAGCTTGGTGTTGGCGGTTTCGCTCATGGCCGCTTCCCTACTGCCGGTCGCGCGCGAGGTGAAGTGCGATCACAATCTCCCTTGCGCAAAGGCCACGAAATGGCCTCAAGCTTGCCGGCGCTTTACGGCGTCCAGACAAACCTCCCGGGGGAAGGAACACCCATGAAGACCATCGCTCTCGCCGCCGTCGCCGCGGCCCTGATCGCGAGCCCGGCGCTCGCCCAGGAACACAACCACGCGAACCACGGCGCCGCCGCGCCGGCCGCCGCCGCGGGCAAGCTGTCGGTCGAAAGCACGCCGATCGGCGAGATCGTGAAGAACGAGAAGGCCAAGGCCGCCCTCGAAAAGGCCCTGCCGCAGATCCAGCAGTTCTACGACCAGATCGGCACAATGACGCTGGCGCAGGTCGCCCCGATGAGCCAGGGCGCCATCGACGACGCCAAGCTCAAGGAAATCCAGGCCGAGTTCGACAAGATCCAGTAGGATCTGACGCAGGTCTGAGAACACAACGCCCGCCGTCGCCGGCGGGCGTTTTTGCTTCTAGCTCACCACCACTTCTGGGGCTTGGCCTTGAAGTCGGCGGCCTTCTCGATGGCCGAGCCCAACGAGAACAGCGTGCCCTCGTCCAGCGCCCGGCCGATCAGCTGCAGGCCCAGCGGCAGCCCATTGGCGTCGACCCCCGCCGGAACGCTCATGCCCGGCAGGCCGGCCAGGTTCACCGTCACGGTGAAGATGTCGTTCAAATACATGGCCACCGGATCGTCCGACTTCTCGCCGAGGGCGAAGGCCGCCGACGGCGCGGTCGGGGTGAGGAGCGCATCCACCTTCTGCCAGGCCTGATCGAAGTCGTCGGCGATGCGCCGGCGGACCTTCAGGGCCTTGAGGTAGTAGGCGTCGTAGTAGCCGGCCGACAGCACATAGGTGCCGATCAGGATCCGCCGCTTCACCTCGTTGCCGAAGCCTTCCGCTCGCGTCTGCTCGTAGGTTTGGGTGAGGTTGTTCCCCTCGACCCGCAGGCCGTAGCGCATGCCGTCGTAGCGGGCGAGGTTCGACGACGCCTCGGCGGGCGCGATGATGTAGTAGGCGGGCAGTGCGTACTTGGTGTGCGGCAGGCTGACCTCGACGATCTCGCAGCCAGCCTCCCTGAGCCAGGCGATGCCCTGTTCCCAAAGCTTCTCGATCTCGGGCGGCATGCCCTCGACGCGGTACTCCTTCGGGATGCCCACCCGCAGCCCCTTCACCGACTTGCCGCAGAAGCTGGCAAAGTCCGGCGTCTCGACCGGAAGGCTGGTGGAGTCCTTCGGGTCGTGGCCGGCCATCGACGACAGCAGGATGGCGCTGTCCTCGACGGTGCGCGCCATCGGCCCTGCCTGGTCCAGCGACGACGCGAAAGCGACGATGCCCCAGCGCGAGCAGCGCCCGTAGGTCGGCTTGATGCCGACGGTGCCGGTGAACGCCGCCGGCTGGCGGATCGAGCCGCCGGTGTCGGTGGCCGTCGCGCCCAGGCAGAGCTCGGCGGCGACCGCCGCGGCCGAACCGCCGGACGAACCGCCCGGCGTCAGCCGGGCATTGCCGCCCTGCGCGCGCCACGGGTTCACGACAGGCCCCCAGGCCGAAGTCTCGTTGGACGAGCCCATGGCGAACTCGTCCATGTTGAGCTTGCCCAGCATCACGGCCCCGTCGCCCCACAGGTTGGCGCTGACGGTGGATTCGTAAGCCGGCTTGAAGCCCTTCAGGATCTTGGAGCCTGCGGTCGACTCCACGCCCTCGGTGCAGAACAGGTCCTTGATGCCGAGCGGCGCGCCTTCCAGACGGCCGGCCTCGCCCCGGGCGCGGCGTTCGTCAGAGGCCCTGGCCATCTCGAGCGCGCGATCCGGCGTCTCAACCACATAGGCGTTCAGCGCGCGGGCGGCCTCGACGGCCTCCACGTGCGCCTGCGTCAGCTCCACCGAAGAGAACGACTTCGAGGCGAGCCCTTCGAGGGCGGCCTTCAGCGTCAGCGAAGTGAGCTCGGCCATTACTCCACCACCTTCGGCACGACGAAGAAGTTCTTGGCGGCCTTCGGGGCGTTGCCCAGGACCTTGGCGGGGTCGCCGCCGTCGGTGACCACGTCGTCGCGCATCGGCAGGGTGGTCTCCACGGACGTGGTCATGGGCTCCACGCCGTTGGTGTCCACCTCGTTCAACTGCTCGATCCAGTTCAGGATCCCGGACAGCTCCTTGGCGAGGGGCTCCAGTCGGTCTTCCGGCTCGGCGATCCGCGCGAGCCTTGCGACCTTGCGGACGGTCGCAGCGTCGATAGCCATGGGGGCTCCTTGAAACTCAGGCGCGTGGGTTAGCCGTGCGGCGGCGCATTTTGCAAGCTATGGGTGGCCGATGGCCGTCATCGACCTCACCGAACTGCCCGATCTGACCCCGAAGAACACGCCCCTGGTCGGCTTGGACCTGGGCGAGAAGACCATCGGGGTGGCGGTCTCCGATGCGACGCGCTTTGTGGCGAGCCCGCTGGAGCTGATCCGCAAGACCAAGTTCACCGACGACGCGGGCGCGCTCTTCAAGCTGATGGAAAGCCGCCACGCTTCGGGCCTCGTCATCGGCCTGCCGGTGAACATGGACGGGACCGAAGGCGCCCGCTGCCAGTCCAACCGCGCCTTCGCCCGCAACCTGCTCAGGCTGCGCGATGTGCCCATCGCCTTCTGGGACGAGCGGATGTCGACCATGGCGGTCAATCGCATGCTCGTCGGCGAGGCGGACATGACCCGCGCCCGCCGCGCCGACGTGGTCGACAAGATGGCCGCCGCCTGGATCCTCCAGGGCGCGCTGGACCGTTTGCGGAACCTCTAGAGCCCGCCGGCGAAGAAATCCCGCTTGCCCAGCGTCACGCCATGGTGACGGCAGATGGCGTAGGCCATCGACAGGTGGAAGTAGACGTTCGGCGTTGCAAACCCCGTGACCCACTGGCCGATCGGCATCGTGGGCTCGATGACGCCGATGTTGAAGGTCAGCGGAACCTCGTCGCGGCCCTGGAACTGCTCGGGCTTCAGCCCGGCCAGGAACGCCTTCGACTTGGCGATGAGGCTCTGCAGCTCCGCGAGCGACGGCTCGCCTTCGGTAGCGGCCGGGACGTCGAACCCTGCGGCGCGGGCCAGCCACTGCGCCGGGAAATCGATTACCACCAGCGCCTGCTGGCGCAGGTTGAACATGTCGGGGGCCAGCCGCCAGTCCAGCATCTCGGCCTCGGAAGTCCCCGTCGCCCGGGCGTGCTCGGCCGCCCGCTCCAGCACATGGCCCACCGTCGTCAGGGCGCGGTCGAACATGCCCACGAAGGTGTAGAGTTCCGTCGTCATCAGTTTCCCCCCGGTTCGATGGCGCTTCTCGCAGCTTGGCCATGACATGGCCCCCTTCCCTCGCCATGAAAAGCCCCCTATGAGCCCGCTTTGATGAGCGGCGCGCCCACCGGCTTGAACGAGGTCCTGCAGCGGACCTTCTCGTTTCCCAAGCGCCACTTCCTTTCCGCGACCGATCTGAACGAGGTGGAGGTCGCCAGCCTCCTGGATCTCGCCGACGGCTTCGTCAGCCTGAACCGCCAGACCTCGAAGAAGCTCGACCTGCTCAAGGGTCGGACGCTGATGAACCTGTTCTTCGAGAACTCGACCCGCACCCAGTCCAGCTTCGAACTCGCCGGAAAGCGCCTGGGCGCCGACGTGGTCAACATGAGCCCCCGCTCGTCGTCGATCTCGAAGGGCGAAACCCTGATCGACACGGCGGTGACGCTGAACGCCATGCAGCCCGACCTGCTGGTGATCCGCCACTCGTCGTCGGGCGCGGCCTCCCTGCTCTCGCAGAAGGTGGGCTGCTCTGTGATCAACGCCGGCGACGGCCAGCACGAGCACCCGACTCAGGCGCTCCTGGACGCGCTTTCGATGCGCCGGGCGTTCGGCCGCATCGCCGGCCTGAAGGTGGCGATCTGCGGCGACGTCCTGCATTCCCGGGTGGCGCGATCGAATATCGCCATGCTGCAGATGCTGGGCGCCCACGTCCGGCTGGTGGGCCCGCCCACCCTCATCCCGTCGGCAGCGCACCGCTGGAACGTCGAGGTCTTCCACGACATGCGCCGCGGCATCGCCGGTTGCGACGTCGTGATGATGCTGCGTCTCCAGCTCGAGCGGATGGACGGCGTCATGGCGCCGTCGCAGCGCGAGTATTTCCGGTTCTATGGCCTGGACCGCGAGAAGCTGGCCCACGCCGCCCCGCACGTGCGCGTCATGCACCCCGGTCCGATGAACCGCGGGGTCGAGATCGACTCCGACGTGGCCGACGACCTGTCGGTCAGCCTGATCCAGGATCAGGTGGAGATGGGCGTCGCGGCCCGGATGGCCGTGCTGACGTCCCTGGCCGCGCGTCTGGACAACGAACGATGAGCGCCCGTCCCGTCGCCTTCACGAACGTGCGCCTGCTGGACCCGGCGTCCGGCTACGACGGCCCCGGCGCGGTGGTCGTCACCGAAGGCGTCATCGCCGACGTGGTCCAAGGCGGCGAGCCGGGCTCGCTCTCCAGGGATGTCGAGATCATCGACGGCGGCGGCAAGCTGCTGATCCCCGGCCTGATCGACATCCGGGTGAAGACCGGCGAGCCGGGTTCGGAAACCAAGGAGACGCTGAAGTCCGCCGGCCGCGCGGCCGCCGCGGGTGGCGTCACCACCATCGTTGTGCAGCCCGACACCCATCCGGTCGTCGACGAGCCCTCGGTCGTGGACTTCATCCTTCGCCGGGCGCGCGACATCGAGCTGGTCAACGTCTACCCGGCCGGCGCGGCGACCAAAGGCGTGCAGGGCGAGCGGATGGCCGAGATCGGCCTGATGCACGAGGCCGGCTGCCTCTATGTCACCGACGCCGACCGGCCGATCGTCAATTCCAAGGTCTTCCAGCGGGTGCTGGCCTACGCCAAGGCGTTCGACACGCCTGTGGCGCACCGGCCGGCCGACCCTTGGCTCTCCGCCGGCGCCGCGGCCACCTCGGGCGAGTTCGCCGCGCGCATGGGCCTGCCGAACGTCCCTGCGGTCGCCGAGAAGATCATGCTCGAGCGCGACCTGGCGCTGGCCGAGCTCACCGGCGCCAAGCTGATCGTCGACCAACTGACCACCGCCGGCGCGCTGGAAAGCTTCGAGCGGGCGGTGAAGCGCGGCGTCAACGCGACCGCCACCACCTCGATCAACCACCTGTCCTTCAACGAACTCGACATCGGCGACTACCGCACCTTCTGCAAGCTGGACCCGCCGCTGCGCAGCGAAGACGACCGCCAGGCCGTCATCGACGCCGTCGCCTCCGGGCTCATCAAGGTGATCGTCTCGGCCCACGCCCCCGCGCCGGCCGAGGACAAGCGCCTGCCCTACGACGAGGCCGCCCCCGGCGCGGTGGGTCTCGAGACTTTGCTGGCGGCCCTGCTCGCCTTCCACCACGAAGGCCGCATTCCGCTGGTCGACCTGATCCGCACCGTCACCAGCGCCCCGGCCGAACTGCTGGGCCTGCCCGCCGGCCGCATCGCCAAGGGCGCGCCGGCCGACCTCGTGCTGTGCGACCCCAACGCCCCCATCGTAATCGACGCCGACAAGCTGACGTCGAAGTCCAAGAACTCGCCCTTCGACGGGCGGATGCTTCAGGGGAAGGTGCTGCGGACCGTGGTCGACGGCCGGACGGTGTTCCAGGCGTAGCTGGCGCCCCTGTTCTCTCTTTGTTCTGGACTAGCCGAACCTGCGCCGTTAGTGTGCGCGTTTGGCAGCAGGGGTGAGAGATGGCTGGCATGCCTTGGGGTGAAGCCCGGACGGTTCCTGATCCGGACGGCGACGCATACGACGAGATGTGCCGAAAGCAACGGGCGTTCAACGATGCGCGAGAGGCCGACCTGTGCCGGCGTTCAGCCGCGCAGAAGATCAAGGATACCGCGGAAACGGCCGGGAAGGTGCAAAAGGCCGCCGAAGTTGGTTCCGCGATGTTCGCTGTCTTGTCGGGCGCCGATGAGGACCAGAAGGCGGCCCAGGCGATCAGGAGGTTCGGCGGTCCGGTCGGCCCCGCACTCTCTCTGACGGCGGCGAAGGCTGGCTATAATGCGGATCGCCAGCGTGGGATGTCAGGGGACGAAGCTCTCATTCGGAACGGTGGCGGATTCTTGCTCGGCCAAGGCATCGGAAAAGTCGGCGCCGTCAGCTTTGGAGCCGCCGCGGCGCCCCTGGCGCCCAGGATTCCGGCGGCCATACCCGCGGCCGTCGCCTTAGGGGAGTATATCGGCGAACGAGACGGCGAGATGCTCGCGGATGGCATCGCGGACAGCTGGGTCGGCCTGAAAACCAAAGCGCGCGACATTAGCGGCGCCATGCTTGGAGGTGTTCGCCTTTTGAACGATCCAGCCGCGCACGTCAGTCGAGGTCGCTTGGGGGCGGACCCGCATGGCCGCTGGTGAGCGCGTCGTGATCGGCCGGGTGGCTCCCGTGACCACCTGGCTGATCGTTCTGGGCTCCATGGCCCTCGTCGCGCTGCTGCTCTGGATGGCGCTGTTGCGAGGCTATTATCACCCTCGCCGCGAGGGTTTGCAGTTCGGCGTCCTCTACTTCCTGCCGGTGCTGATCCCCCTGATCAGCGTCATCGCATTCTTCGGCCACCGGATCTTCGCGCTGCTCTTCCGGCGCGGCGCGGCGCTCTACATCGAAGGGGGTTTGCTCCTTAACCCTCCCAGAGTGGCGAAAGGCATCCCGCTCGAAGACATCTCGCGCATCGCCGTGGGACCCGATCAGATCTTCGTAGGGATTGCGGCAAACTTTGGGATCGTCACCCACCAAGGCCGGGAAGTCTGGTTCGCGGCGCCCTTCTATCGGGAAACGGCCGAAGCCATGGCGATCGCCTTGAAAGAAGAACTCAAGCGGCGCGGGCTGCAGATCGGCCCTATCGCACATGAGTGGGATTCTGACCCGTCGCCGTAAGGCGACTAGCTCTTGGCGTCCATGGCGGGTTCCTCCGGTATCCTGAAGCTTGGGCTTACCCAGTCCGCGCGCAAGCGCCGGTTTCGCGGTCGTGGCCCGGAGTTCTCTTTTTGTTTCCACAGCCGCGCTCGCTGTTCTAGACTTCGCGCGTCCGGTCGCTAGGACTCCTCCTGCACTGGGGGAGCGCCAATGTTCGAATCTCTGAATCTCGTCCTGACCGCGGCGGCCGTGATCGGCGGCTACCTGCTGGGATCGATCCCGTTCGGGGTCATCGCCACCAAGTTGGGCGGCGCCGGCGACGTCCGCTCCATCGGTTCAGGCAACATCGGCGCGACCAACGTCCTGCGCACGGGTCGCAAGGACCTGGCGCTGATCACCCTGCTTGGCGACGGCGGCAAGGGGGCGGTGGCCGTATTCCTGGCCTGGCTGGCCACACGCGACGCCGACGTCGAGGTTCAAGCGACCCTGACGGCGCTGGCCGGCGCCTCGGCCTTCCTGGGCCACCTGTTCCCCGTCTGGCTGGGCTTCAAGGGCGGCAAGGGCGTGGCGACGTTCTTCGGCACCCTGTTGGCCGCCGCCTGGCCGGTCGGCCTGCTGGCCGGCGCCACCTGGCTGGTGGTGGCCTTCCTGTTCCGGATCTCCTCGCTGGCCGCGCTGGTCGCGGCCGCGCTGGCGCCCGTGTTCGTCTTCCTGGTCGGCCGGCCCGAGCCGATCGCCCTGATGGCGTTCTTCATGGCCATCCTGATCTACGTACGCCACGCGCCGAACATCCGCCGCCTGCTGAAGGGCGAGGAGCCGCGCATTGGTGGGTCGAAGAAGGCCGACGCTTGATCCGCAAACTCACCGACGCCCAGCGCCGCGACTGGCTGCGGCTCGCTCGCACCGAGAATGTGGGCGCCGTCACCTTCGACCAGCTGATCGGCCGCTTCGGCGAGCCGGCTCTGGCGCTGGCCGCCCTGCCCGACCTCGCCCGCCGCGGGGGGCGGATGAGCGCGTTGCGCGTCCCCTCCGAGGCCGAGGCCGAGGCCGAGCTCGAAGCCGGCGCTGGCCTGGGCGCACGCCTGATCGCCGCCTGCGAGCCCGACTTCCCGCAAGCGCTGGCGGCGCTCGACCCACCGCCGCCGCTCATCTGGGTGCGCGGCAGGACCGAGCTGTTGGGACAGTCCTGCGTCGCCATCGTCGGCGCCCGCGTCGCCTCCGCCGCCGGCCAGCGCTTCGCCCGCGGCCTGGCCGCCGACCTGGGGAAGACCGGCCATGTCGTCGTCTCCGGCATGGCCCGCGGCATCGACGGCGCGGCCCACGAGGGCGCCCTGCCCACCGGCACGGTCGCGGTGCTCGGCGGCGGGGTCGACGACGTCTATCCGCCCGAGCATCGGCCGCTCTACGAACGCTTGGTGGACGAAGGCTGCGTCGTCTCGGAAAGCGAACCGGGCCGCACGGCCGTGGCCCGCGACTTCCCGCGCCGCAACCGGATCATCGCCGGCCTCTCCCGCGCCGTCGTGGTGGTGGAGGCCGAGATGCGCTCGGGATCGCTGATCACCGCCCGCTTGGCGGCCGAGCAGGGCCGCGAGGTCCTGGCGGTGCCTGGCTCGCCGCTGGATCCCCGAGCCAAGGGGACCAACGACCTCATCCGCCAGGGCGCCGCCCTGTGCGAAGGCGTCGACGACGTGCTGAGAGCTCTGGACGGCCTGCGCGACCTGCGCGACCCCGAAGGGCCACGCTATTGCCCCGCGGCCCCGGTCGATCCCGATCCGACCCTCACCCGCAAGGTGGCCGACCTTCTCTCGCCCACGCCGGTCAGCCGCGACGAACTGGTGCGCGCCGCCGGGGCGCCGGCCCCAGCCGTCTTCGCCGCCCTGGTCGAACTTTCCCTCGCCGGGCGGGCCGAATTGCTGCCCGGCGGCATGGTCTCAGCCGCATGAGCCCCTTTAGGGGCTCTCGAAAACCGCGTCGTCCTGGCCGTTGACAGGGGGTCTAGGCCACCCCCACCTTCCGCGCCTCTTTGGGGACCTACCGCCTTTATGAACGTCGTCATCGTCGAGAGCCCGGCCAAGGCCAAGACCATCAACAAGTACCTGGGCTCCGACTTCAAGGTGCTCGCCTCGTACGGCCACGTCCGCGACCTGCCCGCGAAGGACGGTTCGGTGCGCCCGGACGAGGACTTCGCCATGTCCTGGGACGTGGACGCGAAGGCCGCGAAGCGCCTGTCCGAGATCGCGGAGGCCGCCAAGGGCGCCGAGCGCGTGATCCTGGCCACCGACCCGGACCGCGAGGGCGAGGCCATCTCGTGGCACGTGCTGGAGGTCCTGCAGAAGAAGCGCGCGCTGAAGGACGCCAAGGTCCAGCGGGTCGTCTTCAACGCCATCACCAAGTCGGCCGTCACCGAGGCCATGGCCAATCCGCGCGAGCTCGACATGGAGCTGGTCGAGGCCTACCTCGCCCGTCGCGCGCTGGACTATCTGGTGGGCTTCACCCTCTCGCCGGTGCTGTGGCGCAAGCTGCCGGGCGCCCGCTCGGCCGGCCGCGTGCAATCGGTCGCCCTGCGCCTGATCGTCGACCGCGAGCTCGAGATCGAGCGGTTCAAGACCCAGGAATACTGGACCGTGGAGGCCGATGTCGCCGCCGGCGGCGATCCCTTCACCGCGCGCTTGGTGAAGCACGAGGGCAAGCGGCTCTCGAAGTTCGACCTGGCCAACGAGACCCTGGCCTTCGCCGCGCGGGACGCCGTCAAGGCCGCGGCATTCAAGATCGCCTCGGTCGAGCGCAAGCCCGGCCGCCGCTCGCCCCCGCCGCCTTTCACCACCTCGACCCTGCAGCAGGAAGCCGCCCGCAAGCTCGGCTTCTCGGCCCAGCGCACCATGCAGGCCGCCCAGAAGCTGTATGAAGGCGTCGACATCGGCGGCGAGACCGTGGGTCTGATCACCTACATGCGGACCGACGGCGTGCAGACCGCGCCCGAGGCGCTGGACGAGGCGCGCGCCGTGATCGGCGGGCTCTACGGCAAGGACTACGTCCCTGAGAAGCCGCGGTTCTATTCCACCAAGGCCAAGAACGCCCAGGAGGCGCACGAGGCCATCCGCCCCACCAGCCTGGGCCGCAACCCCGGCAAGCTGCGCCTGGAGGGCGATCTCGGCCGTCTGTACGAGCTGATCTGGAAGCGGATGATCGCCTCGCAGATGGAGGCCGCCCGGGTCGAGAAGACCACCATCGACCTCGAAAGCTCGGACCAGCAGACCGCCCTGCGGGCCACCGGCCAGGTGGTGACCTTCCCCGGGTACCTCGCCGTCTACGAGGAAGGCCAGGACGATCCCGAGGACGAGGAAGGCGGCCGCCTGCCTCAGGTCGCCGAAGGCGCACAGGCCACGGTCCGCCAGGCCAAGGCCGACCAGCACTTCACCGAGCCGCCGCCGCGCTATTCCGAAGCCAGCCTCGTCAAGAAGCTGGAAGAGCTGGGCATCGGCCGGCCCTCGACCTACGCCTCGATCCTCGGCGTGCTGCGCGACCGGGCCTATGTCCGCATGGAGAAGCAGCGCTTCGTACCCGAGGACAAAGGCCGCCTGCTCATCGCCTTCCTCGAGGAGTTCTTCCGCCGCTACGTGGAGTACGACTTCACCGCCGGCCTGGAGGAGAAGCTCGACCTGGTCTCGGCCGGCGAGCTCGACTGGAAGGCCCTGCTCCGAGAGTTCTGGACCGACTTCAACGCCAAGGTGGGCGAGACGGCCGAGCTGCGCATGAGCGACGTGCTGACCGCGCTCGACACCGCGCTGGGCCCGCACCTGTTCCCCGCCAAGGCCGACGGCAGCGACCCGCGCGCCTGCCCGGTCTGCGGCACAGGCCGCATGGGCCTGAAGTCGTCGAAGTACGGGCCGTTCATCGGCTGCTCGAACTATCCCGAGTGCCGCCACACCCGGCCGCTGACCGTCTCTGAGGAAGGCGACGAGGCCGCCTCGGGCGACCGCGAGCTGGGGGTCGATCCCGTGACCGGCGTCGTGGTGCTGCTGCT
>NZ_JAPSKZ010000288.1 GCF_031181185.1 Phenylobacterium sp. | reverse complement strand
GCCGACGCGGGCCGAGTACGAGACGCAGCTGGCGGCGCACAAGCTGGACACCGCCAAGGCCGGCTACCTGCACTTCGCCATCATCGACCACTGGCAGCAGCTGACCCTCGATTTCGCCTACTGGCGCGTGCTGACCGCCGCCGAGAAGAACCCGAAGTGGAAGAAGAACCGCGCGTGGTTCAAGGCCGACCGGCTTCGGCGCGAGGCGCTGATCATGGCGACGCTGGGCGAGCTGTCGCACTTCGTGGGCGACGGGGCCCAGCCGCTGCACACCTCGACCCACTTCAACGGCTGGGGCGACTATCCAAACCCGCAGGGGTTCACGACCTCGCGCATCCACTCGCCGTTCGAGAGCGCCATGGTGCGGGCGACCGCGGACCCGAAGGCGGTGGCGGCGGGCATGGCGCCGTTCCGCTCGTGCGGCTGCGCGATCGAGCAGCGGGTGACCGAGTACCTGTTGGCGACGAACAAGCTCGTCGTGCCGCTGTACGAACTGGAGAAAGCTGGCGGCCTGGCGCAGGGCGACCCGCGCGGACCGGCGTTCGCCACGGCGCGGCTGGCGGTCGGCGCCTCGGAGTTCCGGGACCTCGTGGTGGAAGCCTGGCGGGCCAGCGCCACGCGAAGCGTCGGCTGGCGGCCGATCCCGGTGCAGGACGTGCTCTCGGGCAAGACCGATCCGTTCCCCAACCTGTATTCGATCGACTGATGGCCGCCCCTCAGTTCGGCGATCCGGAACCGGGGCGGACCTATCGCGACCGTCCGGCCGCCTTCGGCATCGCGGAGCGCGGCGGCGAGATCGCCGTGGTGCGGGTGGAGAAGCCCGGCCATCCGGCCTGGCTGGACCTGCCGGGCGGCGCGATCGATGCGGGCGAGGTGCCGGAACAGGCGGTGGTCCGCGAGTATGGCGAGGAGACGGGGCTGAAGGTCGCCGTCGTCGAGCCCTATGCGAAGGCCGACCAGTTCTTCGTCAACACGGACGGCGAGGCGTTCAACAACCGCGCGACGTTCTTCGTGCTCTCGGTGGAAGGCGAGGCGGCCGAGCTGAAGATCGAGGACGACCACACCCTCGTCTGGCTGGACCCGCACGAGGCGGTGGAACGGCTGCGCCACGACGCTCATGCGTGGGCGGTCGCCGCCTGGCTGAGATTGCGCGCGCGGCGCTGAGCGGCTAGCAGCGCTGCCCATGACGGCAAAGATCATCGACGGCAAGGTTGTGGCCGAGCGCCTGCGGGCGCAGGTGGCCGAAGAGGTCGCGCGGCTACGGGCCGACTATAAGCTCCAGCCCGGCCTGGCCGTGGTGCTGGTGGGCGAGGACCCGGCCAGCCAGGTCTATGTGCGCTCGAAGGGCGAGCACAGCCTGGCCGTGGGGATGCATTCGGTGACGCACCGGCTGCCGGCCGAAACCCAGCAGGCGGAGCTGCTGCGGCTGGTGGCCGAGCTGAACGCCGACCCCCTGATCCACGGAATCCTGGTGCAGTTTCCGCTGCCCAAGCACCTGGACGAGAAGGCGGTGATCGCGGCTATCAGCCCGGACAAGGACGTGGATGGCCTCCACACCGTCAACGCCGGGCGGCTGGCCAGCGGGTTGCCGGCGCTCGTGCCGTGCACGCCGCTAGGCTGCATGATCCTGCTGCGCGAGACGCTGGGCGACCTGACCGGCAAGCGGGCCGTGGTGGTGGGGCGCTCGCAGCTGGTGGGCAAGCCGGTGGCCCAGCTGCTGCTGCAGGCCGACTGCACCGTCACCATCGCCCACTCGCGGACCCAGGACCTGCCGGCGGTCTGCCGCGAGGCCGACATCCTGGTGGCGGCGGTGGGCCGGCCGCGGATGATCCGCGGCGACTGGATCAAGCCGGGCGCCACCGTGATCGACGTCGGCATCAACCGGGTGCCGTTCGACGATCCCGAGAAGGCCGCCCAGGGCAAGACCAAGCTGGTGGGCGACGTCCACTACAAGGAGGCTTTGGAGGTCGCGGGCGCAATCACGCCAGTGCCGGCTGGCGTCGGCCCCATGACCGTGGCCTGCCTGCTGCAGAACACGGTGACGGCGGCCAAGCGCCTGGCCGGGATCGAGGTCTAGGACCCGCGCGCGGTCGCGTTGGTCCAGGTCACGACCTTGCCCAGCACCTCGGCCACGGCGGCGTCATACGCGGCGACGATGGCGGCCACCCGGTTGTCGCCCGCTCGGACCTGGGCCTCGAAGATCTCTTCCTGCACGAGCTGAGCCTTGCGGGGCGTGAGCGCTGCGCGCACGCGGACGACCACGACCGGCGCGGCCTTCGGCCCCTGGTCGTAACGGGTCTCGAAGGTGCGGACGTCGAGGCGCAGGATGTGGTCCGATTGGCCGGCCTCGCCACGGGAGACCAGGCGCACCGGGCCGGGATCGGCGTCGAAGGCGGCGACCACGGCCTGGTTGAACAGCACCTGAGCCGGCGCGATCCAGCGGGTCTCGGCGACATAGGCCGCCTTGCCGCCGGTGACGGTAAGGATGCGGTCGCCGGCCGCCTCGCGCTGGAAGGCGCCCGGACCGCGGAAGACGGTGACCGCGCCGGCGGGCGCCGGCGTGGCCTCGCCGACGGCCGACTGGCCGAAGCGGTAGAGGTGGGCCGGCTTGCCGCCGCCCAGGAGCGCGCAGCCGCTGAGCGCGACGGCGCAGAGGGCGAGGACCGAGAGCCGCAGCGTCGTCATTGGGGCACCTTCACTTCCTC
>NZ_JAPSKZ010000287.1 GCF_031181185.1 Phenylobacterium sp. | reverse complement strand
CGACGGCGGTCTCGCCGGAGTTGGAGGAGCCCTCGGAGCCTTCGGGCTCCTGGGCGGGACGGGGCGGCTCGCCGTCCCGGGGCGGAAGGCGCTCCTCCTCGTACTCGTTCTGGCGGCCGGGGTCACGGGTGTCGGTCATGGACGGTCTCCTCTACGGCAGGGCCAACGTGCCGGCGCAAGGGCAGGTTTCGTTCACCATGCCGGCTTACCGGGTCGAAAGGCGCCCATGGTTAAGACTGCGGTGAACGGCGGCTCATGCGGGCCGTTCCCGGGAGGCTGCATGACCGGATTGCGGGTCGACATAATCGGGGTGGATACCCTGGGCGAATCCGAATGGGGCGACTGGCGCGCCATGCTGGGCGCCAACCCGGCGCTGGACAGCCCCTATTTCCGGCCGGAATTCACCCAGGTGGCGGCGCGGATCAGTCCGAACGCCGCGGTGGCGGTGTTCTCGCGCGGCGACCGAATCGTCGGCTTCTTCCCGCACCAGAGGCGCGGCGGCGCGCTGCAGCCGCTGGCCGCGCCCATGAACGACTATCACGGGATCGTCGCCCGACCGGGCGAGGCCCCGTCACTCGAGGAAGCCGCCCACGCCCTGGGCGCCGCGCGACTGAACGTCACCGCCTGGGTCGGCGCAACCTGCCCGGACGGCCGGGAGATCGGGGAGCCCCGGCGGACGGTGCAGGTGCGGCTGGGCGAGGACGGCTACGACGGCTGGTATGCGGAGCGCCGCTCCAGCCAGGGCAAGTTCTTCAAGGACAAGGAACGCGCCCGGCGCAGCATGGAGGCGGAACTGGGCCCGCTCAGGGTCGAGCGGGGCCTGCGGGACCCGGCCCTGCTGGCTTGGCTGATCGAACTGAAGCGCAGCCAGTACCGGCGCACCGGCCGCCACGACATCTTCGCCTGCGGCTGGACGGCCGACCTGCTGCACGCCCTGCTGAAGACGGAGCACGAGGGCTTTGGCGCCTCGATGGCCGGGCTGTGGGCGGGCGACCGGTTGGCGGCGCTGGAATACTCGCTGCACGCCGGGGATCAGTACCATTTCTGGTTTCCGGGCTACGAGCCCAGTCTGTCCCGCTGTTCGCCGGGCATCCTGCTGAGCATGGACACGATGCGGCTCGCCTCTGAGCGCGGTTACCGGACGTTCGACTTCGGCTTCGAGGGCGAGCACTACAAGAAATACTTCTGCAACGCCTCCCGCACCGTGCGGGAGGTGCTGGTTCTGCGCCCCGGACTGGGGGCGGCGGTCAGCCAGGCGGCGGTCGGCGCGCTGAACCTCGCCGGTCAGGATCGCGGCGAACGGCTGCGGGCCAGCATCCGGCGGCGGTGGGCGGCGATCGAGGCGTGCGAGACGACTTCCGCGGATCGACTCCGGGGCGCGGCGCAGGCCGCCGGCGCGGCGCTTGCAAGGATGCGGCGGACGACCACCCGAACCGTTCCGGCCTGAGACACCGATCATGACCGTCGCGCGCACCCGCTACGCGGGACCCGTCACCGAAGCCCGCATCCATCCGCACGCCCTCGTCGCGCAGGGGTTCGCCACCGACGAGGCGCTGGCGGCGGTTCTGGACCGGTACCCGGTCGAGCTGTTCGACATCAACCTGTACGACTACGACGCCGCCGGGCAGGTGTCGCTGCGCACGGGGGTGCGGGGCCGCCTGGGCGGGGCCGAACTGCTGGCCGCGATCCAGCAGGGGCGGCTGTGGGTGAACCTTCGGGAGGTCGAGACCGGCTGGCCGGAGCTGTGGGCTGCAGCCATGGCCGAGTTCGACGGCGTGCAGTCGCGCTATCCCGGCCTGCGCGCGGTCCGCCACGCCGGTCAGTTGATCCTGTCGTCGCCGAAGGCGCGGGTGCCGTACCACTTCGACGCCGCGGGCGTGGTGCTGTTTCACCTGCGGGGCCGCAAGCGGGTGTTCGTCTATCCGGGTGACGAGACCCACCTGGCGGAGATCGACATGGAGCAGGTGGTGGCGCGCCAGACCACCGAGGAGCTGCCCTACGACCTCGCCTTCGAGGTCGATGCGCAGGTCATGGACCTGAAGCCGGGGGAGGCCCTGATCTGGCCGCTTTACGCCCCGCACCGCGTCGAGAACCTGGATGCGTTCTGCGTATCCCTGTCGGTGGAGTTCCAGACCTGGCCGTCGCGGTTCCGCAACGGGGCGCTGTTCACCAATGCGGTCTTGCGCGGGGCGGGCGGGCGGCCGCGCTTCACCGACCGCATGTCGACGCCCGAGCTGGCGGCGCGCTGGGCCGCCTCGCTGGCGCTGAAGCGGGCCGGGGTGATGAGGAGCCGCATCGCGGGTCTGCCGCGGGACTTCGAGCCGGACGCCGCGGCGGCCGACGGAGCGCGAGACCTGGTCGCCTGAACGGCTCCGGCTGACGAGGGTCCTCGGGTCGGCGCCGCGGCGCCTTTCCTTACAAGGGCGTCATGACCTCGATTTAAAGTGACTCGCCGCGGCGCGGGCCGCACCTTCCCGGCACATTCCGGAGAGGGAGCCCCGCCATGAAAGCCATTCTTCTGTCCGCCGCCGCCGCCGCGGCCGTCTCGATTGCGGCCGCCGGTCCCGCCCTGGCCCAGAGGGGGCCTGAGGTCGAGATCGAGCACGCCGTGGCTCGGGTGGTGGTCATCGTCGAAGACCGTTCGGACGTCGCCGTGGAGATCGAGCAGGGGTCCTCGCGTCTGCCGGCGCTGCGGGTGACGCGCCGGGGCGGCGACGTGCACATCGA
>NZ_JAPSKZ010000286.1 GCF_031181185.1 Phenylobacterium sp. | reverse complement strand
CGCTGTCGGGCGACAGGCCATGGTCGACCGTGAGGGCGAGCAGGCGGCGTCCGTGGTCGCGCGCCCATCCGGCGGCGAGCCGAAGCAGGGCGAGGGAGTCGCCACCCCCCGACAGGGCCAGCGCCAGCGGGTGCGGGACATGGGCCTCAAGCCGGTCGGTCAGCCGCCGGCGGACCCGACCGATCCACGCCGGATCGTCCGGGGTCAGCCTGCTCTCCGCGCCG
The DNA here is from genome assembly GCF_031181185.1 of Phenylobacterium sp. Classification (GTDB taxonomy): domain Bacteria; phylum Pseudomonadota; class Alphaproteobacteria; order Caulobacterales; family Caulobacteraceae; genus Phenylobacterium. The sequence goes on along the minus strand of NZ_JAPSKZ010000286.1, from coordinate 2,520 downwards.
GGCAGGCGAAGCGGGTGCGGAGCTCGCCCGCCCGCGTGCGGGCCGAGCCGCTGGCCGCCGCGGCGTAGCGGCGGTCGAACTCGCCCAGGGCCGTGCAGGCCTGGGTCTTGCGGTCGGTCGCGTTCAGGGCGCTGGCCAGTTCGAGCACCGTCGCCCCGGCCCACGGCGTCGTCGGCCACCCTTCGAGGGCGGCGGCGTAGAAGGCCACGGCCCCGGCGTGGTCGCCCGCCGACACGCGCAGGTCGCCCAGGCGGGCGTTGGCCTCGCGGGCCTGCGGCGTGTCGGGCCAGGCCAGGGTGACGGTCTGCAAGGCGCGGTCGCCCATGGCCGGATCAGAGGCGGCCAGGCGGACGGCGGCGGCCAGATCGCGAGCCGGGTCGCCGGTGGGCGAGGTCGAGCTGATGGGGGCGTTCAGGGCGGCCTCCCGTTCAGCCGCCGCGGCCATGTCGCGGAGCCGCGTCTCGGCCGTTCGCAGCCGGCCCTCCAGGGCCGCCTTGTCGCGTGTCGTCTCATCCAGCTGGAAGGTCAGACGCTCAAGGTCGGAATTCACCCGCTGCAACGTCGCTTCCAGATCATTGAGGCGTCGATCCATGATCGCCACGCGGCCCGTCAGGGCGACGACTTCAGGGTCCGGCTCCACGATCACCGGCTGTCCGGCGGCGTTGCGCTGGGTCAGGGCCCGTTCCAGGCGGCGGACGTTGCGGTCCAGCTGGTCAAGACGGCGCTTGTCCCACTGTATGGGCTCCATGGGCGTCGTCTGGGCGACGACCGTCGTTGTCCCGGCGATCAGGACCACGCCGAGGGCCGTGACGAGGGCGTTCTTCGAGCGGAGGGCGGAGGGCAGCTTGAGCATGATGGAATTGGTCCCACCGATTTGAGGCCGCCGCAAGGCGTCAGCCGGTCAGGCCGAGCGCCACGATGGCCATGATGAACAGCATCAGGGCCACCGAGGCGAAGAACAGCAGCAACACCGTCCGCCAGGCGGCCGAGAACCAGGACAGACCGTAGGCCCCCTTCAGCTGGGCGAACATGTGCGCCGGGACGCCGAAGGTGATTAGCAGGCCGCCCGCCACGGCGAAACCGCTCCACAGCGGTCCCAAGATCGAGACGAGCATCATCAGGATCGACATGGCCGTCAGCGAATAGAGGACGAACACGCCGTGGTCGTAGAGGGTGAAGCCGCCCCGCCACAAGAACAGCAGGGCCACGAAAGGGATCGAGATCGGGATCAACAGGAAGCTGAATTTGTAGGCGGTCTGCTGAATCTTGTAGAGCGCAAGCTCCGGATTCATCAGCTTCTTGGTCAGCACCTTGTCGAAGCTCTTCCAACCGGTATTGATCTTCAGCTCTCCCGAGGCCAGTGCGTCGCGAACCTGCGAACCCTGCCACTTGCTCGCGGGCACGCCATCAGAATCGCCGGCGTCGGCGGGGGACTGGTCGCCAAGCTGGCGCTCCAGCGTGACCGTCAGGGCTTCGTAGACGCTGGCCGAAATCGCATCCCCCTCCGCGCGGGCTGCCGCGAGATCCGCCCTCGCCTCCTCCAGTTGCCTGGCGAGCGCGGCCTGTTCGCTGCGGCCGGGAGGGGATTGCACTCCCGCCTCGAGCCCGCCGCTGAAGCTGAACACGAAGAACATCAGGAAGACGGTGAACAGGAACATCGCCAGCGGCGAGACGTAGCGGGTGCGGCGGCCTTGGACCCACTCCCGCGTCAGACGGCCCGGATTGAACGCCAGAAGCGGCAGGGTGCGCCAGATGCGGGCGTCGAAGTGCAGGACCCCGTGCAGGATCTCCTCACCGAGGTGCAGCAGCGAGCGGTGGACATGGGTCGGCTGGCCGCAGTTGGAGCAGAACTTGCCCTCGACGGGCTGGCCGCAGTCGGTGCAGATCCCGTGCGCATCGCCGGCCTGCCCCGTCGGCCGTTCGATCGCCCCGGCCAGCAGGCCCCCGGCCGCCGCGCCGCCCGCCGCATCCAGATCCACCATGAGCATTCCCCCGCAGGAAGGCTCCGATCTAGCCGGGGGCGCGGGCGACGGTCAAAAGGAAAGGGGCGGCCGGTGCCCGGCCGCCCCTTCAACCTGCCTGCCGCAGCGGCGGCCTAGCGCACGGCGCCGGAGACGATCGCGGTGTGGGCGTTGCGGTTGCGCGCCCAGGCCTCTTCGTTGGAGCCGGCGGCGATCGGACGTTCCTTGCCGTAGCTGATCGTGTCGATGCGCGAGGCCGGGACGCCGCGCTGGATCAGGTAGGTGCGGACCGATTCGGCGCGGCGGGCGCCGAGGGCCAGGTTGTATTCGCGGGTGCCGCGTTCATCGGCGTTGCCCTCGATGCGGACCGTGACCTGCGGATAGCGCAGCAGCCAGGCCGCCTGGGCGTCCAGACGCGGATAGGCGTCGGGGCGGATCTCGTAACTGTCGAGGTCGAAGTAGACGCGGTCGCCGACGTTGACCACGAAGTCCTGTTCCGAGCCCGGGGCCGCGGAGCCGAGGGAGCCGCCGTCGACGGGGCCGCTCGGGGCGGTCGGAG
>NZ_JAPSKZ010000285.1 GCF_031181185.1 Phenylobacterium sp. | reverse complement strand
CAGTTCGACAACGCCGAAGTCCACCCGCAGCCGGTCGGTCAGGCTCCACTCATCGGCGGCGTAGACCGCCCAGGTCGTGCTTTCCCCCTCGGCGTTGTCGAACTGGCTGCCGTACCGGGAGAAGCCGTTGTCGGTGAAGTTCGCGACCACCTGGCCGCCGGCGTTGAGACCCACCAGGTTCAGCAGACGGGCGTTCTCGCGCACGTCGACCAGAACCGCCGCGCCCTGCTGCAGGAAGCTCTCCTCCGCCCGGGCATAATAGACGCCGAGCGCCACGTCGTGGGTCTGGCCGCCGACGTCGAAGGTGCGCGTGACGCGCAGGTCGTTGATCACCTCGTCCAGCTTGATGTCCTGGGTGCGCAGGAAGGCGTCCATGACCAGGCCCGTGCCGTTCTGGCCGGCCACGTCGAACGCCTCGCCGCCGTTCACGTAGGTGAGCCGGCCGGAGACCACGCCCAGCGAGGCCCCGCGCGCCACGTCGCGGGCGATGCGGGCCGACGCCGCTTCCGGGCTGTTCGGGAAGAAGCCGGAACGGGTCAGGTCGCTGGTGCGGTAGCGGAAGCCTTCCTTGATCTCCCAGCCGGCGAGTTCGAACGAGCCTTGCAGGGTGTACTGGGTCAGCTTCAGGTCGGCGCCTTTGGTTTGGTCGAAGGCGAAGGGGCCGCCGCGGGTGCGGAAGGTCAGGCGGCCGGTCTCCGGGCCGGCCAGGGTGCCGTAGTTGGCGTCGAACCCAGGGATTTCGGCGGTGTCGCCGTTGGCGTCGAACGTCAGCGGCACGGGCAGGTAGAAGATGGTGTTGTCGTCGACGTGCTTGACGTTGAAGTCGATCGAGCCGCCTTCGAAGTCGCGGCCGACCTGGAAGCGCACCTGGCCGCCCTTGTTCGCGTCGAAGCCCGGATCGCGGACGCCGTCGTCCTGCCGGTAGAAGCCGCCCAGGCCCAGCCGGAAGCCGCCGACCATGCCGCCCATCCAGGCGTCGCCCCGCCAGTAGCCCCAGTCGCCCACCTCGGCCTTCGCCAGTCCCTCGAACGCCTCCGTCGGCTTGCGGGTCAGGAAGTTGATCGTGCCGCCCGGCGCGTAGGAGGCGAAGATCGACGACGGTCCGCCGCGGACGACCTCGATGCGCTCCACCGTTTCATCCATGCGGAACGAGAAGTCGGGATTGAGGAAGCCCAGGCCGCCGTCGTGCTGGACCGGCAGGCCGTCCTCCTGCAGGGCGATGGCGGCGAAGCCCTCGATCGGGATGCCGCGGGCGCGGATATTGGCGCCGCCGACCCCGCCCGAGGCCTCCACCCAAAGGCCCGGCACGTTCTTCAGCACCTCGGCCACGCTCGGCGGGGACTGGAGGCGCAGCTTCTCCTCGGACACGGTCGTGATCGCGTAGCTCGCCTCGACCTTCCGCTGCGCCTCCGAACCGGCCCGGCCGGTGACCACCAGCTCCTCGACGTCGGTGGGCGCCGCGTCGTCCGCGAGAGCCGGGTACGCGAAAGCGAGGACGGACGCCGCGGCCGCGGCGAAGAGCGTGGACTTCATGGAAACCCCCAAGTGCTTGAGGGGGCCCCGCATAGCCGCGCTTCTTATCGGTTCAGCGACGCGATCGTGTCAGTTCTGCTGCGGCAGCGGCGCAAAGGCCGCCTCGAAGGCGCGCAGGCCTGGGGATGTGAACTGGACGACGCGGGTCCCGTCCTGCCGATGCGCCCAGCCGAGCTCGTAGATCCGGGTCAGCAGCGCCGCGCCCAGCACGCCCGCCAGGTGATTGCGCCGCGCGCTCCAGTCCAGGCAGGCCTTGCAGACGGGGCGGCGCCCGGCATTCGGCAGCACCACGCCGAAGGCTCGGGCGAAGGCCCAACCGTCGTCGGTCAGCAGCAGGGCGCCTTCCGTTTCGCGGATGCGTCCGTCGGCGAGGAGGGCGTCGAGCAGGGTCACGCCGGCGTCGCCAGCCAGATGGTCGTAGCAGACGCGCGCCCGTCGCAGCGCCGGATCCTTCGGCCCCGGGCGGGTGCGATGGTGCCCGGCGCGTTCGGCCACGACGATCAGCTGCTCAAGCACCTCGGCCACGTCCGCCCCCGCGAGCGCGAAGTAGCTGTGCCGCCCCTGGCGGCGGCGGAGCAGCAGCCCGCCGTCCTCGAGCTTCGCCAGATGGGTGCTGGCGGTCTGGGCGGTGACGCCTGCCTCCCGGGCGAGTTCGCCGGCGGTCAGGGCTTGGCCGCCCAGCAGCGCGCTCAGCATGTTGGCGCGGGCGGGGTCGCCCAGCAGGGCCGCCACGCGGGCAATGTCGGGTCCGAGCCTCATGCGCCGAGCCTAGCCCAGTCTGCGCCGGGTTGGTTCGGTCTCGATCGAAGCGTCGACGGGAGGCGCGAGCTAAGGTGCGGCCAAGCTTCGGAGCCCCCAATGAGCAACACCGATCTCCGCGCCGTCCTCACCCGCTACGCCAAGGCCTGGGAGGCCGGCGACGTGCCGACCATGTTCGGCCTCTACGCCGACGACTTCACGCTTCACTACGGCGGCCGCCACCGGCTGAGCGGCGTTCATCGCGGCAAGGCGGCGGCGCTGAAGGCGCTGACGGACTTCTCGCAACGGACGCAGCGCCGGCTGATCCGCATCGTCGACATCATGGTGGGCGAGGTCCGCGGCGGCCTGCTCGTGCGCGAAGCGATGGGTCCCGACGGCGCCGAGGTGGAGCGGCTGTTCGTCTACTCGATCCGCGACGGCAAGATGGACGAATGCTGGGCCTACGACGCCGACCAGGCGCTCGTTGACCGGCTGATCG
>NZ_JAPSKZ010000284.1 GCF_031181185.1 Phenylobacterium sp. | reverse complement strand
GTTCCGCACCTGACCCGTCAGGTTGGCGGCCATGAAGTTCACGTTGTCGGTCAGGTCCTTCCAGGTGCCGGCCACGCCCTTCACCTGCGCCTGGCCGCCCAGCTTGCCCTCGGTGCCCACTTCCCGCGCCACCCGGGTCACTTCCGAGGCGAACGAGCCCAGCTGGCCCACCATGGTGTTCACGACCTTGCCGATCCGCAGGAACTCGCCCCGCAGCGGGCGCTCCTCGTTCTCCAGGTCCATCGTCTGGCTGAGGTCGCCCTTGGCCACGGCGCCGATCACGCGGGCCATTTCGGCCGTGGGGTGGATCATGTCGGTGATGAGGGTGTTCACCGCGTCGACGGCGAACGACCACGACCCCTGCGCGCCCGGCAGCTTGGCGCGGTGGCTGATCTTGCCCTGGCGGCCGACGGTGTCGCCCAGCCGCTCGAATTCCTTGGTCATGCGGTCGTTCAGTTCGACCACGTCGTTGAAGGCTTCGGCGATCTCGCCGGCCACGCCGGTCAGCCCGCGCGGCATCCGCACCGAGAAGTCGCCGCGCCGGAAGGCGCGCAGCGCGGCCAGAAGTTGGCCGGTATCCACCTCGTCCGCAGACTTGACGGCGCGCCGCGGCTTGGCGGCGGCCTTGGCGGACTTCGCAACGACGTTGGCTGACATGGTTCCCCCGAGGGCATGGCGATGGCTGCGGTGGGGATATTCCCGGCGCCGCCAGAGCCTCGAAAAGGCTCGGGTTCGCGCCAAGACACACCCCCGCCCTGCGGCCAAAACGACGTTCGGTTGCGCCCGGTTCCAGCTTGGCTGGAAATAAATTTTTCAGAAGGATGCTTGGCTTTGAAGGTACCCGATCCGGACCCCGCCGCCAACGCCCACGGGACCGGATGGGGGCAGGAACTTGACCGGTGCGGCGCCGTTTCGGCGTGGGGCGTCTCGCCCCTCCCGAGGAATGAAGCCACCCGCGTATGTCGCAGCCCTATGACGCCGCCGCCTTCGAGCCGCCGCCCGACGCCGAGGCCTTTTACGCCGAGAGCCTCAAGCTGCTCACTGAGTCCGGCATCCCCTTCCTGCTGTCAGGCACCTATGCGGTGACCGCCTACACCGGGATCGTGCGTCCGACGAAGGACCTCGACGTCTTCTGCAAGGCCGGCGACTACCCCAAGATCCTCGCCTACTTCCAGGAGCGCGGTTACCGCACCGACGTCGAGGACGAGCGCTGGATCGCCAAGGTCTGGCAGGACAACCGCTTCTTCGACGTGATCTTCGCCATGTCGAACGGCACAGCGCCGGTCACCGACGCCTGGTTCGTCAACAACGACACCATCAACGTCTACGGCACCCAGGCCAAGATCACCCCGCCGACCGAGCTGCTGGTCTCGAAGATGTTCATCCAGGACCGCTACCGGTACGACGGCGCCGACGTGGTCCACGTGATCCTGCGCGCCAACGACCGGATCGAGTGGCAGCGGCTCATGACCTACATGGAGCCGTATTGGGAGGTGCTGCTCACCCACCTCCTGAACTTCCGCTTCATCTATCCCACGGAGCGCGACCTGATCCCGCGTTGGGTCATGGACGAGCTCTCGGCGCGCCTGAAGGCCCAGGTCGGCCTGCCACCGGCGCGCGTGAAGGTCTGCCGCGGCCGCCTGTTCAGCCCGCGGGACTACGTCATGGACATCAGCGAATGGGGCTTCGCCGACGTCGTCGGCAAGGGCCTGGAGGAGCGGCATGAGCCTATCGCCTGACGGATCGCCCAACGGCCACCTGCGGGTCGCGGCGATCGGTGACCTGCACGTCGGCGAGAACCACAAGCACCCCTACCGCGATCTCTTCGCCCGCATCAGCCAGGAGGCCGACGTCCTGGCCCTGTGCGGCGACCTGACCAACTTCGGCAAGACGCCCGAGGCCGAGATCCTGGCCGAGGACCTGCAGTCCTGCTCGATCCCCGTGGTGGGCGTGCTGGGCAACCACGACTTCGAATGCGGGCAGCCGCAGGAAATCGCCCGCATCCTGCACCAGGCCGGCATGAAGGTCCTGGACGGCGAGGCGTTCGAGATCGGCGGCGTGGGCTTCGCCGGCTGCAAGGGCTTCGTGGGCGGCTTCGGCCGCTACATGCTCTCGGCGTTCGGCGAGCCCGAGATCAAGTCCTTCGTCCAGGCCGCCGTCGACGAGAACCTCAAGCTCGAGACGTCCCTGCGCATGCTGCGCACCGACCGCATCGTCGTCGTGACCCACTACTCGCCGGTGCTGGAGACCGTGGAAGGCGAGCCGCCCGAGATCTTCGCCTTCCTGGGTTCGGCCCGCATGGGCGAGACCATCGACCGCTTCGAGGGCGTCAAGTGCGCCGTGCACGGCCACGCCCACCGCGGCGCCTACGAGGGCCGCACCGCTCGGGGCGTGCCGGTCTACAACGTGGCCAAGCCGGTCCTGAACCGTGACGTCGGCGTCGAATACGCCCTGCTCGAGGTCTAGCGCCCTTCTCACCTTCCGGGAGAAGGGCCGCGTCTCCCCTAGGCGCTCAGCCGCAGGCCCTCGCCCCGGCGGCGGCGCTTCGCCCCGCCGTCGCGTTCCTCGAACCAGCGGATCGTCGCCCGCAGGCCCTGTTCCAGCGGGGTCTTGGGCGTCCAGCCCAGCAGCCGCTCGGCCTTGGAGATGTCCGGCCGCCGCCGCTTGGGATCGTCCGTCGGCAGCGCCTGGAAGACCACCTCCGACGTCGAGCCGGTCAGCGCCAGCACCAGGTCCACCAGTTCCAGGATCGTCTTCTCGGAGGGGTTGCCGATGTTC
>NZ_JAPSKZ010000283.1 GCF_031181185.1 Phenylobacterium sp. | reverse complement strand
GCGCTTGGGGAACCGCCTAGCCGTTCGGCGCGGACACGATCTGCGCCTGGTGCTGGCGCATGAACTTCACCAGCACGCGCTGGCCGATCAGGAAGGGGGCGCTGGACGAGTCCACGACCACCTCGATCACGCGGTCGTCGGTGCGCTCGTTCGGGTCGTCCGACTGCAGCTTGCGGGCGCCGAACACCGCGGCGCGGCGCAGCACGCGACCGTCGAAGGTCTTGGTGGGGTCGCTCTCGGGCGACATCTTCACCGTCTGGCCGACCGCCACGAAGGGCAGGGCGCCTTCGGCGATTTCGGCGCGGACAATGCGGCCAGCGCGGGGCTCCAGGTCAAACATGTTGGAGACGTTCAGGGTCGAGGCGCCGGCGCCCGGGTTGGCGTAGCGGCGCACGATGCGGCCGTCGGCGGGCGCCCGGATCACGCTGAGCTCCTGGTCGTAGCGCGCCTCGTTCAGCCGGGCCTCGGCGGTCTCCACCACGGCCTGCTGGGCCATGATCTTGGCGTGGGCCTCGCGGACCGCGTCGCGGGCCTGGTCGAGCTTCTGGGCGGCCACGAAATTCGACGGTGCGAGGCCCTGCATCCGGCGCTCCTCGCGTTGGGCGGCCGAGAGCTGGACTTCCAGCAGCGCCAGCGCGGCGCGGGCCTGGCGGACTTCCGCGGCGGCGCGCTCGGCCTGCAGCCGGGGCTCGTCGTCCTCCAGCCTGGCGAGGATCTGGCCCTTCACCACGTCGTCGCCTTCCTGGACCAGCACCTCCTCGACCACGCCGGCGCGGCGGGCGGCGACCTGGATGATGCCGCCTTCCACGTCGGCCTTGCCGTTGGCCACCGCCGCGTAGGGGCTGGGCTTGACCTCGGCGGCCGCCTTCGCCTCGGCGGCCTTCTTGGCCTTGGCCTGGCCTTGCATGAAGACAAAGCCGCCGCCGCCCAGCACGAGGACGAGGAGGGCAATCCAGACGAAGCGGTTGCGGAAGATGGCAGGCATGGGTCTCTAGGCTCCAACGAGCTCGGGTTCGGGGCGGCGTTCGGGAGCGGAGGCGGCCGGCGGCGCGGCGCGGCGATCCTCCAGGATGTTCCCGTCCTCCAGGTGGATGATGCGGTCGGCGTAGGCTTCCAGCCGCGGGTCGTGGGTCACGCAGATCACGGCCGCGCCGTGCTGCTTCGCGGCCCGCTGCAGCAGGCGGATGACGATCTGGCCGTTCTCGCCGTCGAGGGCCGAGGTGGGCTCGTCGGCGAAGACCAGGCGCGGGTCCTTGGCCAGCGCACGCGCAATGGCCACCCGCTGCTTCTCGCCGCCAGACATCTCGGCGGGCCGCGAATTCAGGCGCTTGCCCAGGCCCACTTCCTCGAGCGCCTTGGCGGCCCTCTCGCGGGCGACGGCCTTCGGATGGCCCTGGTACTTCAGGATGATCTCGACCTGCTGCAGCGCCGTCAGGGCCGAGAACAGGTTGAAGCCCTGGAAGATGAAGCCGCAGTGGTCGAGCCGGAACCGGTCCAGCTTGCCCGGGCGCAGGTCCCAGAGGTCGGTCTCCAGCGCCCGGACCGAGCCCTCGTCCGGCTTGAGCAGGCCCGACAGCGCCGCCACCAGCGTGGACTTGCCCGAGCCCGACGGCCCCATGACCATCGTCACCTCGCCGTGGCGGGCGTCGAAATCGACGCGCTTCAGCACCTCGATGTGCGTGCGGCCGGTCTTGAAGCGCTTGTAGACGCCGTGGGCCTGGATCGCGGTCTTGTTCGTGCTCATCGCAGCAGGTCCGCAGGTTGGCTCTTCTTCAGGACGCCCAGGGCCAGCAGCCCGGACGCGCCCGAGATCACGAGCAGCAGGGTGGAGACGCCGACCACCCACGGGACGGGGAAGCCCATCGGCAGGCCGCCGTTCTTGGCCAGCAGGAAGACGCCGAAGGTGAAGAGGCCCGTGGCGACGAGGCCCACCAAGCCGACCCACACCGACAGCTCCATGACGATCATCCGCAGCGAGCCCATCGAGACGCCCAGGGCGCGCAGGCTCGCGAACTCCTTGATCGACGACAGGATCGCGCCCCTGAGCGTCTGGGAGGTGATGCCGACGCCGATCAGGAAGCCCAGGAAGACCGAGAAGCCGATGAAGATGCCGATGATCTGCTCGGACATCAGCGCGCCTTCATTGGCCGCCCGCAGCTCCTCGCGGGTCCAGGCGCGGTAGGCGCCCTTGGCGGTGGCGTTCAGCTGGTCGCGCACCGTCGCGGCGCGTGCGGGATCCTGGATCCTCACCATCAGCGGCCCGGTCTTGGACTGGTCCCGGTTGAAGCCCAGCAGGCGGACGGTGTCGCGCGAGGCCACGACCGCGGCGTTGTTGATGTTCGGATAGCCTTCGAGGATCGCCCGGACGCGGACGGTCTTGCCGTTCAGGGAGGCGCTGTCGCCCAGCTTCACGCCCAGCCGCTTCAGCTGGCTGCGGTCGATGGCCACCGCATAGGGCTCCATCAGCGCCAGGCGCGTGGCCTCGGTGTAGTCCGTGGGCAGGGTCACTGCGCCCGGACGGGTGTCGACCATGTTGACGTCGACATAGGTAGTGACGGCCTTCTCGCCGGCCTTCGGCTGGTTGACCCAGCGGCCGCCCTCGATGTCCCAGGCGGCCACCTCGGTGACCTCCGGATGCAGGTACAGCTGCGGCTGCAGGCGAGCCGGCAGCGTCCCGCCGCCCGAGTTGATCAGGCTCTCCATCTTGGCCGGCAGGATCATCAGGTCGGCGCGGCTGCGCTCGAGCGTGGCGGTGACGCCCTTCACGATGCCGACGAACATCCCGACCTGGG
>NZ_JAPSKZ010000282.1 GCF_031181185.1 Phenylobacterium sp. | reverse complement strand
GAATTCCAGCTCACGAGCGATCTTCAGGTAGCTGGCCTCCACCTTTTCGCTCGCCTTGAAGAGGTCCGCCAATCTCAGGCCGAGATCGAGGCGCGGACCCGCTGGCGGTTGCGCCACCTCGAGCTGCTCCGCGGGCTCAAGGGTGAAACGCATGGGGATGCGGACCTTCCCGCCGGCGACGGGCCGTCCGCCGACGTGCCTCGGCCGCATCCGGAAGGTGGGCGCCAGCGACAGCGTTGCGTGGCCAAAGCCGAGCCCCGCGGGCCTCTCGACGTCGGTTTTGCAGTCCCGGAGCTCGCCCAGATCGCTCGTTCCGCAGGAGATCACGGCATAGCCGGGGAGCATCAATCGACGGGCGATCTCGGGGTAGGCGGCGGCGAGGTCTTCGCCGGAGGGGCGCCGCAGCCAGTCCGGAGGCGTGTCCGCGGCCGGCGCGGCAACAGCCGGTGCCGCTGAGCCGGCCGCGAGCGCCAAGGCCGCGAGCCGGGCGAGGATGCGCCGATTGGCCCACGCGCCGAGCTGGTGAAAAACGTGCAGAATCAGCTTTGAACCCTATATAACGAAGCAAGTTTCGCGGGTTTCACGCCCGCAGCCTAGGCGCCGTCGGGCCGCAGGGCCACTTCTTCCCGCAGACGCGCCCCCATCGGACGAAGAATGAGCGAAGACACCGAAACGAACGGCAACGGCGCGGCCGAGTACGGCGCGGAGTCCATCAAGGTGCTGAAGGGCCTGGACGCGGTGCGCAAGCGCCCGGGCATGTACATCGGCGACACCGACGACGGCTCGGGGCTGCACCACATGGTCTACGAGGTGGTGGACAACGCCATCGACGAGGCCCTGGCGGGCTGGGCCACGAGGGTCGAGGTGATCCTCAATCCGGACGGCTCGTGCACGGTCACCGACGACGGCCGCGGCATCCCCACCGACATCCACGAGGGCGAAGGCGTCTCGGCGGCCGAGGTCATCATGACCCAGCTGCACGCCGGCGGTAAGTTCGACCAGAACAGCTACAAGGTCTCGGGCGGCCTGCACGGCGTGGGCGTCTCAGTCGTGAACGCCCTGTCCGACTTCCTGAAGCTGAAGATCCATCGGAACGGCCAGCAGCACGAGATGGAGTTCCGCAGGGGCGACGCGGTTTCGCCGCTGAAGGTGACCGGCGTGTCGCCCAAGCGCGAGAACGGCGAGTTCCTGACCGGCACCGAGGTCACCTTCCTCCCGTCGCTGGAGACCTTCCGCTTCATCGAGTTCGACTTGAAGACCCTGGAGCACCGCCTGCGCGAGCTGGCGTTCCTGAATTCGGGCGTGACCATCTGGCTGAAGGACCACCGCGGGGCCGAGCCCTTCGAGGAGGTCATGAGCTATGAGGGCGGCATCGAGGCCTTCGTGCGCCACCTCGACAAGGCCAAGCATCCGCTGATCAAGAGCCCGATCGTGGTGCGCGGCCGCAAGGACACCGTCGAGCTGGACATGGCGCTCTGGTGGAACGACGGCTACCACGAGAACGTCCTCTGCTTCACGAACAACATCCCGCAGCGTGACGGCGGCACCCACCTGGCGGCGTTCCGCTCGGCGCTCACGCGCATCATCACGGGCTATGCCGAGCAATCGGGCGCGGCCAAGCGCGAGAAGGTCTCGGTTTCAGGCGAGGACGCCCGCGAAGGCCTGACCTGCGTCCTGTCGGTGAAGGTGCCCGACCCGAAGTTCTCGTCGCAGACCAAGGACAAGCTGGTCTCGTCCGAGGTCCGCCCCGCCGTGGAGAACCTCGTCAGCGAGGGGCTCTCGACCTGGTTCGAGGAGCATCCGAACGAAGCCCGGATGATCGTCCAGAAGATCGCCGAGGCCGCCGCCGCCCGGGAAGCCGCCCGAAAGGCGCGGGAGCTGACCCGCCGCAAGTCGGCGCTCGACATCACCTCCCTGCCCGGCAAGCTTGCCGACTGCCAGGAGAAGGACCCCGCCAAATCGGAACTGTTCCTGGTCGAGGGTGACTCCGCCGGCGGCTCGGCCAAGCAGGCGCGAAACCGCGAGAACCAGGCGATCCTCCCCCTGCGCGGCAAGATCCTGAACGTGGAGCGGGCCCGCTTCGACAAGATGCTGTCGTCGGATCAGGTGGGCACGCTGATCACGGCGCTCGGCGCCGGCATCGGCCGCGACGACTTCGACATCGAGAAGCTGCGCTACCACAAGATCGTCATCATGACGGACGCCGACGTCGACGGCGCCCACATCCGGACCCTGCTGCTGACCTTCTTCTACCGGCAGATGCCGGAGGTGATCGAGCGGGGCTACCTCTATATCGCCCAGCCGCCGCTCTATAAGGCCGCGAAGGGCAAGTCCTCGCGCTACCTGAAGGACGACAGCGAACTCGAGACCTATCTCGTCGACGAGGGCACGGACGGCGCCATGCTGGACCTGTCGTCCGGCGAGCGGCTGGCGGGGCCCGACCTGCTGCGGCTGGTGAACGGCTCGCGGGCGGCGCGGGCCAACATCGAGCGCCTGGCGACGCGGGCGCCGGCCTTCGCCATCGAGCAGGCGGCGCTGGCCGGCCTGTTCGCCGACGGCGGCGGGGATCCCGCGGTGGCGGCCAAGCGGCTGGACCTCTACGCCGAGGAAGGCGACGGCGCCTGGACCGGCGAGAAGGGCGAACAGGGCAGCTATGTCTTCAGCCGGATCAAGCGCGGCGTGTCCGAGCGCATCGTGCTGGACGACATCCTGCTGCACGCGGCCGTCGCCCGCCGCCTGGCCGAGCGGGCCAAGGTGCTGGCGGAGTCGTTCTCGGGGGTCGCCACCTTCACCCGCA
>NZ_JAPSKZ010000281.1 GCF_031181185.1 Phenylobacterium sp. | reverse complement strand
AGGAGCCGAACGTGCGGCCGGCGACGCGCGAGACGGTCTTGATCGAGACGCCCGCCCGCTCGGCCACATCGTGGATGGTGATCGAGGCCAATGTTTCCCCACGGCTTCGCGCGTGAGGCTACGGCGCCGCTGCGCCAGCGCAAGACCCCGTCGGATGATGGCGGCCGCGGCTACTTCGCGGCCACCGGCCGGAAGTCCAGGTCGTGGTAGTCGTAGCTGAAGTCGGCCACGGGCGAGACGGCCTTCATGGTGATCCGCGACGGCTTGCCGGCCGCGTCCAGGTTGAAGGTCACATACGCGGGCTCGGTGATCCCACCTTTCAGCGCGCGACAAAGGTGTCGTACGCCCAGTGCTCCGTCGTTGGCGCTGGAGGCGATGGCGCGGCGACAGCACCATGGGCCACGCCTACGTCGCGCCCGAGGGCACCGACGAGGCGGTCGTGCTGGGCGTCTGCTCCAGCGCCGAGGAGGACCTGATGGAGTCCCTGATGGAGCTGCACGGCGACGAGGCCGAGGAGGCCAGGGCCGCCCCGCGCCTCTCGAGAGTGGCGGTCGGCTGAGGCCGGAGCCTCAGCCTCGCCTTCAGCCTTCCATATCGATCCTGTGCACCCAGCCGTACGGGTCCGGCGCCGTGCCGCGCTGGATGCCGGTCAGCTGGTCGCGCAGCTTGCAGGTGACCGGGCCGTCCAGGCCGTCGGCGATCTTGAACGACCCGCCGGCGTGGCGGATCTCGCCGATGGCGGCCAGCACCGCGGCGGTGCCGCAGGCGAAGGCCTCGCGCAGCCGGCCGCTCTTGGCGTCGGCCTGCCACTCGTCGAAGGAATAGAGCCGCTCCTGCACGGTCAGCCCCGCGTCCTTGGCGAGCGTCAGGATCGAATCCCGCGTCACGCCCGGCAGGATGGTGCCGCCCAGTGGCGGGGTGACGATCGTGTTGTCGTCGAAGACGAAGAACACGTTCATCCCGCCTAGCTCTTCCACGTAGCGGTGCTCGGCCGCGTCCAGGAAGACGACCTGGTCGCAGCCGTTCTTGATCGCCTCGGCCTGGGCGACCAGGCTGGCGGCGTAGTTGCCGCCGCACTTGGCCGCGCCCGTACCGCCGGGCGCCGCGCGGGTGTAGTTGTCCGACACCCAGACGGTGACCGGCTTGGCCCCGCCCTTGAAGTAGGCGCCCACCGGGCAGGCGATGACGCAGAAGGTGTATTCGGCCGCCGGTCGCACGCCGAGGAAGGCCTCGGTGGCGATCATGAAGGGGCGCAGGTAGAGGCTCCCCTCGCCCGTCGGGATCCAGTCGGCGTCGGTGCGGACCAGGCTTTCGATGGCGCCCAGGAACAGGTCCGGCGGCAGCAGCGGCATGGCCATCCGGTCGGCGGACTCGCGGAACCGCTGGGCGTTCGCCTGCGGCCGGAACAGCACCACATCGTTGCCGCGGGTGCGATACGCCTTCAGGCCTTCGAAGATCTCCTGGGCGTAGTGCAGCACGGCCGCGGCCGGATCCAGCTGGAACGGCTCGCGCGGGCAGACCTGCGCGTCGTGCCAGCCCTTCCCTTCGGTCCAGCGCACCGTGACCATGTGGTCGGTGAATACCTTGCCGAACCCCGGATCCTCGAGCAGCGCCGCGCGCGCGTGCGGCGGCGTTGGAGAAGCATGCGGGCGTCGGGGGATGAGCAAGGTGTCCATGATCCTATCTTCGGTAAGTAGGACCATCGGCGAAAGCACACGGCCGCCCGCGCCGCAAGGGCCAGTGCGCGGGCGACGGCGCCTTTCCCTCCTTGCGAGGGGCCTCAGGCCGGCAGATGGCCCTCGGGGAAGTACTTCTGCTGCAGCCGGCCGGACGCCTGCTTCAGGGCCTCGATGGCTTCCTCGACCGCCTGGCGCTGGGCCATCAGCGCATCGATGCGGCGCTTGAAGATCTTCAGCGCGTGCGCGTTCTGGGCCGGTTCGCCCTCCTCGTCGTAGAGGTCGAGGATGTCGCGGATCTCGGCGACCGAGAGCCCCACCTTGCGGCCCCGCACGATCAGCGCCAGACGGGCGCGGTCCTTGTAGGAATAGATCCGGGTCATGTCCCGGCGGGCCGGCGAAAGCAGCCCCTGCTCCTCGTAGAAGCGCAGCGCCCGTGGCGTGGCTCCGAACTCCTTGCAGAGCTGGGTGATGGAATAGGTGCGATGCGGACGGCGAAGGTTGAGCGTCACGTCTGTCCTCCCTTGCTAAAGGCCCAGCACGAGCCGGGCGATGATGTCCCGTTGGATCTCGTTGGAGCCGCCGTAGATCGAGGCGGCCCGGTTGTTCAGGTACCTGGCCATTGCGGTCAGACTGTGGTCCGGCCCGACCGGCGTCACGTTGGAGCCGGGCTGGCGGGCCTCGGGTTGGTCGACGCCCGCGTAGGGGCCGGCGGCGTCGATCGCCAGCTCGTCGATCCGCTGCATGGCTTCGGTCCCTTGCGCCTTCAGCATCGACGACGCCGGGCCCGGATTGCGCCCCGACGCGAGCGCGCTCAGCACCCGCTGCTCGGACATCTCGATGGCCTCGACCTCGATGGCCGAGGCCGCCCACCGCCGCCGGGCGTGCGGGTCGTCGTGCTCCATCCGGCGCACCCGCTCCAGCGCCACCTTCAGGCCCGGCGCCGAGCCGCCGCCCCGCTCGAACTCCAGGAGGTACTTGGCCACCGTCCAGCCCTGGTTCTCCTCGCCCAGGCGGCCGGACTTCGGGACCCGCACCTCGTCGAAGAAGACCTGGTTCACCTCGTGCTCGCCGGCGAGCGTGATGATCGGGTCGACCTTGATCCCGGGCGTGGTCATGTCCAGC
>NZ_JAPSKZ010000280.1 GCF_031181185.1 Phenylobacterium sp. | reverse complement strand
TCACGTCGGCGCCCTGCTGCGAAAGCCGGCCCTTGACCTGGTCGAAGCTGGTGAAGCCCGCCTTCAGGCGGACCTTGTCCTCCGCGACCGAGAAGTCCTGGACGACGTCGTTGCCTTCGCCCCTGTAGACGATGAAGACGTCGGCGCCCGCGCCGCCGACCAGCACGTCCTGACCCGCGCCACCGTAGACCTGCTGCCCGCCCGCGCCGCCCTCCACGATGTTGTCTAGCGCGTTGCCGGCGACGTACAGCCGCTCGCCGGCGACGTGGACGTTCTCGACGTGCGGATGGTCGGCGAGCGTGACGCTGTGCCAGGCCGTGATCTTGTCGACGCCGCCGGCCACGAGCTCGACCACCTGGTCCTGGCGGGACTTCAGCCAGTAGGAATCGTCGCCGCCTCCGCCGGTCATCAGGTCGGCGGGACCGCCCCAGAAGCCTTCGGCCGCGGCCGTGCCTGAGTGGGTGTCGACTCCGTCGGTGCCGAAGAACTGCGTGACGGGCGCGGCGGTCTCCGCCGCGGCGGAGCCGTCGTACTTGTAAAGCGGCATAGGCCCTGGTCCCCGACCCCCGGCGGAACCGCCGCCGACGACGCGCGGCCTCTACTCAAGCTGCGCGCAGGCCCGAGGCTAAGGTTGGAACGGTGAAGAAAGCGCCTGGGCGCATTGCCATGCGACGACGCGCCGCGGCAGCGCTTCAGACCGCCATGTTGTCGATGAGGCGGGTGCGGCCCAGGACGGCGGCGGCCAGGATGCGGGCCGGACGGTCGGCGGGACCCGGACCGATGCGCGAGAGGTCGGCCGCGTCGCGCACCTCGACATAGTCCACGCGCGCGTAGCCCGCGGCGGTCAGGGCGTCGACGGCGCGGGTCTCGACCGCGTCCACCCGCTCGCCCGCGTTCAGGGCGGCGACGGCCTCGCGCAGGACCTGGTTCAGGCGGGCCGCCACGAGGCGTTCCTCGTGGCTCAGGTAGGCGTTGCGGGAGGAGAGGGCGAGGCCGTCCTCGGCCCGGGCGGTCGGCCCCCCCACGATCTCCACAGGCAGGTCGAGGTCGCGAACCAGGCGGCGGATCACCTGGAGTTGCTGGTAGTCCTTCTCGCCGAAGACGGCGACGTGCGGCTGGGCCTGGTTGAGCAGCTTGGCCACGACGGTGGCGACGCCGGCGAAGTGGCCGGGGCGGGCCTGACCGTCCAGCGGCTCGGAGACGCCGGAGACGGTGATGGTGGTGGCGAACCCGTCCGGGTACATCTCGCCAACGTCAGGCGCGAAGAGCAGGTCGCAGCCGGCGCTTTCCAAAAGCTCGGCGTCGCGCGCCTCGCTGCGCGGATAGGCGTCGAAGTCCTCGTTCGGGGCGAATTGGGTCGGGTTGACGAAGACGCTGGCGACCACCCGGTGGGCGCGGGTGCGCGCCAGCCGCACGAGCGACAGGTGGCCCTCGTGCAGGGCGCCCATCGTCGGCACCAGGCCCACGCGGTCTCCGGCGGCCTTCCAGGCGGCCACGCGGGCGCGGAGGTCGGCGACGGTGCGGACGATCGGCAGGCTCATGCCGCGGGCTTACGCCAGGCCGGCGGCGGAAGTCCATCCACAGGCCGTGGCGATCGGCGCGTTGACGCGCGGCTGCGCACAGGGCTCACGTTAAGGAATTGAGTCGGGAGCTTCAGGGACCATGGGCCAGGCCAGCGTCATCGTGGTGGGCAACGAGAAGGGCGGGGCGGGCAAGTCCACAATCGCCATCCACATCGCCACCGCCCTCCTGCACGGCGGCGCCAGCGTCGCCGTCCTCGACCTCGACCTGCGGCAGCAGACGCTGGGGCGCTTCTTCGCCAACCGGAAGGTTTGGCTGGCCGCCAACGGGGTCGAGGCGCCGATGCCTGTGGAGCACGCGATCAGCTCGGCCGGCGACGCCCTGGCCAAGGCGCCCGACGCCGAACAGCTGGCGCGCTTCGAGGCCGCCTTCGCCGAGATGAGCGAGGCTGCCGACTTCGTATTGATCGACACGCCTGGGAGCGACACGGCGATCAGCCGCGCGGCCCACGGCAAGGCCGACCTGATCGTCACGCCGATGAACGACAGCTTCGTCGACTTCGACATGCTGGGCCAAGTGGATCCCGTGACGCTCGAGCTGAAGCGCCACAGCCTCTATTCCGAGACCGTCTGGAGCTGCCGCAAGGCGCGTGCGCTGGCCACCGGCCGGCAGACCGACTGGGTCGTGCTGCGCAACCGCCTGGCGCCGACCGAGGCGCGCAACCGCAAGCGCCTGGACGAGCGGGTCACGGCGCTCTCGCGGAAGGTCGGCTTCCGCGTGGGCCCCGGCCTCCGGGACCGGGTGATCTACCGCGAGCTGTTCCCGTTCGGGCTGACGGTCGCCGACCTGTCGCCGACCATCCGGCCTGTCGCCATGTCGCTGCAGCACGTGGCCGCCCGCCAGGAGCTGCGGGCGCTTATGGGGGCGTTGGGCTTCACGGGCCTGGACGAGAGCGAGAAGATCGCGGCGGAATAGCCGCATGATCTATGTAGCCCTGGGCTGCGCGGCCCTGGCGCTCTTCCTGATCGCGACCGGCGGCAAGCCGGTGCTGAAACGGCGGGAGTGGCGCTTCCTCTCCGGCGGGCTGGCGATCGCCGCCTTCGCCGCCGCGGCCTGGCTCAGCGTCAGCGGCCGCTGGGGTTCAGGCATTGTGCTGGTGGTGCTGGGGCTCTGGCTGGCCGTCTCCACCCGCCGGACCGGCATGGCTGCGCAGCCCTCGGGTCGCATGAGCGTCGCCGAGGCTCGCCGCATCCTGGGCGTCGAAGAGGGGGCGAGCCGAGCGGA
>NZ_JAPSKZ010000057.1 GCF_031181185.1 Phenylobacterium sp. | reverse complement strand
GATCAACCGCTTCGACTACGACGGCGACTACGGGACGGTGCTGAACCGGTTCCTCATGCAGGCGGCCGTAGGCTATCCGCTGACCGTCCACGGCGCCGGCGGCCAGACCCGGGCCTTCATCAACATCCAGGACACGGTCCGCTGCGTGGAGCTGGCGCTGGCCCACCCGCCCGAGCGGGGCGAGCGGGTGAAGGTGATGAACCAGATGACCGAATGCTGGCGGGTCCGCGATCTTGCCCGCATGGTCGCCCGCCTGGCCGGGGCCGAAGTGGCCCACCTGGCCAACCCGCGCGTCGAGGCCGACGAGAACGAACTCGCCGTCGAGAACGGCCGCCTGTTGGGCTACGGCCTGGACCCGATCACGCTGGAGGACGGCCTGCTGCTGGAGGTCGCCGAGATCGCCCGGGCCTACGCCCACCGGGCCGACCTCACCAAGATCCCTTGCGTCTCGGCGTGGAACGCCGAGCGGGCCCAGGCGCTGGCCAGCCATCAGGCCAAGGTCGCGGCGGAGTAGCGCTTGCGCCTGTTCGTCTTCGGCTACGGCTTCGCGGGCTCTGCGCTCGCCCGGCGGCTGAAGGCCGAGGGCTGGGACGTGGTGGCGACCCATCGCAGCGCGCCGGACGCCCTGGTCGCAGACGGCGTGACGCCCATCCACGTGGACGACGGCAAAGGCCTTGTCCGCGCTCTGGCCGAAACCCAGGCGCTTCTGCTGACCGCGCCGCCGGGACCAGAAGGATGTCCGGGCCTCAACACCCTGGTCCCGGCCCTCGCCCAGGCCGGCGCCTTTCCGGACTGGGTCGGGTATCTCTCAACCACCGGCGTCTATGGTGACCGGCGCGGCGGCTGGGTCACCGAGCGCAGCGTTCTGGCCGCCCAGTCGATTGAAGGCGCGCGGCGGGTCGCCGCCGAACGCGACTGGCTGGAGGTGGGCCGCGGCATGGGGCTGACGGTCACGGTCTTCCGCCTGCCGGGCATCTATGGTCCGGGCCGCTCGGCCTTCGACCGGCTGCGCGAGGGCAAGGCGCGGCGGATCACGGCGCCCGGCCAGGTGTTCTCCCGCATCCACGTGGACGACCTGGCGGCGGGGCTCGCGGCCTCCATCGCCAGGCCGCGGGCCGGCGGGATCTACAATCTCTGCGACGACGAGCCGGCGCCGAACCTGGACGTGATCGCCCACGCGGCGAAGCTGCTGGGGGTGGAGCCCCCGCCGGAGATCAGGCTGGAAGAAGCCAAGCTGCCGCCCGCCGCGATGCGCTTCTACGCCGAGAGCAAACGCGTTTCGAACGCGCTCGCCAAGGCCGAACTCGGCTGGCGGCCGGCCCACCCGACGTATCGCGAGGGCCTCGCTTCCATCCTCGCGGCGGGCGCTTAGGCGGCGCGGGCCTGGCGCACCGAAGAGACGCCGATGCCGGCCAGGATCAGCACCATGCCGGCGGCATGGTAGGCGTGGAACGCCTCGCCCAGCATCAGGACCGCCAGCACCGCGCCGAAGATCGGCTGGAGGTGCAGGTACTGGCTGGCCCGGGCCGCGCCGACCAGCTCTACACCGCGGTTGAAGAACAGGTAGGACAAGAAGGACGGAAAGGCCGCCACATAAGCGATCCCCAGCAGCGCCTCGAGCGAAAGGACCGTGTGGCGTCCTGACGCGAGCTCGACTGCGTAGGGCGGCGCCAGCGCGACGATCGACACCAGGAAGGTCGCCCACAGCAGGCTGAGCGGATGAACGTCCGGCCGCCGCCGCAGGATCAGCGAATAGACCGCGTAGAGCACGACGCCGATCAGGATGAGGCCGTCGCCGGCGTTGAGGCCCAGGTGCAGCAGGTCCCACGGGCGGCCATGCGTAACCACCGCCAGCACGCCCACCAGCGAGAGCACCATGCCGGCCATCTGCCACCGGCTGACCCGGTCGCGCAGGGCCATCCAGCCGAACAGCATGACCAGCGGCGGGATGCCGGCCTGAACCACCACGCTGTTCAGCGCCGTCGTCGTCTCGAGCCCATAGTAGAGCAGCACGCCGAAGCTCGCGACGCCCATGAGGGCCAGGGCGACGACCATGCGCCAACGCCGCAGCAGCAGCGAAGCGTCGCGCTTGAGGTGCGGCCAGGCCAGAGGCGTGACCAAGGCGAGCGCGAAGACCCAGCGCCAGAACGACAGGGCGAGCGGCGGCACGACGCCGGCGAGGGCGCGGCCGGCGATGGAATTTCCCGCCCAGAAGAGGACGGTCAGCGACAGGAGCAGCGGCGCGGCGCGCCAGAGGCCGGCGGGGTTCAGGAGACCAGCTCCTCCACCGCCGCGACCAGGCGGTCGATGTCCTGCGGCCGCGACAGCCGGTGGTCGCCGTCCTTGATCAGCGTGAAGACCACATCCGGCCCCTTGATCGCGTGGGCGAGCTGCAGCGCGTGGCTCCAGGGCACGTCGGGATCCTCGCCACCCTGGAGGATGCGCACCGGCGCCTCGATCGGGACCTCCTGCGCCTCCAGGATCGACCAGCGGGCGCCGTCTTCGAGCAGGGCCCGGGTGATCGGATAGGGTTCGCCGTACTCGGACGGCCTGAGCCACACGCCGTCCCGGGCAAGGTCCGCCAGGCCTTCGGGCGGGATCTCGGGCTTCATCAGCTTTTCGGTGAAGTCGGGCGCGGGGGCGATCAGCACCATGGCGTCAATCCGCTCCGGGACGGCCATCGCCACGAGACAGGCGATCCAGCCGCCCATCGACGAGCCCACCAGCACCACCGGGCCCTTGGTCAGCGCCTCCAGCACCGCCAGGGCGTCCTCTCGCCAGCGCGTGATCGTGCCAGCCTCGAAGGCGCCGGAGGACTCGCCGTGTCCGAGGTAGTCGAACCGCACATAGGCCCGGCCGTTCGCCAGCGCCCAGTCGGCCAGCGCCTGCGCCTTGGTCCCGGCCATGTCCGATTTGAAGCCGCCCAGCCACACCACTGCCGGGCCGCGGCCGTCGACCTTCCGCCAGGCCAAACGTTCGCCGTCCGGCCGTTCGAGATATCCGCTCGTCTCGCTCATGCGCGCCTCTTAGCAGGCCTCTTAGCAGCGGGGGGCAACTCAGTTTAGAGAAGCGTCGTGGCCCTACCTTCGGACTTCACCCTTCTGCAGGTCATCCCGGAGCTCGAGACGGGCGGCGCCGAGCAGAGCACGATCGATATCGCCCAGGCGGTGGTCCGGGCCGGCGGCACGTCGCTGGTCGCCACGCGCGGCGGACGCATGACCGCGCGGCTGATCTCGGACGGCGCTCGGCTGGCCCAAATGCCCGTGCAGACCAAGAACCCGCTCGTGATGCTTGGCAACGCCGCGCGCCTGGTGGCGCTGATCCGCCAGGAGAAGGTGTCGATCGTGCATGCGCGCAGCCGGGCGCCGGCGTTCTCGGCCCTGTGGGCGGCGCACGCCACCCGCACGCCGTTCGTGGCCACCTACCACGGCGTCTACAAGGCGCAGAGCGGGCTGAAGCGCTGGTACAACGCGGTCATGACCCGGGGCGACCTGGTGATCGCCAACTCCGACTACACCCGCGACCACGTGCTGGCCGAACACGGCGTGGATCCCGGCAAGGTGGTGACGATCCCGCGCGGCGTGGACTTCGACCGCTTCAATCCTTCGTTCGTGACGCCGAACCGCATCGAGGCCCTGCGCGCCGGCTGGGGACTGCCTCCGAACGATCCGCGCGTGAAGATCCTGCTGGCCGGACGCCTCACCCGCATCAAGGGCCACCTCACGATCATCGAGGCCGCTCGCCGGATGGCGGCGGAAGGCCGGAGCGACTTCGTGATCCTGTTCGCCGGCGACGACCAGGGGCGCACTGGCTACGCCGACGAGCTGCAGCAGGCGATCACTGAGGCCGGCCTTCAGGAGGCCGTAAGGATCGTCGGCCATTGTGACGACATGCCCGCGGCCTACCTGCTCGCCGACCTCGCCCTTCTGCCGACGACCGTGCCGGAATCCTTCGGCCGGGCGGCCGTCGAACCGCAGGCCATGTGCCGCCCGGTGATCGCCTCGAACCACGGCGGCGTCACCGAGACGGTCGTGGACGGGTTGACGGGCTGGCTGGTTCCGCCAGGCGAGCCGGAAGCGTGGGCCGCGGCCATCGCGCGCGCCGTGGATATCGGCCCCGGCAAGCGGATGGAGATGGGTCACGCGGGTCAGAAGCGCGCCCGCCAGCTCTATTCGGCCGAGGCCATGTGCGCCGCCACCCTCGCCGCCTATGAGCGCGTGCTCGAGGGTCGCGCCTGATGCCGCGCCAGGTGGACCGCATCCTGGTCATCAAGCTGTCCGCCCTGGGCGACTTCGTGCTGGCGCTGGCGGCCATGAAGAAGATCCGCGAAGCCCACCCGAAAGCCCACATCACGCTTCTTACGACGCCGCCGTTCGAGACGCTGGCGAAGGGCTGCCCCTACTTCAATGCGGTGGACACCGGCGGCCGGCCCGAAAGCTTCGCGGAGTGGATGGCGCTGCGCAAACGGCTGAAGGCCATGAACCTGACGCGGGTCTACGACCTGCAAACCTCGGCGCAGTCGAACCGCATCTTCCAGCTGCTGCGTCCGGGCCCGCCGGCGTGGTCGGGCATCGCGTTCGGCTGCTCGCTGCCGCACAAGAACCCGCTGCGGAACCAGATGCACACGCTGGAACGCCAGGCCGACCAGCTGATGTACGCCGGCATCTGGCCCGACGCGCCGACCGAACCGGGCGCGGCGCCGCCGCCCGACCTCTCGTGGATCCTGAAGCGCGCGCCGGCCGAGCGCCCCGTGCCCGGCGCCGTGAAGCCGCGCCCCTACGTGATGTTCGTGCCGGGCGGCTCGGCCCATCGGCTGGAGAAGCGCTGGCCGCTCGAGAAATATTCCGAGCTGGCGCGCATCCTCTACTCCCGTGGCTTTGACATCGTGATCATCGGCGGTCCGCAGGAGACGGCGCTGGCCCACGCCATCCAGCGGCAGACGCCCAGGGCCCGCGACCTGACGGGCCGCACAGATTTCGAGCGCATCGCCATCCTGGGGGCCAAGGCCGCGCTGGCGGTCGGCAACGACACCGGCCCGCTGCATCTGGCGGCGGCCGCCGGCGCCCCCACGATCGTCATCTTCGGCAAGACCTCGGACCCGGCCTTGTCGGCGCCGCGCGGCCGCGTGGCAATCCTCCAGGCCGACAACCTGGCCGACCTGAGTGTGGCCCAGGTGGCGCAGGCGGCCAATTCTCTGGCCCCTGCTCCCTCTGCGCGACCTTGATACGGCAGTAAGCCTTCGTCATATACTGAGCTCACGCCCGGAGCGCTCGATGCGCGCCGGCGTTTTTGCGTTTCAACAGATCAGGAGCACTGCCTATTCGCCGCCCCATGCAAGCGCCGCCCGTCAAGGAAGGGCCGCGCATGAACGAAGAGATCCGCGTCCCCCGCGTCCTGCTCATCGACCAGCACGGTGAGAAGCAGGGCGTGATGCCCACCTCCGCCGCCATCGAGGCCGCCGAGGAAGCTGGCCTGGACCTGGTGGAGATCGTCCCCAACGCGGATCCGCCCGTCTGCAAGATCTTGGACTACGGCAAGTTCAAGTTCCAGGAGCAGAAGAAGAAGAACGAGGCGCGCAAGCGGCAGAAGATCGTCGAGATCAAAGAGATCAAGCTCCGGCCGAACATCGACCAGCACGACTACGAAGTGAAGGCGCGGTCGATGCACCGCTTCTTCGAGGAAGGCGACAAGGTGAAGATCACCCTGCGCTTCCGCGGCCGTGAGCTGGCCCACCCCGAGCTCGGCATGAAGCTGCTGCAGAAGGTGAAGGCCGACTTCGAGCCGGTCGCCAAGGTCGAGTACGAGCCCCGCATGGAGGGCCGTCAGATGATCATGATCCTGGCGCCGCGCTGAGTCCGGACAGGTGATCCGCAGGACCTTCGGAATTCTGGGAGCGGCCGTCCTCGGGGCGGCCGCTTTCTTCATGCCCGCAGCGGCCCAGGAAGCCGGCAATCAGCCGGTGAAGCCGTTTCAGATCGCCGACGGCGTCTGGTGGGTCGGCGCCTCCGACGTCGCCTCGTACCTGATCCAGAGCAACAAGGGCCTAATCCTCATCGATGGCGGCTACGAAAGCACCGCGCCGCAGATCCTGAACAACATCCGCCGCCTGGGCTTCGACCCCAAGCAGGTGAAGATCATCCTGAACAGCCACGCGCACCTGGACCACGCCGGCGGCATCGCCGCCCTGAAGGCCGCGACCGGCGCGAAGGTCCTGGTCAGCGCCGAGGACGGCAAGCTGATGGCGCGCGGCGGCAAGGGCGACTTCTTCCTCGGCGACCGCTACGCCTATCCTCCCCTCAAGCCGGATGGGTCGCTCCGGGACGGCCAGAAGGTGAAGCTGGGCGAGCGGACGCTGACCGCCCGCCTCACGCCGGGCCACACGCGGGGCTGCACCACCTGGACCTTGCCGGTGACGATCGCGGGACAGGTGCGGCAAGCGATGATCCTGTGCTCGAACAGCGTCCTTCCCGGGTACCGCCTGACGGGCCAGGAGAGCTATCCTGGGATCGCTGCCGACTACGAAAAGAGCTACCGCTTCTGGCGCAGCGCGCCTTGCGACGTGTTCCTGGCGAGCCACGCGCAGTTCTTCCGCGCAGCGGAGAAGGCCAAGTCCGGCGAGGCCGACGCCTTCGTCGACCCGGAGGGCTGCAAAGCCTTCTTCGAGCGGGGCTACGCCGCCTTTCGAGCCGAACTGGCGAAGCAGCAGGCGGCGCAGCGTTAGACGCTAGACGCGGATGTCGAGCACCGCGCCCTTCCTGGAGTCCTTGACCGAGTCCGCGGCCACGGCGGTGGCGGTCAGTTCCGAGACCTTCTGGGCCGCCTTGTTGGCCGCCTGATCGGCCTTCTCGTTGCGGAGGGCCTGGCCGCGGTTGGCGACGGGCGGCAGGTGCGCCTGGGCCGCCGCGGGCCCGACGGACGAAATGCTCGACATTCTTCGTCTCCCTGGCCGCGGTTCGCGGCTGAGGAGCCCCGAAATAGAGCATCGCGGGTAACCCGCCTTTAAGACTTGCGGTGAATCACGCGGAAAGCATGCGGCGCCGGAGACACAGGCCGATGACCGCGGCTCACGCGCCGGTTGCCGCGCCGACCTCCCGGACCTAACTCAACTCGCATGTCCCAACCTGCGCTGCGGGAGGCGGCTCCTCCGCAGGCGTCGCAGGCCCGTTCCGTCCTGATCGCCGTCCGGGGCCCGTCGTGAGCGAGGTCGAGGAACGCCGCGCGCTGATCGTCCTGCTGGGGGTCATCTTCCTGATGATCGCCGGGTTCGGCCTGGTCATTCCGCTCCTGCCCTTCTTCGCCCAGGCGTTCGACGCGCCGGCCTGGCAGGTCACCCTGCTGTTCTCGACGTTCTCGGTCGGGCAGTTCCTGGGCGAGCCGTTCTGGGGCCGCCTCTCCGATCGCATCGGCCGGCGGCCGGTGCTCATCGCCACCATCGCCATGGTCGGCGTTAGCTACGCGGCGCTCGCCTTCGCACCGAACATCGGCTGGGCGTTCGCGATCCGCTTCTTCAACGGCTTCTTCGCCGGCAACATCTCGACGCTGCAGGGCGCGCTGGCCGACATCACGCCGCCCGAGAAGCGGGCGCAGCGGATGGGGATCATGGGCGCAGCGTTCAGCGCGGGCTTCACCACTGGGCCCGCCATCGGCGGCCTGCTGGCCCAGCCCAACCGCGGCGCGCTAGGCTTCCAGCTGCCGCTGCTGGTGGCCGCCGGGTTCGCGCTCGCCTCGGCGCTCGCCGTGGTGCTCCTGGTGCGCGAGCGCCGGTCGGATGCTGCGCCCCTGCCGCGCGGCCCCAAGCCGGCCCGCGTCCGCGACGCCTTCGCCCATCCGGTCATCAGTCGGGTGGTGATGATCAGCTTCATCGTGGTGGTGGGCTTCGCCGGGATCGAGGCGACCTACGGCCTCTGGACCGAGCGCCGGTTCGGCTGGGGTCCGCGCCAGATCGGCTTGGCCTTCATGGTCATCGGCGTGCTGGGCGCCGTCTGTCAGGGGTGGCTGTCGGGGCGCTTGGCGAGACGCCACGGCGAGGCCTGGACGCTGACGGCCGGGCTCGTGTTCATGGGCCTGGGGCTCGTGACACAGGGGCTGTCGCCCACCTGGCCGGTGGCGTTGATCGGCTTCGCGTTCGTGTGCCTGGGCCAGTCGATCTGCTTCCCGAACGTCTCGGCGCTGATCTCGCGGGCTGCGCCGGCGCACCGGCAGGGCGAGATGCTGGGCCTGAACATGAGCGGCATGGCGCTGGCTCGGATCGGCGGACCGGTGCTGGCGGGCCAGCTGTTCTCGCACGTGGCGCCCGGTTCGGTGTTCGCGTTCTCGGCGCTGCTGATCCTGCCGGCGCTGTGGTTCGCGGTGCAGGTGAAGGGCCAGGTCGCCCGCCTGGCCTAGTTGCTTTTCGGCCGGCTTTCCCGTATTAGCCCGCCCCTTCGGAACCGCCTGGCCCCAAGGCATGCCATGGCGGTTCATCAACACGACCAGAGGACGGGGCGTTCGCGCCTCGAGTGAAATGCCGAAACTGAAGACCAAGTCGGGCGTGAAAAAGCGCTTCAAGATGACGGCGACCGGCAAGCTGAAAGCCGGCGTGGCCGGCAAGCGCCACCGCCTCATCAGCCACAACGGCAAGTACATCCGTCAGAACCGTGGGACCAAGGTGATGTCCGAACAGGACACCAAGATCATCAAGTCCTGGCTCCCCTACGGCCTCTAAGGAGAACTGACAGATGGCTCGCGTTAAACGCGGCGTGACCGCTCACGCCAAGCACAAGAAGGTTCTCGAGCAAGCCAAGGGCTTCTACGGGCGCCGCAAGAACACCATCCGCGCCGCCAAGGCGGCCGTGGACAAGGCCGGCCAGTACGCCTATCGCGACCGGAAGGTCCGCAAGCGCAACTTCCGCTCGCTGTGGATCCAGCGGATCAACGCCGCGGCGCGCCTGGAAGGCTTCACCTACTCGCAGTTTATCCACGGCCTTGAGAAGGCCGGGATCGAAATGGACCGCAAGGTCCTCGCCGACGTCGCCGGCGCAGATCCGGTCGCCTTCAAGGCCATCGCCGACAAGGTTCGCGCCGCGCTGGCTTAAGGCTTCGGGTCGTTACGATCCCATCGCTTTGAAGAGCCCTCCGGCCGAACCGCCGGAGGGCTTTTTGCTGCCTTCCGCTCATGACCAACCTCCTCTAGAGCAACCGCCGTCATGACAGACCTTTCCCAACTGCAGGCCGGGCTCCTCAGCCGCATCGAGGCCGCGCAGGACATCGCCGCCCTCGAGGCCGTCCGCGTCGAGGCGCTGGGCAAATCCGGCTCCATTTCCGAGATGCTCAAAGGCCTGGGCAAGATGAGCCCGGACGAGCGCCGCGAGCAGGGCCCGAAGATCAATGGCCTGCGTGACGCCGTCGCCACCGCCATCGCCGACAAGAAGGCCGCCCTGGAAGCCGCCGAGCTGGACGCCAAGCTCGCCGCCGAGCGCGTCGACCTCACCCTGCCGCCCTCGCCCGAACGCCGCGGCCGCGTGCATCCGACGATGCAGGTGATGGACGAGATGATCGCTGTCTTCGCGGACATGGGCTTCGCGCTCGCCGAAGGTCCGGACATCGAGGACGACTTCCACAACTTCACCGCCCTGAACTTCCCGCCCAAGCACCCGGCGCGGGAGATGCACGACACCTTTTGGCTGCGCGAAGACCAGACCGGCGAACGCAAGCTGCTGCGGACGCACACCAGCCCCGTGCAGGTGCGCGTGATGCGCCAGGGCAACGAGAAGCTGCCGGCCTGGATCGCCAACGGCCAGGAGCCGCCGATCCGGGTGATCGTGCCGGGCCGGGTCTATCGCTCGGATTCCGACGCCACCCACACGCCGATGTTCCATCAGCTGGAAGGGCTGGTGATCGACCGCAACATCCACATGGGCCACCTGAAGTGGACGCTGGACGCCTTCACCCGTCGGTTCTTCGAGACCGATGCGGTCGTCACGCGCTTCAGGCCGCATCACTTCCCGTTCACCGAACCCTCCTGCGAGATGGACGTGCAGTGCGACCGTTCGGGCGGCTCGGTGAAGATCGGCCAGGGCTCGGACTGGCTGGAGATTCTGGGCGGCGGGATGGTGCATCCCAACGTGCTGAGGAACTGCGGCCTGGACCCCGACGAATGGCAGGGCTTCGCCTTCGGCCTCGGCGTCGATCGTCTGGGGATGCTGAAGTACGGCATGCCCGACCTGCGTGACATGTTCGGCTCGGACGTGCGCTGGCTCGAGCACTGGGGCTTCTCGGCCTTCCAGGCGCCCAACCCGGCCACCGGCCTGAGCTAGGAGAGGCAAGCGTATGAAGTTCACCCTCTCCTGGCTGAAGGAGCACCTGGAGACCGACGCCACCGTCGAGCAGGTGGTCGAGGCTATGACCATGGCCGGGCTCGAGGTGGAGTCCGTCGAGGACCCCGCCGCCAAGCTCGGCAAATTCACGGTCGCCAAGATCGTGGAGGCCGTGCAGCACCCGAACGCCGACAAGCTCCGCGTCTGCCAGGTCGAGACGAAGGACGGCAGGCTGGAGATCGTCTGCGGCGCGCCGAACGCGCGGGCGGGGCTGACGACCATCTACGCCCCGATCGGCGCCTATGTGCCAGGCTCGGGCATCACGCTGGAGGCGCGACCGGTCCGCGGCGTGGTCTCCAACGGCATGCTTTGCTCGGCCAAGGAGCTGGAGGTGGCCGAGGAGTCCGACGGCATCGTCGAACTTCCGGACGAGCTTCCGGTGGGCGCTAGCGCGGCCGAGGCCTTCGGACTGGAAGCGGTGATCGACTTCGAGGTGACGCCGAACCGGCCCGACTGGCTGGGCGTGCGCGGCATCGCTCGCGATCTCGCCGCCGCCGGGCTCGGCAAGCTGAAGCCCGAAACGGTCCCGGAGGTGAAGGGCAGCTTCCCCTGCCCGGTGGATATCCGCGTCGATGGCGACGCCTGCCCGACCCTCGCGGGCCGGCTGATCCGCGGCGTGAAGAACGGCCCCTCGCCGGCCTGGCTGCAGCAGCGGCTGACCAGCATCGGTCTTCGGCCCATCAACACGCTCGTCGATATCACCAACTACATCACCTACGACCGCGCCCGACCGCTGCACGTCTATGACCGCGCGCTGATGGTGGGCGATGTGATCGAGGCGCGCATGGGCAAGGGCCCTGCCGAACCGTCGGGCGAGGACCAGCCGACGCCGCACGCCCACAAGGATGAGCAGCTGATCGCGCTGGACGGCAGGACCTACGACCTGACGCCCGAGATGAGCGTCATCGCCGACGCCGACGGGCAGCGTCCGATCGGCATCGGCGGCGTCATGGGCGGCGAGTCCACCGGCTGCTCCGAGGCCACGACGGACGTGTTCCTGGAGTGCGCCTGGTTCGACCCGATCCGCACCGCCCAGACGGGCCGCATCACCGGCATCAACTCCGACGCCCAATACCGCTTCGCCCGCACGGTGGACCCGCAGTCGGTCGTGCCCGGCATCGAACTGGCGACAGCGATGATCCTAGAGCTGTGCGGCGGCGAGGCGTCCGAGCTGCGCGTCGCCGGCCAGGCGCCGCCGCCGCCCGCGCCGATCGCTTTCGACCGCGCGTATGTGAAGAAGCTGTCCGGCCTAGACCTGCCGGCCGCCGAGATCGACCGCATCCTCACCGACCTCGGCTTCAAGGTGGAAGGCGACCAAGTCACCCCGCCCAGCTGGCGGCGCGACGTGGAGGGCAAGGCCGACCTCGTGGAGGAGATCGCCCGCATCGCCGGTTACGACAAGCTGCCGGCCGAGCCCCTTCCCGAGATCGCCGCGACTTCCGGCGGCGTGCTGACCCTGCGCCAACGGCGCATGCGCGACGCCCGCCGCACCCTGGCGGCGCGCGGCTATTCCGAGGCCATCACCTGGAGCTTCCTGCGCCAGGCGTGGGCGGAGCTGTTCGGCGGCGGCCAGGCCGAGCTGGTCCTCGCCAATCCGATCGCCTCGGACCTGGACTGCATGCGGCCCTCGGCCCTGCCGAACCTGATCGAGGCTGCCGCGCGGAACGCGCGCCGGGGCTTCGCGGACGCAGCGCTGTTCGAGGTCGGTCCCAACTTCCGCGGCGACAAGCCGGCGGACCAGTGGAGCGCGGTGACCGCGCTGGTGGCGCCGCACGCCCCGAAGTCGTGGATGAAGGCCGCCGCCGATCCGCTATTCGAGCTAAAGGCCGACCTTCTGGCCCTGCTGGAAGAGGTGGGCGCGCCTCAACTGCAGGTCATCCAGGGCCAGAACTCGGCCTGGTGGCACCCCGGCCGCTCGGCCCGGCTGCAGCTGGGGCCGAAAGTGGTGGTCGCCGAATTCGGCGAGCTGCACCCGCAGGTGCTGAAGGCCCTCGACGCCGGCGGTCCCATGCTGGCCTTCGAGCTGAACCTCGACGCCCTCCCTGAGCCCAAGAAGAAGGGGGTGAAGACGAAGGCCGCGCTGGAGCTGTCGTCCCTGATGCCGCTGAAGCGCGACTTCGCCTTCGTGGTTGACCAGGCGACGCCTGCCGGCGACTTGGTGCGCCCCATCGCCGGCGCCGACAAGCAACTGATCGCCGACGTGCGCGTGTTCGACGTCTACCAGGGCCCGGGCGTGCCCGAGGGGCACAAGTCGGTCGCCATCGAAGTCGTCGTGCAGCCGCGGGACAAGACCCTGACCGACGCCGAGATCGAGGCGCTGTCGGGCCGCATCGTCGCGGCTGCGGAGAAGGCCGTCGGCGCGAGGCTGCGGAGCTAGAGGGCGGCGAGCACCTCGCGGGCGAAGGCGGCCTCATCGAAGCGCATGCCCGCGGGGTCGAACCCGCGGCGGACGATCACCACGTTCCGGCTGGGCACGATGAAGACGTACTGCCCGCGGTTGCCGTTCATGGCGTAGGCGCCGGCCGGCAGGCCCTGGGCCTCGCCATAGAGCCAGAACGAGGCGCCGTACCCGGGACCGCTCGCCGGCTGGGCCGGCGCCGGCGTGGCGACGAAGCGCGACCAGCCGAAGGGCAGCAGCCGCTCGCCGTTCCAGACGCCGTCGTTCAGATAGAGCAGGCCCAGACGCGCCAGGTCTCGGGCCGTCGTCCACACCTGGCTCGAGAGGACATAGTTCCCCTGCCAGTCCGTCTCCGGCGTGGTGTGGGTCATGCCGATCTTCCAGAGAAGCTCGGTAAACGGGAAGTCGATGGCGGCCTGTCCGTCGCCGAGCGCCGCGCGGACGCTGCGGGCGGCCAGCAGGGTGTCGTTGTTGGCGTAACGGAAGCGGCTATCCGGGGCGGCTTCCATCGGCATCACGGTCGCCGTCTGAGTGACCAGTGCGCCGCCGACGTAGACCTCGTCCGTGCGGTTGCCGGGGCCGTCGGTCCACAGGCCCGAGCCCATGTGCAGCAGCTGGGCGAGCGTGATCTTCTTCCGTGGGTCGCCAGGCGCCTGCCACTCGGGGATCTTGGCTGGCTCCTCCACCTTCAGCAGGCCCAGATGGACGGCCCGGCCCACGACGGTGGCCGTCAGGCTCTTGGCGGCCGACCAGGTGCGTTGAGGCGTGTGGGGCGTGAAGTCGGCGCGATACTGCTCGGCGACGATACGGCCGTCCTTCACCACCACGACCGCCGTGGTCTTGGTCCCCGCGCCATAACTCGCGGAATCGAACGCCTTGGCGATGGCGGCCGTCAGCTTCGCGGAAGGTCTGGGCGCGATGCCGCGATCGCCATCAGGCCAGGCCCGCGCCTCGGCGTTCTTCGGCGGCTCCGCGCCCAACTTCGGCAGAACCCAGGCGGCCTCAGCCGAGGCGCCGACGGGCAGCTGGCTGCAGCCCAGTCCCGGCCGCCACGCGGCGATCCGCGGCGGCAGCTTATCGTCGAAGGCGACGCTGACGGTCTTTGCGTCGCGGTCGACCTCGGCTGGGAGGGTGCGGACCAGCCCCTGGTAGTCAGGATAGATCCCTTCCAGGTCGTCCTGCGCCACCTGTTCCGGTGTCATGCCGGCGTTGAACAGGTTGCTGCAGAGGAAGGCCGCCTTGTAGCCCGCGGCCAGGGCGCGAACGTGCGGGTCGGGCGCCGCGGCCGGCCCCGTCTGGGCCAGCGAGCTCAAGGGCATGGCGGCCGCAATCGCGGCGATCAGCATCAGGCGCACGAAAGGTCTCCTTCAACCAAGCCCATAGCGCTCGCTACCTAGCCGTGCAAAGCTCGAACCCTGTTCCGGGGGGAGCTGACATGACAGACACCGCCGCGGCCATTCCGGCCAGCCAGACCATCACGCTCGAGCAACGGGCGCATCTGCCTTCGTTCCTTGGCCTTAGCCTGAAGAACGGGCTCCTGAACCTCGTCACCCTGACGCTGTACCGCTTCTGGGGGAAGACCGAGGTCCGTCGGCGGGTGTGGAACACCACCGAGCTGAACGGCGAGCCTTTCGAATACACCGGCCGCGGCGTGGAGCTGTTCATCGGCTTCCTGCTGGCCTTGGTGGTGCTGGGGCTGCCGTTCCTGCTGATCGTGTTCGGGGCGCAGCTGCTGGGGCCGCTCACCGCCTTCCTCATCATCCTGCCGACCTACCTCTTCCTGTTCTTCCTGGTGGGGTTCGGGCAGTTCACGGCCTTCCGCTACCTGGCGAGCCGGACCACCTGGCGCGGGGTACGCTTCCTGCTGCGAGGGTCCGCGGCGGACTACGGCATGAAGTATCTCGGCTACATGTTGCTCTCCGGCGTCACGATGGGCTGGTTCTGGCCGGCCGCGGCGCGCCGGCTGGCGGCGCCGCTCTGGCACGGCCTGCGCTTCGGCGATCGCGTCTTCCGGTTCAGCCTCGACGACGCCCGCAAGGAGAAGGTCTACGGCGCGTTCGCGATCTTCTGGGTCGGCGCCCTGGTGAGCTACTTCCTGATCATGGGCTCGGCGTTCGCCTTGATCGGCGGGATGATGCCCGAGGCCCGGCCGGATGAGCCGCCGGCCCTATCGCTTGCGCTCATCGGCGCGCTCTACCTGGCGCTCGGCGTCTTCGCGCTAGTGGCCACGATCTTCTATGCGCCCTACCAGGCCGCCGCCCTACGGTCCGTCGCGGCGGGCATCAGCTTCGACGACGTGCGACTGAAGGTGCGGGTGCGCTGGCCGGCGATGGCTTGGCTGACGTTGAGCAACGCCGTCCTCCTCGTGGTCACGTTCGGCTTCCTGATGCCGTTCGTGCAGGCCCGCACGGCGCAGTTCCTGATTTCTCGGTTAGAGCCGATCGGCGATACCGATCTCAGCACGGTTCGGCAGTCGGCGGACGCTGGGCCACGTCATGGCGAGGGTCTGGCCGATGCGTTCGGCCTGTCGCCGATCTAGGCCTTGATCCAGGCCCGCTTCCACGACGGCCGGACGGCCGCCGCCCACACGGTCGATGTGGCGGCGGCGGATGGGACCCTGTCCTTCGCCGTGGCGGGGGAGCCCTTCGCCTGGCCTATCGCTGACCTGGACGTCGAGGAATTAGGAGATCGCGCGCGGCTGGCCCGGCCTGGCGACGCGGCGCGGCTGATCCTCTCGATCAAGGACTGGCGCACGTTGGCGCCCAGCCGGGGGCGGCGGCTGCGACGCCGCGAACTACGCCTGATCGCGGGCCTGACCTTGGCCGCTGCGGCGGTCTGCGCGGTGGTGTTCATCGGGGTGCCTGTGGCGTCCGGCCCGCTCGCCCGCGCGACCCCGGCCGCCTATGAGCGGCGAATGGGCGAGAGCTTCGAAGCCCAGATCGGCCTCGCGTTCAAACCCTGCGCCGGCGCCGCGGGACAGCAAGCCCTGCAGCGGCTGGCCGGACGCCTGGAGCAGGCGTCGGACAGCCCATTCGAGCTACGCGCCCGGGCCGTGCAGGCGTCGATGGCCAACGCCTTCGCCCTGCCCGGCGGGGCGATCCTGGTCACCGACGACCTCATCGAGATGGCCGAGAGCCCGGACGAACTCGCTGCGGTGCTGGCGCACGAAGCCGCCCACGTCGAGCGGCGACACGTCATGCAGGCGGTCTGGCGCTCCCTGGGCCTGGGCCTGATCCTGGACGCGGTGGTGGGCGGCGGCACGGGCGCCGGCCAGCAGGCCGTTCTGCTGGCCGGTTCGATCACCGACCTGCGCTACAGCCGGAAGGCCGAGCTCGAGGCGGACTCGCGCGGCCAAGCCCTGCTGAACCGCGCCGGCTTGTCCTCGGCCGGCATGGGACCGTTCTTCCGCCGGCTCGCCGAGGCCGCCGAGGGCGAGGGCCCGAAAGCGGCGGCGGTGCGAGAACTGATCTCCACCCATCCGGACACCGCCCGCCGCGCCGCGCTCAGCGACGCCCGCGCCCGGCCGGGGCCGCCCGCCTTCACCAGCGCGGAATGGGCCGCGATCAAGGCCGCCTGTCCGGCGGAGAAGCCGCGCCGCAGGCTGCTTCCGGGCTTCGGCTGAGAATCTCCGGACCGGCTGTCGAATCCGGCGGGGCCCGTGCGTCTCCCCGGTGACGCGCGCCTATGCGTCGGACACTCTCAACGCCCAGACGGGGGACGATCGATGAAGTACATGGTTCTGATCTACGATCCGGCCGACGGCTACGCCGGGCCTGATGGCCTGAGCTTACTCGACGACGTGGTGGCCAAGCACATGGCGCTCGCGGCCGAGCTGCGAAGCTCCGGGGTTATGGTGGATGGCGCAGGGTTGCAGGGCGTCGAGACCGCCACGACGGTCGTGCGCGCCGGCGGCGGGACGACCCTGCACGACGGCCCCTTCGCCGAGACGCGGGAGCACCTGGGCGGCTACTACGTGGTCGACGTGCCGGACCTCGACGCGGCCCTGGCCATCGCCCGTCGGGTGCCTGGCGTGGACGGGACCAAGATCGAAGTTCGCCCCGTGATGACGCACGACTGATGCGCGCCTTCGGCCAGGCGATCTCCGAGGCGCGACCGCGGGTCGTTGCGGCGCTCGCCGCACGCCTGCGCGACCTGGACCTCGCCGAGGAGGCCTTCGCCGACGCCTCCGCCGCCGCGCTCATCGCCTGGCCGCAGCAGGCGCCGCGGGACCCGTCTGCCTGGCTCTGGCGGGCGGCTCTGCGGCGGGCGATCGACGCCAAGCGGCGGGCGAGCGTGCGCGAGCGGGCCACCCTCGACGCGCCCGAGGGCCCGATCACGCCCGAGGAGGCGCTGCTGGCTGCGGACGATCCCATTCCCGACGAGCGCCTGCGGCTGATCTTCGTCTGCTGCCACCCGGCGCTGGCGCCCGATGCGCGGGCGGCCCTGACCTCGAAGGTCGTGTGCGGCCTCTCCACCGAGCGACTGGCGCGGGCCTTCTTCTGCGCCGAGCCCGCCATGCTGCAGCGGATCACCCGGGCCAAGAAGAAGATCGCCGTGGCAGGCGTTCCCTACGAAGTACCCGGCCCCGCCGCCTGGCCCGAGCGGCTGGAGGCGGTGCTGACGACGCTCGAGGTGGCCTACGCCCAGGCGTACGAGGACGCCGCCCTGGCGGGCGAGACGGCCGGCTTCGCTGAGGAGGTGCTGCGGTTGTCTGGTCTGCTCGCCGAACTCGCCCCGGGCGAACCCGAAGTCCTGGGATTGGCGGCGCTGGTGCGGTTCGCCGAAGCGAGGCGGCCGGCGCGCCTGGACGACAACGGGGCCATGGTCCCGCCGGAGCAACAGGACACAGGACTTTGGCGGCGCGACTTGATCGCCGCGGGCGCGGCCCTGCTCGACCGCGCGGCGGCGGCGAGGCGCAGCGGCCCGCGCCAGATGCTCGCGGCGATCCACGCCGCCCACTGCGCGCGCATCGAAGGCCGGCCGACCCCGTGGGCTGACATCGCCGCCCTGTACGAGGTCCTGGCCCAGGTGCGGCCCACCCCTGCCACGGCGGTCAACCGGGCGGTGGCTGTCGGCGAGGCGCGCGGCGCCGCGGTGGGCCTCGAGGCGCTGGCGCAGGTGACCGGCATGGAGGCCTGGCTGCCCTACCAGGCCGCGCGGGCCCACCTCTGCGCCCGAGCCGGACGACCGTCGGACGCCGCCCAGGCCTATCAGGCCGCCTTGGAGCTCGGCCCTGCCCTGGCCGAGCGGCTCTATCTTGAGCGGCGGTTGCGCGAGCTCGCCGCCTAAGAGGCTCGACTTACGCCGCGTCGGACCGTAACCGATGGGGCATGGACGCCGAGCTCCGCATCTCCGCTGCGCCGTTCCGGGATCCCCGCTACGCTCCGCGCCGGCTGGAGGTGGACGAGCGCCCGGGCGGCGAATTCGTCCTGACGAATCCCACGCCCTATTCCACCGAGCACCAGACCATGACCTCGGCGCTGGACCGATGGGCCATCACGGCGCCGGATCGCGTCTGGCTGGCCGAACGGTCGGGCGAGGGCTGGCGGACGGTGAGTTTCGGCGAGGCGCGCGAGCGGATCGGCGCGCTGGCCGCAGGGTTGCAGGACCTGGGGGTGGTGGGCGACCGCCCGCTGCTGATCCTGGCTCGCAATGGCATCGACCATGCGCTGATCTCGTATGCCGCCATGAGCCAGGGCATGCCCATCGCGCCGGTGTCGCCGCAGTACGGCCTGCCCGGCGCCAACCTGGCCAGGCTGGCGCACGCCTGTGAGGTGCTGAACCCCGCCGCGGTCTATACGGAGGACGCCGAGCTCTTCGCCGACGGCCTTTCGGCCGACGTGCTGGCTGATCTGCCGGTGATCGCGGGCGCCCAGGCGAAAGCTGGGCACACGCCGCTGGAACGGCTCTATCGGGAACGGCCCGCCGCTTTCAGCAACCGGCCTGACCAGCACGCGAAGTACCTGCTGACCTCGGGCTCGACGGGTCTCCCCAAGGCAGTGATCTGCGCGCATCGGGAGATCAGCCTGAACTCAGCCCAGATCGCCGCCTGTTTCGACGATCCCGACCCGCCGGTGCTGCTGCACTCCGCGCCCTGGAGCCACAGCCTGGGCGCCAACGCCATCCTGCACATGTGCCTGCACCGAGGCGGCACGCTCTACATCGACGCCGGCCAACCCACCGCCGCGCGGTTCGGCGAGACGGTTCGCAACCTGCGCGACGTGCAGCCCACCTACATGAACATGGTGCCCGCCGGCTGGATGCTGCTGGTGGACGAGCTGGAGCGTGACGAGGCGCTGGCCCGGAACTTCTTCTCCCGCCTGCGCCTGATGCAGTACGGCGGCGCGGCGCTTGGTCAGGCCACGGCCGACCGTATCCAGGCGGTGGCGGTGCGGACCGTCGGCGAGCGGATCAGCTTCTCCAGCGGCTACGGCGCGACCGAGACCGGCCCAACCGCCTGCAACGTCCACTGGCCGAACGCGCGCATGGGCATGATCGGACTGCCGATCCCTGGCACCTCGGTCCGGCTGGTCCCCGAGGCCGGCAAGCTGGACTTCCGGGTGAAGGGCCCGCAGGTCACCCGGGGCTATCTCGGCCGACCCGACCTCTCGGCTGCGGCCTTCGACGAGGAGGGCTTCTACCGCCTGGGCGACGCCGCGCGGTTCGTGGACCCGGCCGAACCGCGCGAAGGGATGGTCTTCGACGGGCGGTTGTCCGAGAACTTCAAGCTGGCCAGCGGCACGTTCGTGACCGTCGGCGACCTGCGCATCCGGGCGATCGGGGCGATCGGCGGCGCTGTGACAGATGCAGTGGTCTGCGGCGAAGGCGAGGCGGCGATAGGCCTGCTGCTGTATCCGAACCCGACCCTGGATCGCGCCGAAGTGGAGACCGCCGTCCGCGACGGCCTATCCCGCTACAACGTCCAGGCCGGCGTCGGGTCGAAGGTCGCCCGCGCGCTCGTGCTGCCCGGGCCGCCCGACCCGAATTCCGGCGAGATCACCGACAAGGGCTACATCGCCCAGAGCCTTGCGCGCGCCAAGCACGCCGAGGCCGCCCGCCGGCTCTACGCCGATCCTCCTTCCTCCGACGTGATGGTGTTCTGACGAATGAACGGCGCCGACGCCCTGATCTCCACCCTGGTGGCCAATGAGGTCACCGCCTGCTTCGCCAATCCCGGCACCAGCGAGATGCAGTTCGTGGCCGCGCTGGACGGCGTGCCGGCGATGCGGCCGGTGCTGTGCTTGTTCGAGGGCGTCGCGACGGGCGCGGCCGACGGCTACGGCCGGATCGCCGACAAGCCGGCCTGCACGCTGCTGCACCTGGGGCCCGGCTACGGCAACGGGGTAGCCAACCTGCACAACGCTCGGCG
The DNA here is from genome assembly GCF_031181185.1 of Phenylobacterium sp. GTDB lineage: Bacteria > Pseudomonadota > Alphaproteobacteria > Caulobacterales > Caulobacteraceae > Phenylobacterium. The sequence continues at coordinate 122 of NZ_JAPSKZ010000057.1, read as the reverse complement.
CGCCTTCACGCCCATCGTCAACGTGGTGGGCGATCACGCCACCTACCACCGGCAGTACGACGCCCCTCTGAACTCGGACATCGCGACGCTGGTCGCGCCGAACTCGATCTGGGTGAAGTCGG
>NZ_JAPSKZ010000279.1 GCF_031181185.1 Phenylobacterium sp. | reverse complement strand
GCGGCCCAAGGCGGACGCCATGGTGACGGCGACACCGGGTCTTGCACTGGGCATCACCACGGCGGATTGCGGGCCGGTCCTGTTTGCGGATGAGGACGCGCGGGTGATCGGGGCCGCCCATGCGGGCTGGCGCGGGGCCGTGACGGGTGTGCTCGAATCCACGCTCGCGGCCATGGAGCGCCTCGGCGCCCGGCGCGAAAGGATCGTCGCCGTGCTCGGCCCGACGATCAGCCAGAAGGCTTATGAGGTCGGTCCGGACTTCATCGAGCGTTTCACCGGGGAGGCGCCCGGCCACGAGCGCTTCTTGAAGGAAGCGGAGAGATCGGGCCATGCCATGTTCGATCTTCCCGGCTTCATCGGCGCGCGGCTGAAAGCTGCCGGCATCGGCGCCTTCAGCGATCTCGGGCTTTGCACCTATACGGACGAGGATCGGTTCTTCAGCTACCGCCGCACGACCCATCGCCAGGAGCCGGATTACGGCCGGCTGATCTCGGCGATCGCGCTCACTCCCTGATGCCTGCCACGTCTGGCGTCTCCCAGGCGAGATGCTGGCCGCCGTCGACGGCGATCATCTGGCCGGTGACGCTGCGGGCCTGCGCGAGATAGAGCACCGCGTCGGCGATCTCGTCCGGCGTGCCGCCGCGCCCCAGCAGCACCGCCTCGCTCTGCTTGGCAAAATCCTCATCGCCCTGGCGGACATTCGACAGGGTGGGACCGGGACCGACGGCATTGACGCGGATGCGCGGCGCCAGGGCCTGGGCCATGGTCTGCGTCGCAGAGAACAGGGCCGCCTTGGTCAGCGTGTAGGAAAAGAACTGCGGCGTCAGCTTCCAGACGCGCTGGTCGACGATGTTGACGATGCATCCTTTGCCATCCGCGGGAAGCTGACGGGCGAAGTCGCGGGCCAGGAAGGCCGGCGCGCGCAGATTGACGGCGAAGTGCCGGTCCCACCGATCCTGCGAGAGCGTCTCGACCTCGTCGGGCTCGAACTCGGATGCATTGTTGACGAGGAGCGTCAGCGGTCCCAGCGCCCGAACCGCCTCCGGAATGAGCCGCTCGACGGCGCGGCTATCGCCAAGATCCGCCCGAACGACGACGGCGCGACCACCCTGCTCCCGGATGCCGGCCGCCATGGTTTCCGCTTCGCCGGTCGAACGGCGGCAATGGATCGCAACCGCATAGCCCTCCCCAGCAAGCCGTTCGACGATTCTCCGTCCGATGCGTTGGGCACCGCCGGTCACGAGAGCGGCTTTGTTCATGATCAACCCCTTGAAATGTAAGCACATCACAGCGCGTCAGGTTAGTGGACAAGAAAATGACATTTTTTCGCTGGGCCGTCGAACCAACGGTCAAGCTGTACGTTATGGACTCCAGCGATGACGCAAGGGGAAACTCGCACATTGCCGCCACAATCCTGCCACGGTGGTCTTCCGCTGCTGTGGTTGTCAGGTCACAGCCCTGGACGGGTTGTCGCTCTATAAACGGACAGTGCTTGGCTTGGCCCGCGGGACTTTGGGCTGAGCCCGCATGACATCGATTAGGAAAGAGAAACCATGAAGAAGATTCTTCTCGCCAGCGTCGCTCTCTTCGGCTTTGCCGGTGCTGCTTCCGCTGCTGACCTTCCGGTCCGCTCCGCTCCCCCGGCTCCGGTTGTTGCTGCGGTTCCGGTGTTCACCTGGACCGGCTTCTACGTCGGTGTGAACGCCGGCTACGGCTGGAACGACGGCGGCGACGACGACCTCGTGTTCGAAGACGCCACGATCTTCGGCGACCGCGACAATGACGGCGGCTTCGTCGGCGGTGGTCAGATCGGCTACAACTACCAGATCGGCTCGTTCGTCGTCGGTCTCGAAGGCGACATCCAGTACGCCGACTTCGGCGGCGTCAACTACGACTTCGGTCCGCTGGGCATCTACGAGAACGACAACGACGATTGGTTCGGCACCGTCCGCGCTCGCGCCGGTGTGGCCTTCGACCGCGCCCTCATCTACGCCACCGGCGGTTTCGCCTTCACGGACAACCGCAACGGCTGGACCGTGGGTGGTGGTCTCGAGTACGCCTTCACCAACAACCTGTCGGCCAAGATCGAAGGTCTGTACGTGAACCTCGAGGAAGAGGACTTCACCTTCGCGGGCACGACCTTCAGCACCGGCGAGACCGACTTCGGCGTGGTGCGCGCGGGTCTGAACTTCCGCTTCGGCACCTACTAAGATCCATCGCCTCCGGCGATGAACGAAAGGCCCGGGAAAAACCCGGGCCTTTTTGTTTGCCTATTGGATAGAAATCAGGTCGGTATCGGCGTGGCGACTGTGATCCCTTCGCAACGTCTCAGCGCAGAGCCGTCACGATCGCGGTTGCGATGAACAATGCTCCGGCGGCCAGGCCGATCAGCCTCGTCGTGCCCGGGCGAGATGTCAGGAACTCCCGGCCGCGTCCCGCTGCGACGGCAAGCCCTCCGTAGATCATGAACTGCATCAGGACCGTCATGACACCCATGACCAGCGCCTGCAGCCAGATTGGCCCATAATCCGGCAGCAGGAATTGAGGATAGACGGCAAGCACGAACAGGTAGGCCTTGGGATTGAGGAGGCAGGTTAAGGCGCCTTGCCGAAACGCCAGCCAAAGGGAGCTGCTGCCCACCTGTCGGACATGGTCGATGGTGATGGAGCTCTGCAGCAGCGTGATGCCGATCCAGGCCATGTAAGCTGCGCCAGCATAGAGAATCGCAGTGAGCACGACCGGGGAAACCTGTGAGATCAGACCAACTCCTACGGCTCCGAAGATCGTATGGGCCGCGCCCCCGGTCATGATACCCGCTGTCGCCGCCAGCCCCATCCTTCGTCCGCCCGTCAGA
>NZ_JAPSKZ010000056.1:7667-20502 GCF_031181185.1 Phenylobacterium sp. | reverse complement strand
TGGTCGGCGGCGACATGACCAACGAGTCCATCAGCGGCACGGCCTTCGGCGACACGATCGGCGGCCTGGGCGGGAATGACACCATCAACGGTCTCGCCGGCACGGATACGCTGGACGGCGGGGCGGGTGACGACGTCCTCAACGGCGGCGACCACGACGACCTGCTGATCGGGGGACGGGGGAATGACGCCCTGAACGGCGGCGGCGGGCACGACGTCGCCGACTACACCGGCGCCGGCGCAGGGGTCACCGTCAACCTGGCCCAGGGCCTGGCGACCGGCGGCGCCGGCAACGACACCCTTTCGGGCATCGAGGAGGTGCGCGGCTCGGCCCACGCCGACACCATCACAGGCGACGCCAACGCCAACATCCTCCACGGCGGCGGCGGCACCGACACGCTCAACGGCGGCGGCGGCGACGACCAGCTGTTCGCCGGCGCGCCAGGCGAGGGCGGAGGCGCCCCCGACATCGTGAAAGGCTCGGGAACGGCGAACAGCTCGATCGGAACCGCTGTGTCCCTGAACGGCGGCTTCGATCTTGGGACCCGGGCGGACGTGGCGAATTCCACCACCATACCGCACGCCACCGTGGTGGCCACGGGCCACGGCGGCATGGAGTACTACGCCTTCACCGTCGCGGCGGGCGACACGGTGGTCTTCGACATCGACAACGCCAGCTTCGACAGCGTCCTGCGGGTCTACAACGCCGGCGGCGCCCAGCTGGCCCAGAATGACGACTCGGCGAGCGACGGCGGTCCGGCGACCGACTCCGGCCTCAGCTACACCTTCGCGACGGCCGGCACCTACTACGTCCAGGTCTCGCAGTGGCAGTCCGGCGCTGACGCCAGCCTGGTCACGGCCCCGCCGCCAGCGGGCGGCACCTACACGCTGCACGTTTCCGTCCCCAGCGCGACCGCGGCTCCGCTGACCTCCGTGGGAGCGACCATGAACGGGGAGGACGGCGACGACGAGCTGAACGGCGGCGCGGGCCGCGACACCCTGAACGGCGGGGCCGGCGACGACCTGCTGACCGGCGGCGGCGAGAACGACACCATCGACGGCGGCGCCGGGACCGATACGGCCCTCTTCAGCGGCAACCGCGCCTCCTACACCATCAGCACCAGCGGGGGGGTGACCACCGTGACGGGGGCCGACGGCACGGACAGCCTGACCAATGTGGAACGGCTGCAGTTTGCCGACGGCCTGTTCGACATCACCGGCGCGCCGCTGACCTCGGGACCGATCAACGGGACGCCGAACGCGGACGTGCTGAACGGCACGACTGGCGATGACGTAATCAACGGCTTTGACGGCGACGACACCCTGAACGGCGGCGGCGGCAACGACACCATCGACGGCGGAGCCGGGACAGACACCGCAGTATTCAGCGGCGCAATCGCCAACTCCACGGTCTCCATGGCTGATGGCGTGACGACGGTGACGGGGCCCGACGGGACTGACACCCTGCGCAACGTTGAATACCTGCGCTTCGCCGACGGAACGCTGATCGTGGGCGCGGGCGGCGGTCAGCTGTTCGAAGGCACCTCCAGCGCGGACACGATCAACGGAACCGCCTTCAACGACCAGATTCGCGGCGGCGGCGGAGATGACCGCCTCGTGGGAGGACCGGGCGACGATTCGATCGACGGCGGGGAGGGGACGGACACGGCCGTCTTCTCCGGAGCCCGATCCGCCTACACGCTGTCCAGCCTCGGCGGCGTCACCACCGTCGCGGGAGCGGACGGAGTCGACTCCCTGACGCAGGTCGAGCGTCTGCAGTTCGCGGACGGCTTCTACACCACGTCGGGCGAGGCCATCGTCACCACGATCAACGGCACGTCCAACGGCGAAACCCTCAACGGCGACGTCGGCGCCGATGTCATCAACGGCGGCGGCGGGGATGACGTTCTGAACGGCCTCGACGGTTCGGATACCCTGAATGGCGGTGCGGGCTCGGACGTTCTGGATGGCGGAAACGGCATCGATATCGCGGTGTTCGACGGCCCCGCCAGCGCCTACTTCTTCGAGGCCATCCCGGGCGGCGGCTGGCGGGTCTACGACGGGGCTTCCGACGTCGACACGCTCTTGAACATTGACAAGGTCCAGTTCCAGGGCGGCGTGCCGGTTGATATCGCTTCCCTCGCCTCCATGGGCTTCGACGCCTACCGCTACATGGCGGGCTATTCAGACCTGACTGCGGTCTTCCGCGATAATCCGGGCGGGGCGTACCGGCACTATGTGTCGGCAGGTCAGGCCGAAGGCCGTTCGCCAACTGCGTTCGACCCCCTGCAGTATGTGGCGAGCAACCCTGATCTGATCGGGGAACTGGGTCTGAACGGACGAGTCGCCGCCCGCCACTACGTGACCCAAGGATCCGTTGAAGGGCGTTCCGCCACGAGCTTTGAGCCGTTGCGGTACGCCGCCAGCAACCCCGACCTGGCGCTGGCGTTCGGCACGGACGAGCAGAGCTTGCTCACCCACTACATCACCGCCGGTGCGGCGGAGGGACGGGAGAGCGCCAGCTTCAGCTACCGCCTGTACGCCGCCAGCAACCCCGACTTGGCACGGGCCTTCGGGGCCGATGAGGAGGCGCTCCTCAAGCACTACATCACGGCCGGCTACAACGAGGGTCGGCCGACCACGACGTTTAGTGCGCTGTTGTATGCCGCCAGCAACCCGGATCTGGCCGGGGCGTTCGGGACCGATCAGGAAGCGCTTCTGACCCATTTCGTCGTGGCCGGGGCGAACGAGGGACGTCCAACCGCCACCTTCAACGCGTTGCATTATGCCGCGAGCAATCCGGACCTAGCCCGCTTCTTCGGCACCGATCAGGACGCCCTTCTCACGCACTACATCGTGGCGGGCTCGGGCGAAGGCCGTCCGGTTGCGAGCTTCGACGCCCGGCTTTATGTCGCGAGCAACCCCACCTTGGCGGTCGAGATTGGGGCCGATCTGGATGCGGCGCTGCGGCACTACATCAACGTCGGTCTCGAGGGAGGTCTGCCGACCAATACCTTCGATCCGCGGCAGTATCTGGCAGCGAACCCGGATCTACTGGCGAGCTTCGGCAACGATCCGGCGCGCGCCCTTGAGCACTACCTCATCGCCGGCGCCCGGGAAGGTCGACCGGCCGTGGGCTTCGACGGACTTCGCTATATCGCCTCCAATCCGGACCTCGCGTACGCGTTCGGGGCGGACGCTGTTGCGGGCGTCCACCATTATGTGACAATCGGCTATCAGGAAGGCCGTAGCGCCACGTCCTTCGACCCGCTGATCTATGTCGCCTCGAATCCGGACTTGATCACGGCCTTCGGCCTGGACGCCGCGACGGCGACGCGCCACTTCGTGCAGAACGGTATGGCCGAGGGGCGCGCCTGGACGACTTTCGATCCCCTTGCTTACGCCGCCGCCAATCCAGACCTCGCCGCCTATTTCGGCACAGACGCGCAGGCGGCCCTGCAGCACTATATCGTGGCCGGCTACAACGAAGGTCGGCCGGCATCCGGCTTTGACGCGGTGGCCTACCTCTTGAGCAACAGCGACCTCGCCGGCTTCGGGGCCGCGGGTGCTCGCGACCACTGGCTTGTGGCGGGCGCAGACGAGGGCCGCTCCGGCGACTCCCTCTTCGGCCGAGAACAGGGCTCCCACGCGCTGAACGGGGTCGCGGTGGACACCCTCGGCCAAGCTGGGGATCGGGATTGGTTCCAACTGAACGCCACCAGCGGCGATGTCGTCACTGTGGCCCTTGAAGGGCTGGACAGCGGCGGCGGCACACTTCCGGACGGCGCCTTGGCGATCTACGACTCGGTCGGGAACCTAGTCGCGACCGACGACAACTCGGGGGTGGGCCGCGACGCCACGATCACCTTCACGGCCACCCAAGGCGGCCTGTACTACGTCGTCGTGACAGGAGCGGTCGGACACGCCGGGGCCTATCGTCTGGTCGCGTCAGGCGCCAACGCGGCCCCGGAACCGGCCGAGAAGGTTGCCGCCCCGCAAGTGGTGCCGGGGCTGATCGAGGACGATCCCTTTGTCCTGGTGCAGCCTGTTGCCGACAAGGACGGCGGGGAGGAACCCCTCGTGCTTCCCGGATCGACCTTCGGGTCGGATAACGAAGGGGCGCTGGTTCTGCCTCCGGTGACCGAAATCCTGCTAGAGCACGGGACCTACTCGCATCAACAGTGGCGGATCTCGTCCGATCACATGGCCACCATTGATGAGATTCTCGGCGGCCGCGGGCGCGATCACGACCGAGGCGACGCGGCGCTCACGCCGCTCATCACTCCGGACCCTGATGCTTGGCTTGGCTGAGGAGAAGGGGGGCGTCCTCGTGGGGCGCCCCTCGGTTCCACGATCCGGCAGTGCGTCGAGGCTCCCTTGAGCGACCATTCGCCAAGTCGCGACTCCAAAACGAAAAGGCCGGCAAGGCAGCTTCGAGCTGCCTTGCCGGCCTTTCACTGGTTTCCTAACGCGACAGTCGGCGCGTCAGGATAGAACCGGACTTAGTCCGACTCGCTGTCGTCGTCCGAGGCCACCACGACCGTAGCAACGACGACGGCGGCGCCGATCAGGAGCACCGGCAGCGGGATGCCAGCGAATTCACTGGCCGCTTCGGCGTTAGCGCCCACGCGATCGCCCACCCGAGCGACGGCGCTGGTCGAGCCCGCGGCGGCCGCTTGGCCGGCGACGAGCAGCAGGCCCGCCGTGACGGCGGCGATGGACTTACGCATGCTAGTTCCCCTTGATTTGGTCAAACCAACGCCCCCTCACGAGGCGCTTGCGGACTCTCTTAGCGACGGCGAAAGCCAAACGCAACCGGAAATCAGGTGAAATCCCATCTGGAGAGAACACCCAGGAGGGACATCAGCGCCCGCGGGGGCCGGTTACGATCCAGATCGGAGCACCGCTTCCGCGAGCGATCCCTCTCGATGCTGCGGGGACGCGGCGGCTCTCCCGCGAGAGCTCCTCGCGGGAGGCGCGATTTCGAGCAGGGCGCAGCAGAGCGCGAACAGCGTCGCCATCGTCACCGTCCTGAGGGGATAGTCTGCGGCGGAATGAGCCAAAACCGCGGCGATTCCAATCGTGGCGGCCCGCTGCAGGTCGCGCATCGTCGAAGGCTCGCCCCGCCAGGCCGAGAACGCCCGCCGGAACCCCCAGACCAGGAAGGCGATGAACAGCGCCGGACCCAGCCAGCCGGTCTCCAGCCAGATCTCAAGGTATTCATTGTGGGCCTGGTTGAAGAAGGTGCTGTCGAGCTGCGCGAGAGGCTCCACAGAGCGATAGACGGGGTCGAAGCTCCCCACCCCGGTGCCGAGGGGAAGATTGTCCTGCGCGGCTTGGGCTACGGTGGGCCAGCGGTCCAGCCGGCCTTCCGAGGCAGATTCGCTGAAGCGGGACAGTATCGACTGCAGGCTCAGGGTGGCGACCGCCGTAGCCCCGGCGCCCGCGGCTCCGATCAGGAGCAGGAAGGGAACGCCCGGGCGGCGACGTCCTGTCGCGAACCATGCGCCGAGCAGGCTGAACAGCATGACCGGCACGAACAGGATGATGCCCGCGCGGGAGCGGATCGCCGCCAGAACGATCACCACCATCCCGATGAAAATAGCGGCCAGCCAGAGTGAGAGGCTGCGCGACTCGGCGCGCCGGAGAGAGCCGGCGCCGAGCGCCATCGCAAATGGCAGCATCACCAGTAGATAGGCGGCGAGATGGTTGCCGTTGGCGAAGAAGCCGTTGACGGAGCCGGCGCTGGTCGTCTCCCACGGGTACAGGCTCTCGCCCCCGCTCGCGAGCTGCGCGGCGCCCAGCAGCATGCTGATCACCGCGGCGGCGAGGTACAATGCCACGAGGCGTCGGGCCAGATGCGGCGCCGCGATAAGACCGAGGAACATCGCCACGGGGGGGATCAGCGCAAGGCCTGAACGCCCCGTCCGGTCCGGCGTCAGGCTCAGCGTCGTCCAACCGGGCTCAAGCCCGGCGAGATCCAGCGCCAGAACCAGCTGGTCCCGACCAGGAAGGCCGGTCCACACCGCCGGGGGAAGCGGGACCAGCTGGATGAGAGGGATCGCCACGACCCCGGCGACAAGGAGGACGGCGAAGCGATGACCCCGCCAGGCGCCGCTGTCGATAAGCCGCGCACAGGCGATGACGAGCAGGGGCAGGGCGGCGATCTCCACGAGAGCCAGCCGGACGATGTGCTGCCGGCTGGCGCCACCCAATGCGATGGAGACGACGATGAGCAGGGTCGCGGCGACGAGAGCGGGATCCCAAGGCCCGGTTCTCAGGGAAGGGAAGCGGGACTTCATGATGCAGGCGCCGTGAGCGGGGTGATCGACACCCGGTCAAACCAGACGGTCATCATCTGCCGCCGGTCGGCCGGGCGGCCTTCCAGTTCAAGCCATTGGCCGGGGCAGTTCGCCGGCACGATGAACTCTTCCGTCACGCGGCTCCAGCCGGTGGAGCTCGGTGTCACGTCTCCGACTGCAGGAGTAGACAGGACCGGGCTGGCCGGCGGTACGCAGTTGATGCGCCACAGCATTCGCCCGGCTGCGGCCGGGTTGTCGCTGCGGTAGTGCGCCTCGAACCGGTAGCGACCTGGCCGCAGCAGGGTGAATTGCCTGGCTATGATCGCGCTGGAGTAGCCGTCATATTGCACCCAGAGGGCGGTGTTCGCCTCGGCGGCGTCGTCCCCCGTGATTTCGGCCTCCGCCCCGGACTGCTGGACCGGCTCCCATTGGAACGGCAGGGGGGATGACGTGTCGCTGAACTCCCCGTTGGTGACCGTCAGGTCCGCCGCCGGCCGGCCGAGCTGCTGCCGGACCGTTCTTACGGCCTCCACTTGGCCGATGCTCAGCAGGGCGCTGTAAAGCTGATGAAGCTCGATGTTCGACAGAGGCGCCTCGCTGTCCTTGAGGAGGAAGGCGAGCGCCATGGCGACGCGCATGCCATCAGGCGTCTGGTAGAGGCTGTTCAGGAAGTAGAGCCGCCAGGGCGCGTTGGCCTCGAGCAGTTTCGCGATCACCGGCAGGGCACGGTTCGGGTCCGAGACGGCGGCGACCGAGAACAGCCTGAAAATGCGAGGCCAGAGATCCTCACGCCGCCGCAGCAGGGTGTCAGCGTGGGCGAAGGACGACGCATAGTCCCCGCGTCGCAGCCGCCTCTCGATCAGCCAAGCGTGAGAAGGATCGTCCCTCAGGCTCCAGTTGCCTGCGAGGGTGAGCAGGTCATCAGCCGATTGCAGGCGTTCGGCGCGCGCCTCTGCAAGCCCGAGGACCCGCAGGGCCCGCACGTCGAACGGCGCCCGCCGCAGGGCCTCGCGTGCCAAGGCCGAGGCGTTAGAGTCGCGGTTGGCGGCAAGTTCCGCCTCGGCGGCGCGGCTCAGCACCTGGGCGGAGCCGGGCGCCACGCGCGCCGCAAGGGCCACGGGGGCTCGCTCGACGACCGGCTGGAGCAGGATCTGCCATCCCAGCGCGATGGCTCCAGCCGTCAACGCGTAGGCGGTGATCCCGCCCGCCGGCCGACGGCGAGTTCCGACGTCGCCCGGCCCGTGCGTCACAGCCGGTCGCCCTTCCGGACCTTCCCGCCTCTCCGCCGCGCCTGGTCGTCGCCCTGCTCGCCACCGTAGTTGTAGTCGTAAGCGTAGTCATACCCGCCGTACGAGGTGCTTTTCGCATTGAACTTGGTGAGGACGACGCCCAGCAAGTGGGCGCGACCCACGCGAAGACGACGCAGCGCGCCGCGGGCTTGGCCACGCTTGGTGCCGCGCGACTCGAGCACGAACACCACCCCGCCGACCACGGCCGCCAGAAGTGGCGCGTCGGCGAAACCAAGGACCGGTGGACCGTCGATGACTACGTGATCGAATCGCGACCGCGCCTCGTTGAGGAAGTCCCGGACCCGGTCGCCGCCCCACAGCTCGGCGGGATTCGGCGGCAGCGGCCCGCACGGGATGAAGGCGAGGTTCTCGTGCGCTGTCGGGTGCACGACCGATGCGAGGTCGGCGGACCCTGAAAGCAGGTTGCTCATCCCGCGCTCGTTCTCAATCCCGACCACCCGGTGCATGGACGGGTTGCGGAGGTCGCCGTCCACCAGAAGCACGCGTCGGCCGACGCGGGCCATGTTCAGCGCGACGGCGTAGGCGGTGGTCGACTTGCCTTCCGCGGGACGGGCACTCGACACCAGGATGCTGGCCGGCGCCCCATCCGGGGTGGAGAACTGTAGCGCCGTGATGAGCGAGTAGTACGCTTCCGAGAAGGCGGACCGGACGTCCGCGAGCGCGCTTGCCGTGGTCTGGCCCTTCGCCAGGAGCGGAACGACGCCGAGCACCGGGCTGCCGAGCTTCGACTCGGCGTCGTCGGGGGTCGCCACAGTTTCGTCGAGCGCCTCGAGCACTAGCGCGCCGACGACGCCCAATCCGAGGCCTAGGATCGCGGCGAGCAGCAGGTTCAGCAGCAGGTCCGGCTTGGACGGCTCCGAGGGAGGTGCGGCGGCATCGACGATCGAGATGTTGTTCGCCGCCACTCCGCCGGTGACGCTGACCTCCTTGTAGCGCTGCAGCAGGCCTTCATAGAGCGTTCGGGTGGTGTCGAGTTCGCGCTGCAGTATGTTGTACTGGATCGAACGGTTGCGCAGATCGATCACCTCGCCCGTCAAGCCGGTCACCTGGCGCTGGAGCGACTGCTCCTGATTGGCGAGCGTCTCGTATTCGCGCTGGATCGAGTTCCGGATGTTGGTGGCGATGGTCCGGATCTGCTGGTCCGCTTCCTGGATCTGGGCCCGCAGGCGCACCATCTCGGGATATTCAGCCTGGTAGAGCTGGCCCTTCTGCTGATACTCGGCGTTCAGGAGGGCACGCTGTTCGGTCAGGCGCTGAATGGTGGGATTGGCCAGAACAGCGGGAAGCGACATCAAGGGCGAACTGCTCGCGGACCGCCAGCGCTCCTCGGCGGCGATGCGCTCGGCGCGCACGCGGGCCAAGGCCGAGTTCAGGGCGACCAGGTTATTGGAGGTCAAGGACCGGCTAGCGCCGGGCGTATCGCCATCCTCGCCAGACTCACCGACATTGATGATCTGCTGGTTGGCGGCGTAGGCGACCAGCTGACGCTCCGTCTCCTCAAGCCGCACCTTGGTCTGAGCGATGCGCTCCTCGAGGAATTCCCGGGCATATTTGGAGCTTTCGAACTTCCTGTCCAGATTGGCCTGGATGAAGTTCTCAGCGAAGGCGTTGGCGATGCGCGCCGCGACAACCGGGTCCGGGTTGTCGAAGCCCACCGCCACCAGTCGCGAGCCCCGGACCGGGGACACGCTCAGATTTTCTTGGAGAGCTTCCAGCGCGGCTTCGCGCCGGGCCGCGGCACGCGCCGCAGCCGAGCCCTGGTCCGGCGGCGGCGTCGCGCCGATGCTCTCCAGGGCTTCATCGGAACTGGCGAGGCCCAGCGTGCTGATGACGCGCTCGGCCAGCGAGCGGCTCCGCAAGAGGCCGTACTGAGTCTGGAAGAACTCCTCACCCTGAATAAGGCTCTCGCTGGGCGAGACCTCCTCGAGATTGAAGACGCGGGCGGATTCGCGGTCGATCTGAAGCGTCGCCTGGGCGGTGTAGATCGGCGTCATCAGGAACGTCAGGGCGGCGCCGAGGGCGAGGACGCCCAAGAAGCAGCCGATAATGAGGTTCCGGTGCTTCAGGGCCATCCGCCAGTAGATGGCGAGGTCTAGAATCGGCTGGTCGCCCGGGCCGTCGCCCCAACCGGGGGCGGGGGCCAGGTATGGCGCTTCGCGAGCGGCTCCAGAGGCCGCCCCCCGACCCGCACGCTCGTCAATGAGATTGTCGCCCAGCATAGATGGCATCCGTCAGGTTCTTGCGACCAGCGCCGCTTGTAAATTCGCCGGACCGCCCTTTTCACGGCCGGTGACCGGTAGATGAGGCCCGCATCCGTTCGTCCGCAGGGAACAGGGATGTTGGATGCGCGCCCCGAAACAGTGAGTGTGGATCGCGTTTTCCTAGTAGGGTCTGAACACGGAGAGGGCCGGCAACGCGCCGACGACATCCCGCAGCGTCGTCTGAAGCCGCGAGGTGTCGACGACGATGATGTCGTCCCCCAGCACCTCGGGATCGGGCGAGCGCCCTTGGCGGATCGCGTTCAGATCGAACACAGCCACAGAGCGCTGTCCTTCGATGGTGCGGAAAACGGCTACGGTCGACAGGTCCGCAACCCGGCTGGGGCCTTCAGCCATGGCGACGGCTTGGAGCAGCGACGTCTGACCGCGCATCACATAGACCCCGGGTTTGGTGACGGCCCCGTCAACAGTGATCTTCTGGCTGGCCGCCTCCACCACGGTCACGGTGACCTGCGGATCGCGGAGATACCGGTCCGACAGGCGTCGAGCGATTTCGGCCGACATCTCCGCCGGAGTGAATCCGGCGCTCTGAACCGAACCGATCAGCGGAAGCTGCACGTTCCCGGCCGAGTCGACGACCATCTCCTCGAACGACAGATCCTCCACCTGGAAAACCTTAATGTTCAGCTTGTCTCCTACTCCGATGCGATAGTCGCTCTGCGAACCCCCGCCGCCCTGAGCCGGCAGAAGATCCACCGGTCGGGCCGCCGTTACCTGAGTCATGTCCATCTGGGACCCGCCGCATCCGGCGAGTCCAATGGCCATCGAGGCGAGCAGGAGAGAACAGCTTCGCATGAGAGACATGTATCTTGGATCTCGACAACTTTGGCACGATCAGCGGTTCGGGATCGGATGACCCTGCGGACGCTTGCTGAAGGTCTTGTCCAGCACACAGCCCCCTAGGTCAACACGCGCCACGGCGAAGGTTCGCGATCTCGCGGCAGCGTTGCTGCCACGCTATTCTAGGCCGGCCGGGCGCCTGCCGGGGAGCGGGCCGCGGCGATTACGTCAGCGATCCCCCTGCCGAAGGTCTCCCGGTCATACCGCGCCGCGGTCGCACGGGCGTTGCGCGAGAGCGTTCGGCACAGACCCTCATCGTCCGCCAGGCGCTCGACCGCGCGCGCCAGCGCCGCCCCATCCCGGCTGTCGATCAGGAAGCCCTCCTGACCATCGCTCACCACCTCGGCCGGCCCTCCCACGGGCGGCGCTATCACCGGCGCTCCGAAGGCCATGGCCTCAAGCAGGGTGAGGCCGAAGGTTTCAACAGCCAGGTCGGGCCTGGACAGGTTCAGCACCAGGCTCGCCCCGGAGTAATAGCCCGCCGGGTTCCGCGTGGGAGGCAGTAGCGTCACGTTCGGCGTGACGACGGGGGGAGGGGTTCCCTCATCCGCGTCGCTCAGCACAAGCTGGAAGCGGATGTCGCGCCGGCCCGCCAAGGTCGCGGCGAGCCGCAGGAACTCGGGCACCCCCTTATAGTCGCGGGCATAGCAGAGCATCAGGACTGTGAAGATGCCACCCGACCGGGCTTCGTAGTTGTGCGCCGCAGCCTGCGCGGCAAGGGCCGGATCGATGGTGTTGTAGACAGTGACAGCCCTCGCTTCTGCGATCGGAAGAAGGGCACGATGCGTCAGGGAGACGTAGATCAGGCGGGTGGCGGTCAGGCGCGCAATGGCCACCAGAAGTGCGCGGAACGGTGCAGGGCGCACCGAGACCTCATGCACATGGTAGATCACAGGGCGTCCGGTCAGGCGGCCATACAGTGCGGCGCCGAACGGCAGCAGAGTGTTGACATAGATGATCGCATCCCTGGCGATGTCGCGGCTCAGAAGCAGGGTGAGAAACAGATGCACCTGGCTGACGAAGTAGGCGGCCAGGGTGAGGGCCCTGTTGCGCGTTCTACGATACCAGTAGGTCCGGCGAGGAACGCCTGTTTCGTTGAGGAGGCCATCCCCGCCCGACCCGACATACAGGACCGCCCGTTCCCCTTTCGGGAGGGTATCGATCATTGTTTTCAGGACGCGCGGACTGCCGCTCCTGTCATTGAGCAGGTGAGCCAGGACAATCATTGAAGGTCACTTCCGCGCCGGCTGGGGCGATCCGGGCAAAGGGCCGAAAGCGCGACGCTCCGCCGGCCGACCGGGAACAAGGCGGGGCGCGCGCGCGGCCTTGCTAAGCATGGCGCAGGCCATGCCCAGGAACATCAGGTGGCTCCACTCCGTCATGCCCTGCAGGGTGATGGCGGTGCCCATGACCAGCAGGAGTATCCAGGTTCCCCCCACGAGGAGAGCCGGGACGCCGCCTCGCTGACGGTGGGCGCGGAGCACCAGCACGCCGATGCTGAACATGATCCAGGCGGTTCCGACCGCTCCGAACTTGAACAGATAGGTCCAGTAGCTGTTGTGGAGATGCGGAACGCTGGTGTTGCCCGCGAAATCCACGACGCCGATGGGCAGGGGCATCTGGGCGCCAAGGCCGTATCCGAACAGCCAGCGCCAAGCGCCACCCGCGTCCAGGAAGTTGATCGCCGCCATCTGCTCCATCGCGCGCCAGCCCAGGGACTGGTCGCCCGAGCCGATGCCGACTTCGATCCGCTGCTGTACGACGTCCAGTTGCAGGAGCCGGGGAAGAATGAAGGCGGCGGCGCCCGCGGCGGCGACCATCAGGGCGATTCCGCGGCCGGTGAGCAGCCAGTGCCGAATATTGAACAGAAGAGTGACGAGGCCGAACACCAGGATCAGGCCGATGCCGGTCCGGGAGAGCGAGAGCAGCAGGGCGAGGACGCAGAGACCGATACGGAAAGCGCTCAGCCGGAGATCAGCGCCGCTCCGGCTGCGGATGTATTCCGCAACGATCAGATAGGGCAACCAGGTGTGGACGAAAGGGACGTACAGGCCCCGCCATTCGTAGGCGCCAACGCCGGCGAAGTACGCCCGCACGGCTCCAAG
>NZ_JAPSKZ010000056.1:0-7657 GCF_031181185.1 Phenylobacterium sp. | reverse complement strand
CAAGAATGGTCCATACGGCGACAATCATGGCCAGGGCTGACAGGGCGGCGAAAAGTGGCCGCTCCCAGTTCGGGCCGAGCGCGCGCGGAATGACGTACAGCCCGAATAGAAACGAAAGGGCGGCGCCTCCGTCGCGCACAAGGTCGCGGAGACCCGGCTTCGCCAGCAACGTGACCAGCAGGATCATACCTATGACGACGGCCCAGCCGAGCAGCAGGGGGTTTCGGTGCGCAGAGGGAGGCGTTCGTAGGACCAGTTGCTGGAGGCTCAGGACCAGGAACAGCCCATAGGCGCCGATGTAACCGATGTAGGCAGGCTCCACGAACAGGGGCGACGCGCCCATGACCAGGAAAAGCACGATCAGCGGCAGGGACCGTCGGGTCAGCGCCAGGGGATCAGCCATGGTCTAACGGCCGGTTGGAGCTCATGAGCGATCTTGGCTCCGCCAGGCGGCCTGCGATGATCCGCGCGATGTTCTCCAGCGCCCCGGGGTCTCCAAGGGAGCCGGTGAAGCTGAAGGTCCCGGGGTCGGTGAACTCTACATAGGCGGACATGGCGCTGGCGATTTCTTCGGGGTCGACCGGAGCGTAGCCTATCGCCCAATCTATAGCGGCCCGCAACTCGCCGTAGTGCTCAAGCATCCGGACGTTCGGGAAATAGCCGTAGAGCACGTCGCCGAGGCAGATCACCGGCTTGTTGAGCGCAGCGGCCTCGAAACCCAGGGTGCTGGTGACGCAGATGACGCCGATCGCGTCTCTGGCGAGACGCTTGGAGTTCACGCCGGGCCCGATCAGGTCGACGTTCGGCAAGGCGTCGAGTTGGCGATAGAATTCCAGCGGCTGCAGCGCCACCGCCGAAGGGTGTTCCTTTACCACCAGCCGTATATGGGCCGGGAGCCGGAAGGCGATCGACTTGATGACGCTCATCTCGTCGATAAAGTCAGGGGCGAGGACGGAGGTGCTCGCTTCCGGGTGGAAGTGGAGCGGGTAAAGGAAGTAGGCGCCCTCGCGGGGAGCGTTGCGGTACAGTCGTGCGACCTGACGAACACGAAGCTTCCTGTTCCAGGATCGGCGGAAATACGCCCACGACAGCTGGATTTGGTCGCCGTGCTGGAAAGCGCGGTTGATGTCGTCGCGGTGCCGCCGCCGATAGGTCAGGCCTCGCCAGATGTGTTTGACCTTGTCGAGGTTCGCATACTTGGCGAACAGCCCCGTGCGGGCCAGAATTTCGCCGTCGCCGCCCGTCCGCATATAGTCGGGGACTTGGGTCTCGACGGTAGCGATGTACTCTTCCGCCAGCTGGCGAGCTTCCGGACTGGCGCCCTCGCGCTTCACTTGTTCCCAGATCCGGGAGACCGTGACGTGGTCGCGCAACGCGCCGGTAGGACTGATTTCCACACGACCGGAAATCCGGCCCGGGGCAAGGCTGAAGAACGGCACATTCCGCTTGCGGGCGACGGCGTTGGCGGCCAGAGCGAAGCCGTTGCTGGCCTGTTCGTATACTACCGCGACCGGGGCGACCGCATCGAATATCGCGCCGAAGAATCGCTCCAGCATCAGCGGCAGGGCCGCGTATGTGAACGGCTCCTCGCCCTTGAGTGGGACAGGAATGTTCATGGTCAGGAACCTGTCGAAGTCGGACAGCAGCAGGTCCCAACGCAGGTCGTTCCGGGCCAGCTCCTCCGCGGACGGAGCCGGCTGACGGGCCCAGAAGTCCGAGAAATACCAGGCGTCAGGCAACTCCTCGCCGCCGGCGTACAACTCGTCCGTCAGATGCGAGTCCAGCGCGAACCGCACGGCGAACCCCTGCTTCTCCAGATGGGGACGGAGCTGCTCGAAGTAGGTGCGGCTGTACGCCGCCGCGTTGACGAGGCAGAGAATTGTGGGGCGTGAGGAGGACATGAAAGCCTTCTGCATTGGCGGCGAGCTGTTCCGGCCGCCGACGATGCTTGGTCAGGTGGAGATCAGTTCGCCTGTCACCGGCGGGCGTGCAGCAGGGAGTCCGCGCCCGCGGCCAGCGGGGGCTGCGGCCCTCTGACGAGAATGCGCGATCGGAAGACCGTGGGCATGGTCGAGTATCGGACCTGGTACAGCAGACGCGTTCCGGCCCGGGGCAGTTGCCCCTTGTGGACGCCAAAAGTGTCTTCCATGAACCCGTCGCCCGCGCGGCCGGTCATCGACAATATGCGATCGGCCCCAAAGGCTTCCTCGACCTCGGCGTCCGTCAGCCGTCGGCGGGCCAAAGCCTTGGCCTCCACATGAGAGCCCTTCACGAAGCGATGGGGACCGTTCTCCTCACCGACGTCCGTCAGGTAGAGGAAGAACTTGAGAAAGCGGATGCTGTCGTTATCGCGGTGGAAGTTCTCCGCTTCTTCGGGCTCGCTGTTCCCGCTCACCGACCACCAGGTCTGGATGCTGTCCACATAGGGACGGCAGCCGAAATAGCGCGCAGCGAGGTTCAGGAGACGCTCGTCGAAGGCGATGTCGTGAAGCGCCTTGATCGTGGGCGTCTCGGGAATATCGGCGACGTGGGTGCCCTCCGGGGCGTGTTCCAGGCGGAACAGGCCCCGCTCCGGTTTCCACGGATCCTGACATTCGAACCGGGAGAGGAGCTCCCGCAGTTCCGTCGCTCTTTCCGGGCTGATGAAGCCCGGCATGAAGGTCACTCCGTCGCGCTCCAGCTCAAGGCTCGCTTGGTTCGGGTGTGCGGCCGTGGCAGGCGAGCTCCTCGGAAGAGTGAGGAGCCGGGCGAGCTGCCGTCGACGTGCCGGGTTCCGGAGGCGTTCCTGCACCCGATGGAAGGCCCGGATGAAGAGGCTCGGCTTTGCGTCGCGCCGCTCTACCGGAAGGAAATCGGTCGATCCGCCCGCGCTCACAGCTCAGCCCCCCTGTTTGATCGAAAAAACGATCCCGACATTTGAGACGCGATCGACCAGCCCCTCTGCCGTATGGGAGATTTTCCGTGGCGCGTCATGCTCGAAATAGACGTGGTCCATGCTGCCCGCGAACAGCTCGCGGAAATCTCGGGCGGAATTCAGCCGACGGCCGATCTTCTCGAACTCCTGCAGCTCATAGCCCAGCAGCACCTTCTCGTCGCGGGGCTCCATCGTCGAGTACTCGACGCCGATGGCCAGCACCCCGCCCGGCTTCGTCACTCGCACCATCTCATCTGCGGCGCGTCGAGGATTGGTGCTGTAGCTGATGGTCCACCCGCAGATTACCGCGTCGAAGCTCGCGTCAGGGAAAGGGATCGCGTGCATGTCGCCAAGGTGGATATGCGGGGAGTAGCTAATGAGGTCTAGCCCGACGATGTTCTCCTTCCTGAAGCCGAGTCCCGCCAGGGACAGCAGGTCGTTCTCGTTCCGCGGGCCGATCACCAATATACGGGCATCCGGCCCCAGCGTCTCAATCACGGAAAGCGGGTAGGTCAACAGGTTCATGCGGTTGTTGACCCCCCAGATCGACTTCATGTTGTGCATGATGTTGGCCTTGACGGTGTCATCGCTGTCGAGCGTCCGAAGCCGTCTCCGCAGCCGGATCCAGTACCAGGCCCGCGCATACACGACGTAGTGCCGGATCGTGGGCTCGATGAGCAGGTTGATACGAGCCAGAGAGCGAAGGAATTTGAGCAGCATGCACGGTTCCGGTGACGAGGATTGGACCTGACGCGCTGCTACTTGCGAGCTGCGGCGTGCGGGCGGGGTTGTAATAGTCTAGATGACGTTCCGCTTGAGGTAGAAGCGGAATAACCCCGATCGGGCAAGGCCCAGCATCAGGCCCCCGGCGAGCTGTGACATGACCGCCCCTTGTACCCCCGCGCTTCGGACCAGCAGGATGCCGAGAACCGACGATGCGGCGAGCACCGTCAGCGACAGGATCATCAGCGCCCGGTCGCGGTGGGCCGCATAGAGGGCGAGATGCACCGGCTGCGTCCAGACCTGGACGATCTGTCCCACCAGCAGCACCCCCAGCATCCAGAGCAGGGGGATGTACTCGCGGTGCCCGCTCAGCAGCGAGAGCGCCGCGGCGCCGACGGCCACGCCGACGCTCAGCAAGGCGCTGACCGCCAGAGCCCGCAGGGCGGCGCGGCGCAGGGTGGTGAAACGGCCGCTGCGGCGCTGCCCGAAGTCCTTCAGCAGACTCGGCAGCCACAGGTTCAGCACCGCTGACTGCACCAGGGCGGGGAGCGTGCTGGCCAGACTCTGGAAGAACGCGTACACGCCGACCGCTGCGGGCCCGAGGAAGGTCTGCAGGACGAAGCGTTCCAGATTTCCCTGCAGGACCGCCGCGTTGGCGGTGAGATAGTAGTTTCGCCCCTTGAGCAGGCCGTGCGCAAGGTAGCGTAGCGGAATGCGCACCCGGCGCCACAGCGCCGCCCGCAGAAGCCAGGCAGCAAGGACGAGGCTCATGAGGGCGGCCACGGCCCATAGTGCGAGCATGGGCAGAAGAGGTGAAGGCGCCGAAAGGCACAGGAGCGCCGCCGGCTGCCAGCTTGCGGTCCGGATGAATGAGACGACCACCGACATCACCGGCCGATGGATGAGGACGATGAAGCGGACGGTCTCCTGGACCGCCACGCCCGTCGCCACGACGATCAGGAACGAGAGGTATTCGACCCAGCCGAGGTTCAGCCCGAGCAGCCAAGCGGCCAAGCCGGCGCCGATCACCGCGAGGGGCGTCGAGACCAGCAGCATCTTGCGATGACAGGCGAGGCTGCGGCCGAGGGCGCGGGGGGAGGGGCGTCGCGCGTAACGACGGGTCGTGAAGGTGTGGAACTCGAACCCGGCGAGATAGATCGCAACCAGTTCGATGGAGGTCAGCACCCCGTAGACGCCCAGCAGCGCCGGGCCGCTCCAGGCAAGGACTGCGAACATGAAGCCGAGGCGGATGGCCAGCCCCGCCGCATGGACGGCTGCGGCGCTCAGGCCGGGTCGCCCCCACACCATGCGGTAAAGGGTTCTGGGGCTCGGAATGTCCATTCGGTCAGGCCAGGAGATCCCAAGCCACAGGGGTTCCTGCCGGCGCGTCGCGCGAAGCGCGCCGACCGATCACGGACTCGAGGAACTTGGGCGGGAGGCCAAAGCCGGGACGCACAACGCGAACCTTCTCCGGGGTAAGGACCTCCCCCGCCTTCACATCCCGGGCGATGTAGAGCGAGCGGCGGAAGCCTAGCGACTTGATCTCCGCCGGGGTAGGACCGTAGTTGACCTGGCCCAGCGACAGTCGCGCGTTCTCCACGTCCTCAACCAGGCGCCGTAGCTCGTCCGGCTCCATCGAGAACGCCGAGTCGACGCCGCCATCGGCCCGCGCCAGGGTGAAATGCTTCTCCACCAGGGTTGCGCCCAGCGCCACGGCCGCGACCGCGACCCCCGACCCCATGGTGTGGTCCGACAGCCCCACCTCGCAGCCGAACATGGCGCGCATGTGCGGGATGGTGAGGATGTTCGTGTTTTCCGCCTTCGCTGGATAGGTGCTGGTGCACTTCAGGATCATCAAGTCCTGACAACCGGCCTCGCGGGCGGTGGAGACCGCCTCCTCAATCTCCCCGGCCGTGGCCATGCCGGTCGACATGATCATCGGCTTGCCGGTCGAGGCGGCCTTGCGGATCAGCGGGAGGTCGACGATCTCGAAGGACGCGATCTTGTAGGCTGAAACGCCAAGGCTCTCGAGGAAGTCGACCGCGCTGGCGTCAAAGGGCGAGCTGAAGCAGTGCAGCCCCAGGGTGGCGGCCCGATCCATGATCGGCTTGTGCCACTCCCACGGCGTGTAGGCTTCCTGGTACAGCTCATAGAGCTGGCGGCCGGCCCACAAGCTGTTCGGATCCTCGATGACGAAGCCGGGCATACGGACATTCAGCGTCATCGTGTCGGCGGTGTAGGTCTGCAGCTTGATGGCGTCCGCACCGTTGGCGGCCGCGGCGTCAACGATCTCCAGGGCGCGGCCGAGAGATTGATTGTGATTGCCCGACATCTCGGCGATCACGTATGGCCGCTCTCCCGGGCCGATCTTTCTGCCGCTGATCTGCATTGGTTCCTGCTTTTCTGGACCGGCTCTCGCTGTGCGCGAAGTCTCCGGAAGTCAAGGCGGATTGGTTTCCGGCCGCCGGCCCATTCTAGATGATGATGCGGCCGACTTCGAAGGCTTCGGCGGCGGCTACTCCGACAGTCGCGCCGCGATAACGCGCCAGAGCCTCCACCGCCTCCACGGACCTCGGGTGAGGGAAGGGGACCAGTTCGGGGGTGTACACCTCAAGCGCCTGTGTCTTGGTCCCGATATGGTCGCTGATGTCGACGAAGCAGGTCGGGGCGAAGGGACCGATGGAGGACGGCGGACGCCACTCGGTGCTGGACAAAACCTCGAAGAAGAACAGTTCATGGACTGAGGCTCCCGGCTTCGGGCGCGTCGCGGCGATGACCGCGTCGTGAATGACGCGGTGATCGATGTTCACGTCCTTCGAGGAGTGCGTGAACACCCGCTTGGGCTGATGAAGGCGGATGGACTCCTCGATGCGTTTGACGACGTCGAGAAGGTCAACGGAGTCCATCCGGTTGTCGGGAAAGTCGGCGAGCGCGACGCTGGCGGCTCCCATGATGGACCCCGCCTCATGAGCGCACCGCTCCAGCTCGGAGAGTTCGGCCAGTCGGGCTTCGCGCCGCCGCTCGGGATCGCGGCTGGTCGCTCCCTCCGCCATGACCAGGATGTGAACGTCCCAACCTTCGGCGGACAGGCGGGCAGCGGTGCCACCACAGCCGAGCACCTCGTCATCCGGGTGCGCGGCGACAATAAGGGCGGAATTCATGGTTACTCCTGCCGAAGCTTGAACTGGACGTCGGCGACCACCACGTCGGGCCGGATGCTTGCGCGACTGAATTCCAGGCGGAACGGCCCGATGTCCAGAAAGGCGCTCGGGTAGCCTTCCGCGTCCAACATCCGTATGTGATCGAACACCCCCCTCAGGTCGACGGCGTCCTCAAGCGAACTTTCGTCGAGCCTTCGCCGGCGAAAGACCACCGGCTCCCCTTGCTGGGGCGTCGGCTCGGGTTCGGACAGGGCGATGTGCAGGATCATCTCCTCCATCGTATCGGCCGCCCGCATCAGAATTTCCTCGGCGGTGCCAAGAAGGGAGAGCGGTCGCTTGTCATAAATCGCGCCGGCGTCCATCTCGGCCACGCACTGGAGGGCCGACAGCCGGGTTTCCTGGAAGCCGCGCACGATAAGGTTTTGCAGCGGACTGCCCCCGCGACCGAAGGGCAGGTCCGTCATATGGAAGATGACCGCGCGGAACTGCTCGTAGATCTCGGCCGGCACCTTCCACGACCACTGGGGGAAGAAGATATAGGCGGGATCGTAAGCGGCCAGATCGGCCGCCCTGAGCCCGTCCCGGTCACGGATGCGGCGGACCTCGAGGTCCGGATGAGCCGCCATCCGCGCCTCGAGGCGATCAAAGCGCCGGTGGGGTGTGGCAATGACGATTCGCTTCTTCATGGCTCGACGCTCCGGACCCAGATATCCCCGCGCTTGTCGAACCCGGCCGCGGCGAAGGCTCGCTGCGACCGGGTGTTGGATTCCTTTATCGAGGCTACCAGCGAGGTGAGGCCGATCAGCCGGGCATGGTCGACAGCGGCCGTCAAGGCCTGACGCCCGAATCCCCGACCAGC
>NZ_JAPSKZ010000055.1 GCF_031181185.1 Phenylobacterium sp. | reverse complement strand
CCGACAGGCCCGAGACGATGCGCAGCGCCAGCGCCACCTGCTGGGTCGCCGGCAGGTCCGGATGGCAGCAGATGAACAGCAGGCGCAGGACGTCGTCGCGGTAGTCGGCGTGGTCGATGCTCTCGGCCGCGCGGTCCTCGGCGTCGTCGAGGTCGGACAGGACCTCTTCTGACGGCAGCTCGGTCTGCTTCGAGCGCCGGCGCACGCCGTCGAGAGCGGCGTTGCGGCCGACCATGATCAGCCAGGCGGCCGGGTCGCGCGGCGGGCCGTTCTTCGGCCAGTTCTTCAGGGCGCGGAGGCAGGCGTCCTGGAACGCTTCCTCGGCCGTGTCCAGGTCCCGGAAGTAGCGCAGCAGGGCGCCGACGGCTTGGGGCCGGGCCGCCGAGATCGCCGCATCGATCCAGGCTGGGTCGGTCATGACGCTAGGCGCTCACCTTCTCGGCCGCGCTGGCGTCGAGGGCGCCGGGCACGAACAGGCGGATGGGACGGATTTCATAGGCGCCGCCGGGATTGGCGCGGCCGAGCTCCCGGGCGATCTCGAGCGCCTCGTCGAGGTTCTCGCAATCCATGACGTAGAAGCCGAGCAGCTGTTCCTTGGTCTCGGCGAAGGGGCCGTCGATGATCATGGGCGGGTCGCTCTTGCGCAGCGTCGTGGCCGCCGTCGTCGGCAGCAGACGCAGCGAGGGGCCGAGCTTGCCCGACTTCTCGAGCTTGTCGTGGACCACCTGCAGCCGGGCCATCACCGCGTCGTCCTCTTCCTTCGTCCAGGAGAAGACGACGTCTTCGGCGTTGTAGCAGAGCAGGGCGTACAGCATGGGGAATGGCCTCATCCGAACCTAAGGACGGACGAGCATGCCGCATGCCGACAGCCGCCGGCAAAGATTCGCGCGGGCTAGCGGGTCGGGACCGGCTCGTCGCCGCGGTAGTCGTAGAAGCCGCGGCCGGTCTTGCGCCCGAGCCAGCCGGCCTCGACGTACTTCACCAGCAGCGGGCAGGGCCGGTACTTGGAGTCCGACAGGCCCTCGTACAGCACGTTCATGATCGAAAGCACGGTGTCGAGGCCGATGAAGTCGCCGAGCTCCAGCGGACCCATCGGGTGGTTGGCGCCGAGCTTCATGGCCGTGTCGATCGCATCGACGGTGCCCACGCCCTCGTAGAGGGTGTAGATCGCCTCGTTGATCATCGGCACCAGGATCCGGTTGACGATGAAGGCCGGGAAGTCCTCGGCGTTCGAGGTGGTCTTGCCGAGCGACTTGGCGAAGTTGACGGCGGTTTCGTAGGTGTCGGCGTCCGTGGCGATGCCGCGGATGATCTCCACCAGCTTCATCACCGGCACCGGGTTCATGAAGTGCAGGCCGATGAACCGCTCGGGCCGGTCGGTGGTGGACGCCAGCCTGGTGATCGAGATCGACGAGGTGTTCGACGCCAGGATGGTGTTGGGCGACAGGTGCGGCGACAGGGCCTTGAAGATGGTCTTCTTGACCTCTTCGTCTTCAGTCGCCGCCTCGATGGCGAGGTCGGTTCCTCCGATGCTCTGCAGTTCGGCCGCGGGCTTGATCCGCGTCATGGCCGCTTCCTTGTCGTCGGCGGCAACGAAGCCCCGCGACACCTGGCGGGCCATGTTCTTCTCGATGGTGGCGAGCGCCTGCTTCAGGCGCTCCTCGCTCACGTCATGGAGCAGGACGTCGTACCCGCCGAGGGCGCAGACATGCGCGATGCCCGAGCCCATCTGGCCGGCGCCGATGACGCCGACCGACTTGATCTGAACCATTCAGCCTAAGCCTCGATATCGGCGCGGGAGGGCCGCGCCCGATCTTTGTGACGGCTTTCTAACATGCCTTTCGCGCAGTGCGGCAAGGCTTTTGCTGCGCCGCAGCACCGCTTGCCGCGGCGTCAGGCGGCCTCGACCGCCTCGGCCCCCTCGCTACCGCGCGCCGCCTCGATCAGCCAATCGCGCAGGGCGTGTATCCGGCGCAGCTTGCGACTGTCGGGCCGCCAGACGACCCAGAAGCCGAGCTCGGAGGCGACGTCGAGCTCGAACGGGCGCACCAGCCGTCCCGAGCGCAGGTCCTGCTCGATGAGGCCGCTGCGGGCCAGCGCCACCCCGATGCCTTGGGCGGCGGCCTCGAGCAGCATGACGGAGTCTTCGAAGATCATCCCCTGCACGGCTGGCGACTCGATGCCGAAGTGGCCGAGCCACAGGCTCCAGGGACGGTGGCTGTGGTGCAGCAGGGGTGCGGCCAGCAGGTCCTGCGGCGCCTTCATGGGATGGCGCGCGAGCAGTTCGGGACTGCAGACGGGCAGCAGGCTTTCGCGGAACAGGCGCACGGTCTCCAGCCCCGGCCAGTTCCCGGCGCCGTAGCGCACGCCCATGTCGGCGCCGTCGGTAACGAAGTTGGCGAGTCGGGAATCGACGCGCAGCTCCAGGTTCGCGCCGGCGGGGTGGCCCAGCAGGCCCGCCAGGCGCGTGGGCAGCCAGCGGTTCGCGAACTGCGGGTCCAGGCTGACCACCAGCGGGTCGCGCTCGGCCGCCTTGGTGAAGCTGCCGACAGCGTTCTTCAGGATGTCGTGGGCGCGGGCCACCTCGCGCGCCAGCCGCTCGGCTTCGGCCGTGGGGATCATCGCGTTGCCGCGGCGCTCGAAGAGGCGGGCGCCCAGTTCCTCCTCCAGCTTGCGGATTTGCTGGCTCACCGCGCCGTGGGTCACCGACAGCTCCTCGGCCGCGCGGCTGTAGCTCCTGTGGCGGGCGGCCGCCTCGAGGGCGCGCAGGGCGAAGAACGGGGGCAGCCGAACCATGGTTGGATGTTAGCGCGAGTAACAACCCCGGGCAAAAACTATCGTTCGCGGAAGGCTGCTCGGGGACCCACATCCGATGTGGAGGGCGACGCTGCCCCCACAGCGAACCCAGAGGACGGACAAATGAAGGACGTGATCGCAACCGCGCTCGCCAGCAGCCTCATGCTGGCCGTCGCGCTCGCCGCCTTGGCCTCGAAGCCGCTGGCGAACTATCTCGAGCGGGCTCATGCGGGAGTGGCGGCCGAACAGCCGCTGCAGATCGCGCGGGGCTGAGATGTCCGGGAAGATCGACCTGCGCGCCCTCGCCGCAGCCGTCACCGGAGCCTACGACAACCAGGTGGTCGCCGAGATCGACGACCATGTGGTGCGCCTCAGCGTGATGACCCAGCCGTACTACTGGCACAGCCATCCCGGCAGCGACGAGATGTTCCTGTCGCTGGAAGGCGGCCTGCGGATCGAACTGCCGGACCGCACGGTGGAGCTTTCGCCCGGGGAAGGGCTGACCGTGCCGGCCGGCGTGGTCCACCGGACCAGCCCGGTCGGGGTGCGCTCTGTGAACCTGACCTTCGAACGCGCCGACGCGGCCACGGTTCGGGCTGCGGCCCCGCGCTGAGCCCATGAAGAAGGGCGGCCCCTCGCGGAACCGCCCCTCCTGATTTCGGACCTTTCGGTCGGAACTTAGCGGCCGACCTTGGACAGTTCTTCCATCAGTTCGGGCACCGCCGACTTGTAATCGGCGACCAGCCCATAGTCGGCCACCTGGAAGATCGGGGCGTCGGGATCCTTGTTGATCGCGACGATCACCTTGGAGTCCTTCATGCCGGCCAGGTGCTGGATCGCGCCCGAGATGCCCACGGCCACGTAGAGCTCGGGGGCCACGACCTTGCCGGTCTGGCCGACCTGGTAGTCGTTCGGCGCATAGCCGGCGTCCACCGCGGCGCGCGAGGCGCCGACCGCCGCGCCGAGCTTGTCGGCGAGCGGCTCGATGACCTTCTGGAACTCTTCGGCCGAACCCATGGCGCGGCCGCCGGAGACGACGATCTTGGCGCCCGAAAGCTCGGGACGGGCCGACTTGACGATCTCCTGGCCGACGAACTTCGACTTGGCCGGAGCCCCCGGCGCCTGGATGGTCTCGACCGAGGCGGAGCCGCCTTCCGCCGCCGCCTTGAAGACGGTCGGGCGGACGGTGATCACCTTCTTGGCGTCGGACGACTGGACGGTCTCCAGCGCGTTGCCGGCGTAGATCGGCCGCACGAAGGTGTTGGCGTCGACGATGTCGATCACGTCCGAGATCTGGGCCACGTCGAGCTTCGCCGCGATGCGCGGGCTGATGTTCTTGCCCTGCGAGGTCGCAGGCGTCAGCACGGCGTCGTAGTTCGCAGCCAGCGGCACGACGAGGGCTTCGAACGCCTCGGCCAGGCCCTGACCGAGCTCGGCGCTTTCGCAGGCCAGCACCTTGCGCACGCCCGCGATCTTGGCGGCCTCAGTCGCGACGGCGGCCGCGTTGGTCCCGGCCACCAGGACGTCGATGTCGCCCGACAGCTTCTGGGCGGCGGTCACCGTCTTGTGGGTGGCGTCCTTGAGGGTCTGGTTGTCGTGGTCGGCGATGACGAGAACGGCCATTAGAGGACCCCCGCTTCGTTCTTCAGCTTCATGACGAGGTCGGCGGCGGTCTCCACCTTGATGCCGCCGGCGCGCTTCGGCGGCTCGGTGACCTTCACGACCTTGAGGCGCGGCGTGACGTCGACGCCGAGGGAGCCCAGCTCCTTCACGTCGAGCGGCTTCTTCTTCGCCTTCATGATGTTGGGCAGCGACGCGTAGCGCGGCTCGTTGAGGCGCAGGTCGGCGGTGACGATGGCGGGCAGCGTCACTTCGATGGTCTGCAGGCCGCCGTCGACTTCACGAGTGACCTTGGCCGAGCCGCCCGAGACTTCCACGGCGCTGGCGAAGGTCGCCTGCGGCCAGTCGAGGATCGCGGCCAGCATCTGGCCGGTGGCGGCGTTGTCGCCGTCGATGGCCTGCTTGCCCATGATCACCAGTTCGGGGTTCTCCTCGGCGATCACCGCCTTGAGGACCTTGGCCACGGCCAGCGGCTCCAGGTCCTGGTCGTTGGCCTGGATCAGGATGGCCCGGTCGGCGCCCATGGCGAGAGCGGTCCGCAGCGTTTCCTGGGCCTGGGTCGGGCCGACGGACACGGCGACCACCTCGGTCGCGGCGCCCTTCTCCTTCAGCCGCACGGCCTCTTCGACGGCAATTTCGTCGAAGGGGTTCATCGACATCTTCACGTTCGCGAGGTCGACGCCCGTCTGGTCGGCCTTAACCCGAGCCTTGACGTTGTAGTCGATCACCCGCTTGACCGGGACCAACACCTTCATGGGTCGCTAGCGCCTCAAATTTGCATTGCGAAAAAATGGGACGCCCGGGGCAATAAAGCTTCCGGCGCGCTTTGCAAACCCGAACGCCTTCGCAGGCGCCGCAAATCGCCCCGCTGGCGCCCCAACGTGAGTTCTTCTAGAAGGCCGTCATGAACCCGACGATCGAGCGCTTGATGCTCATCTTCCTCGGCGTCTTCGGCCTGGCGGTCGTCGGCGTGATCGTGTGGACCGTGGGCTGGGTCATTCCGGCCAAGAAGTGCGCGGACGCCCGCAAGTGGTGGGATCCCGCCGAGCGCGTCTGCGCCCAGCCCGTGCTGATCTCGGACATCACCGGGCGCACCATCCAGGACAAGCAGGCCGAGGCCGCCGCCCGCGCCGCCATCGGCCGCCCCGCGGCGCCGCCTGCGAAACAGCCCTGAACCTCAGCGCGTCGCGCCGGACTTCCAGAACACCTCGGAACGGCCCTCGTCATTGGCGAACCGCGCCGCGACGAACAGGAGGTCGGACAGGCGGTTCAGGTAGCGCATCGCAGGCCCGCTGACCGGTTCGCCGGCCTCGGCCAGGCGCACGGCCTCACGTTCGGCCCGCCGGCAGACGGCGCGCGCCAGGTGCAGGGCCGCGGCGGCGGGCGTCCCAGCCGGCAGGATGAAGGACTTCAGCGGCGGCAGCCGCACGTTCAGGGCGTCGATC
This sequence comes from Phenylobacterium sp., assembly GCF_031181185.1. GTDB lineage: Bacteria > Pseudomonadota > Alphaproteobacteria > Caulobacterales > Caulobacteraceae > Phenylobacterium. Next base: position 14,650 of record NZ_JAPSKZ010000055.1, on the reverse strand, counting down.
TCGCCTTCCAGCCGCGTGACCTGGGCGTCGGAGACACGCAGGGCGTCGCCTTCCGCCTCATCGGGCTTCGGCGGCGTCGCCAGGTCGGCGCCGAGGTCGAAGAGCTCGTTCTGGATGCGCGCCAGCATGGCGTCGAAAGCGGGCTCGACGGAGTGGACCCGGGCCAGCCCAAGGCAGGCGTTCGTCTCGTCGACGGCGCCATAGGCCTCCACCCGCGGGTCGGCCTTGCTCACCGGCTTTCCGCTGGCCAGTCGCGTGGTCCCGGCGTCGCCGGTGCGGGTGTAGATGCGGTTCAGCGTGACCATGGATGGGCGCTCAGGACTGGGTCCGCCACCAGAGTACGCCGGCGAGCAACAGGATGGCGACGAACTGCACGAGGACCCGCAGGCGCATCAGCTTGTTCGAGTACGAGCGCCCGAAGTCGCCGCCGCGGAACAGAGTGAACAGGCCGGCGACGAGGACCAGGAAGAGGACGGCCAGCACCGCGAAGATGACGAGATTCAAGGGATCCATGCCCGCAATCTAGGCGCGCCGGGCGGCAGGAGCCACCGCAAACCCAGTTTGGGCCGGACACGCCTTGACTTTAGGTCGGCTGATCATGTTCAACGACCATCGCTCGAAGCTGGGCGTGAGACTTGGCCCGAGTGCTCCTGTGCTTGCCGCTGCATGCGGTAGATCGGGAGCGGCGCCGGAGTTCCCCCGCCCTTGCGCCACGCCGCGAACGTCGCCATTTTCGCGGACGTATAACGAGTTACATGAACACGTTCATCGAGCGCCCGCAACCCGGACGCAAGATCGAGAAAAGAACCCCCCGGTCCCTCCCCGGACAGCCCACGAGAACGATGAAACACATCTCTCCCACCCAGGTCGCCGTCGACTCCAACGTCCGTGCGCCGACCCGCCGCGCCCTCGCCAAGCAACAGACCCGCGCCAAGGTGCTGGCGGCCGCCCGCCGCCTCTTCTCGGAGCAGGGCTATGAAGGCGCCACGATCCGCGACATCGCCGCAGCCGCCGGCATGTCGACCGGCGCCGTGTTCGCCAACTTCACCGACAAGTCGGACCTGTTCCGCGAAATCATGACCGCCGACTGCGAGACCATCCTCGAGTCGATGCGGGAGGCCGCCGGCCGCGGCAAGGGCGTCGAGGACGTCCTGCTGAAGGTCTTCATGGCCGGCTACAGCTTCTACAAGACCCGCCTGCCTCTCGCCCGAGCCGCCTTCGGCGTGTCTTGGTCGCCGGACGGCGGCCCCACCCTGCGTGGCCTGACGCCGGTGCAAGGCATGCACGACCTCTTCGTCGAACAGCTGAACCTCGCCGTCGAGCGCGGCGAACTCCGCCAGGAGGCCGAGGTGAAGCTGCGCAGCCAGATGCTGTTCGAGGCCTATCTTTCGAACTACGTCCAGGCCATCTTCGAAGGCTGGGGCCTCGACGCGCTCCAGGCTCGGGCCCGCGACCAGATCCGGATCCTGCTGGCCGGCGCGCGCCGCGGCTGAGGCCGAAAGACCTGGGGGGGTCATGAAGGCTGATGTCGGATCCGACGTGAGGCGGGCGGCCGCCCGGCAGTCGCAGAAGGAAGCGACACGCCAGCGGGTGCTCGCCGCCGCGCGCGAACTGTTCGACACCCACGGCTATCAGGGCGCGACGGTGCGGGACATCGCCCGTCACGCCGGGGTGGCCGTGGGGAGCGTCTTCACGACCTTCGCTTCCAAGGGCGAGATCCTCTCCGAGGTCATGCAGAGCCGGTTGGACGGGCTCTATGGCGAACTGGACCGGGTGATGCCGCACCTTCGCGGCTCGACGGCCGATCGCCTGCGGACAATGTTCGCCATCCACTTCAACTTCGAGGCGGCGCACGTGCGCCTGTTCCTCTCTCACCTGGCGGCGGCCTACGACTGGACGCTGCCGCCGACCGCCCGGCCCTACGGCCGCACGCCCCGCCTCCAGGAAATCATCGTGGAGTGCCTCGCCAAGGGCGTGGAGGAGGGCGATGTCTGCCCCGAAGCCGACCTGCAGGAGATCGTCGACCTGCTGATGGCGGCCTACGCCTGGACCTACCGGCTGGTGATCACCAAGGGCTACGACGCCAAGGCGATGACCGAGGTGATGGATCGTCAGATCGGCCTGATCTGCGAGGGGTTCCGCCCGCGCTGAGCCCGTTGCGCCGTGCCGCGCATGTGTTTACTCCGTAAAACAAACGGAGGCCCGCATGATCGTCGTCCATCATCTCAACGACTCCCGCTCGCAGCGCATCCTGTGGCTGCTCGAGGAATTGGGGCTCGCCTACGAGATCAGGCGGTACGAACGGGACGCCGTGACCCGGCTGGCGCCGCCCGAGCTGAAGGCCGTCCACCCGCTGGGCAAGAGTCCGGTGATCACCGACCAGGGCCGGACGGTCCATGAATCGGGCGCGATCATCGACTATCTCGTGCGCCGGCACGGCGGTGGACGCCTGGCGCCGGGCGCGGGTAGCGACGCCTACGAAACCTTCGTGCAGTGGCTCCACTACGCCGAGGGCTCGGCCATGCTGCCATTGATGATGCAGCTGTACGTGGGTCGGCTGGGCGAGGCGGGCGCGCCGCTACAGCCGCGCATCGACAGCGAGATCGACAACCACCTGGGCTATGTGGAACAGGCGCTGGACGGCCGCGACTGGCTGATGGGCGAGTTCACCGCCGCCGACATCCAGATGAGCTTCGTGGGCGAGGTGGCCCGCGCCTTCGGGCGGCTGCAGACGCGGCCGAACCTCGGCGCCTGGGTCGCCCGCTTCCAGGCGAGGCCCGCCTACCGCAAGGCCCTGGAGGCGGGCGGCGCGTACAACCTCGCGGGCTAGAAGTTCGGCGGGAAGGGATCGTCCAGCAGGCCATCGAGGAAGTCGAAGACGGCCGCCTTGGTCAGGGCGTGCGGGATGGCCGAGAAGTGGTCGCAGCCGGAGACGGTGACGCCGCGGCCGTGCGGAAAGGCCCGCGCCAAGTCCTCGGGGTCGCCGGCGGTGTCGTCGCGCTGGCCAGCCACCACCAGCACCGGCATCGGCAAGGCGACGAACTGATCCGGCGCGAAGGGCGGGTTCTGCGCGCGCGAGAACGCCGCCAGCGCCGCCCGGTCCTCGCCCTGCTCGTCGGCGAAATGGCGGAAGCTGCGCAGCAGCGGATGGGCGATGGTTTCGGGGTCCTCGGCCAGCATGGCCTCGGCGAGCGCCTCGGCCTGTCCGGGCTGGCGCGGCTCGAAGAACCGGCCGCCGACGCCGCCCAGGATCAGGTGGTCGACCCTCTGCGGCGCGGCGAGCGCCACCTGCAGCGCCGTGCGCGTGCCCATGGAATAGCCGATCAGGTCGAAGCGGCCGACGCCAAGTTCGTCCAGCAGGCCCAGCACGTCGGCCGCCATGGCGTCGCGGGCGTAGGCCTGAGGGTCGTGCGGCTTGGCGCTCTGGCCGTGCCCGCGCTGATCGAGGCCGATCACCCGGGCGCCGCGGCGCTCGAAGGCGCCGTACCAGCCGGTGCGCCGCCAGCCCTCGTTGCGATTGGAGGCGAAGCCGTGGAGCAGGACGACGGTGCGTCCGGGCGGGCCCGGCGGGGCGATGTCGTCGTAGGCGATCTCCACGCCGTTCACGGTCAAGCTGGCCATGGGCGCCAGCCTAGTGGCGCCACCTGGACGGGTGCAACACAAGTCGGGCGTTCAGGGCTGCTCGCCCGTCCATTCCCAGTGCCAGGGCTCGAAGGGATAGTTCACGAAGCCGAAGCGCCCCGCATTAGCCACGAGCCAACGGTACGTGGGCGTCTTGCTCATAAACAGCCGGTTCGGGTCGGCGCTCGAGTCCGGCGGATAGCCGGGCGCCTGGCCGACGTAGAGGTCCATGGCGAGACCTGTGCGGTGCGGCGAGCAGCGGGCGCGGCGCACGCCGTCGCAGTTCCCCTCTTGGGCGCAGCGGGCGGCGTCGGCGCTGGGCGAGCGGTAGCCGGAGAAGATGGTCAGGTTGCGTGGGTCGGCGGCGATCTCGGGGTCCTCGGCCCGGGCGGCGGCGACCATCCGGCGATAGGCCTGCAAGGCGCCCGGCCGCAGATGCACCTGCTTGCCCATGTAGCCCTCGTCCGTCCGCGCGGCGGCGATCTCGTCGGCCGTCTCGGGGCAGATGCCCTGGGCGCTCAGCTTGACCATGTCGCGGCGCGTCTGGATCGCGGTCTTGACGAACTGGAAGTCGGTCTCGTCGACGACGCCGTCGGGCGAGAGGTTGTGCTCGTCCTGCCAGGCGGCGAAGGCGGCGGCGAAGCCCTCGGAGTCGGGCGGGCAGGCGGTGCCGACCTCGCGCTGTAGCAGGGGCGCATAGGTCTCCCAGCCGACCTCGGTGCGGCCGAAGGGGGCCCATGCCTGGCGTTTCAGGTTCTGGGCGTTGGCCTGGGCGGCGGCGGTCCAGCCGGCGCTGACGCAGCCCGGCGGATCGGGCCGGCGCTCGACCACCTCGGGCGGGGTCGCGCCGGGCGCGGGCTGCTGACGGGGCGCGTGCGCGCAGCTGGTGACCCGCAGCACCAGGAGCAGCAGGAGGGCGACGGACGCCGCGACCGCGCCCAGGAACTTCAGCGCATTTGAGACCTTCACCATCACGCCGGCAGCAAACGCGCGGCGCAACCCAGAGGTCCAGCATGAAATCGGCGAAGGCGCTTTTCCTGGCGGGCGCGGCGGCGCTCGTGCTGGCCGGCTGCGGCGAAACCGGCGGGGAGCAGGCGCGCGCGCCCGACGTGAAGCCGGCGCCGTTGAACGCGCCGCCGCCGGTGACGCCCTCGTCCTCGCCCGTGGCCCAGGCGATCGACCGCGCGCAGTTCGTGATGCTGCCCGCCGGCCAGGCCATGGCGCCCGACGCCCATCGGGCGCTGATGATCCGGACCCAGGTGCTGCTGGCCCGGGCGGGCTTCTCGCCAGGCGCGATCGACGGCGCGGACGGCGAGAACCTGAAGAACGCCGTCGCAGCGTTCGAGCGGGCCCGCGGCCTGCCCGAGGACGGCAAGCTGGACCAGGAAGTGTGGAACCTGCTGGTCAAGGACGAACAGCCGGTGATGACCGACTACGTCATCGGCGAGCAGGACGTGGCCGGACCGTTCGTCGAGAAGATCCCGACCGAATACAAGGACATGGCCAAGCTGGAGAAGCTGGCCTTCACCAGTCCGCTCGAGGCGCTGGCCGAGAAGTTCCACATGGACGAGGCGCTGCTGACCGCGCTGAACCCGGGCGCCGACTTCGGCCGCCCCGGGACGAAGATCATCGTCGTCGCCCCGCCGCCGGAGACGCTGATGGTCCCGGTCAGCCTCGTCGAGGTCGACAAGGCGCGCAACCAGGTCCGCGCCTACGGAGCCGACGGAACGCTGCTGGCCTCCTATCCGGCGACGGTGGGCTCGTCCGACATGCCGACGCCGGACGGCGAGTGGGCGGTCAACGTCGTCGCGTTCGACCCGCACTGGAACTACGACCCGAAGAAGCTGAACTTCGGCGACAAGTCGGCCGGCAAGCTGGACATCAAGCCTGGGCCCAACAATCCGGTGGGCGCCGTCTGGATCGACCTGACGAAGGACACCTACGGCATCCATGGAGCTCCCGAGCCGCGCCTGGTGGGCAAGACCGCGAGCCACGGCTGCGTGCGGCTGACCAACTGGGACGCCCGCCAGCTGGCGAGCGCGGTCAAGAAGGGCACGCGGGTGGTGTTCACGGGCTCGGAGCCGCCGCAGAAGGCGACGACCTGAACTAGCTGCGCCACCTCAGGACGGCGGGCTCGACCGGGTTCTTGAACGGACGGCGCTCCCGGCGGCTGGCGGCCCACTCGCGCTTCAGCTGCTGGTACCACTTGGCCTGCCGGTCGGCGTCGTCGATCCAGAGCAGGGTCGGGTCATACCGCAGGCCCTCGTTCTGCAGGTCGACCATGTGGCCGTCCTGGCGCAGGAAGGCTCGCGCGCCGGCGGCGATGAACGGCTTCAGCAGCACGAAGGCCGGGTGGTCCGACCAGACGATCTGGGTGATCCGCGTCCGGCGTTCGTCGATCGGGGTGAGGCACGTCAGCGATAGCACCTCGCGCTGGCCGACGGTGACGTGCTCCCAACGCAGGCCGGGCAGGCGGAAGGTGATCTCAGTCAGCGGCTGGCCGCCGAGGATCGCGTAGGCGCGGCTGTTCTTCGACGGCTCGTGGCGGACCATGGCGAAGCCGGCATCGCGCGGCTCGAAGCGCTTGGACTTCTCGTGCTGGCTGGCCTTGGAGCGCCACCACCACTGCTGGTGAACGTAAGGGCCGTGCGCAGGGTCCATCAGGCCCACGACCGCGTGGTCGATGTGGGCGTCGAAGACCATGCGGTCGACCAGCTTGGGGCGGCCGCCCACCACGCCCGGGAAGGTCGGCGGCGGCTGGTCGGGCTCGGAAGCTGCGTCGTCGCCGATCCAGACGAACACCAGGCCCTGGCTCTCGGCGACGGGATAGCGGCGCACGCGGATGCGGCCGACGTCCATCGCCTGGTCGCCGGTGAGCGACGGGATGGCCGCGCAGGCTCCGTCGGCGCGGAAACGCCAGCCGTGGTAAGGGCACTCGACGGTGTCGTTCACGATCCGCCCTGCCGACAGCGGCGCGGCGCGGTGCGGGCAGATGTCCCGCAGCGCGAAGAGCTCGCCGGCATTTCCGCGGCCCAGCAGCACCGGCTCGCCCAGGATCTCGTGGCGCGCCAGCTTGCCCGGCTTCAGGTCGGACGAGAGCGCGGCGAAGTACCAGATGTCGGCCAGGAAGCCCTGGCCGAACTTCAGCGTCGGAGCGCCTGCGGGCTTGTTCCGATTCTGGGCGTCGCCTTCGGCCATGGCGGCCTTCTACCCGCTCAGGCGAGCTTGAGGAACGCCGCCGCGTAGGGCGACAGGCCGATGGAGCCGCCGCGCAGGTCGGCGTCCCCAGCGCGCAGGTCCAAGAGCTCCGCGCCTTCCAGCTCCGGCGCGGAGACGAAACGCGGCTCGGCCGAGAAGTTGAAGAGGCAGGCGATCCGGTCGTCTGCGTGCTCGCGCACGAAGCCGAGGATCGGGCCGGCCAGGTCTAGGAACCGGATCTCGCCCAAGCGCATGGCCGCCGAGCCCTTGCGGAAGGCGATCATGGCGGTGGCGAAGCTCAGGGCGGAGTCCGGGTCGGCCGCCTGTTCCTCGACCGTCAGGGCGCGATGCTCCTCGGCGGCCGGCAGCCAGGGCGTGCCGGTGGTGAAGCCCAGGTTCTCGTCGGTGTTCCACGGCATCGGCGTGCGGCAGCCGTCCCGTCCGCCGTCGTAAGGCCAGTAGAGGTCGCCGACCGGGTCGCGCAGCTGATCCCGGGTGAGCTTCGCCTGCGGCAGGCCCAGCTCCTCGCCCTGGTAGATCAGGGTGGTGCCCTTCAGCGCCAGCAGCAGGGCGAACATCATCTTCGCAAGTTCGGGCGAGCCGTCGCCGAAGCGGCTGGCGGTGCGCGGCACGTCGTGGTTCGAGAAGCTGATCGTCGGCCAGTGGACGGGATAGTCGGCCAGGGTCCGGTAGTGCTCGCGCACGAAGGCCGGATCGAGCTTGCGGGCCAGCAGCATCACGAAGGTGTAGCCGCTGTGGAGCCCGTCCTCGCGGCTGCAGTAGGCGCCGCAGCGGGCCTCCTCTTCCGAGAACTCGCCGAACACGAACCTGTCGCCGTGCGCCTCGACCCGTCGACGGATGACGTCCAGCACCTCGACGTTCTCGGGCAGGTTGGAGTCGTGCAGGTGCCGCTGCAGGTTGCCGGCATGGCTCCAGTGCAGGCCGGTGCGCTCGCCCGGCGGGACCGGCGGATTATCGGTCAGCGTCTCGTCGTGGAGGTAGGTCCCGGCCACGTCCAGCCGGAAGCCGTCGACGCCCTTGTCTAGCCAGTAGTCCAGCACGCCGAGCGCGGCCTCGCGGGCGGCGGGGTTGCGCCAGTTCAGCTTGGGCTGCTGGCGCAGGAATTTGTGGTGGTAGTGCTGGCGCCGCTTCGGCTGGTAGGCCCAGGCCGGACCGCCGAACACCGAAAGCCAGTTGTTCGGCGCGGTCCCGTCCGGCTTCGGGTCGGCCCAGACATACCAGTCCGCTTTGGGACCGTCCTTGCCGCCGGTCAGGCTCTCGACGAACCACGGATGCTCGTCCGAGGTATGGCTGAGCACCTCGTCCAGAACGACCTTCAGGCCGCGGGCGTGGGCGGCCTCGAGCAGCGCCTGGAAGTCCTCGAGCGTGCCGTAGTCGTGCTGCACGCCCTCGAAGTCGGCGATGTCGTAGCCCCAGTCGCGGTTGGGCGAGGGGTGGATCGGCGACAGCCAGATCCCGTCCACGCCCAGGCCCGCGATGTAGTCGAGCTTGGCCAGGACGCCGGGCAGGTCGCCGTGCCCGTCGCCGTCACTGTCGAAGAAGCTGCGGACGTAGACGTGGTAGAGGACCGCGCCCTTCCACCACGGCTGCATCGGACCTTAAGCCTCGGAGGTGTTCGTGATGATGCGCGAGACGATGCCGTACTCGACGGCCTGCTCGGCGCTCATCCAGAGGTTCCGGGTCGTGTCCTTGTCGATCTTCTCGTAGGGCTGGCCGGTCTCGCGAGCGATCATCCGGTTCACGCGCTCACGCATCTTGATGATCTCTTCCGCCTCGATCTCGATGTCCGAGGCCTGGCCGCGCACGCCGCCCGAGGGCTGGTGCAGCAGGAACCGGGTGTTCGGCAGGCAGAGCCGGTTTTCCTTCTTGGCGCCCAGATAGATGTGCGCCCCGGCGCTGGCCACCCAGCCGGTGCCGATCACCTTCACCGGTGCGCCGCAGAAGCTGATCATGTCGTGGATGGTGTCGCCGCTTTCGACGTGGCCGCCCGGCGAGTTGATGATCATCCGGATCGGCGCGTCGCTTTCCGAGGCCAGGGCGGTGATCTGGGCGGTGACCCGTTCGGCCAGGCGCATGTCGATCTCGCCGAACACAAGGACCGTACGGGACTTGAACAGGGCGTTCTGGACGGGACCCGCCGTCATCGGCATGTCGGGCAGGCGGCCCTTGTCGTCCTCGTCCCCGTCGTCGTCCATGTAGGCAGTCCACTTCAGCATGGCGGCTCCTTGCAGGCCGTCGGGCGCGCCTCGCGCTCGCGGCAAAGTCTCTCTTACCGAGTTATTGGTCCCGACGGGTTCCGGCAAGCGGGGTGGCGAGAATTTCCGCTTCAGCCGGCGGCGGTGACAATCAGACGGCCGTAGAACTGCACCATCTTCTCGAGGTTCCGGAGCGTGAGGTGCTCGTTCGTGCCGTGGATCAGCTGCACGTCTGCGAGGGCGAGCTCGACCGGCTGGAAGCGGTAGATGTCACGGGCGGCCGGCTGCATCCAGCGGCTGTCGGTGGCGGCGGTCACCAGGCTGGGCGCCACCGGCGCGCCGGAGACTGCGCCGGCAGTGGCGGACACCACCTGCCAGGCGCGCGAGCTGGTGGACGAGACGGCCGACGGCGAGGCGGGCGGCGTGTTCCAGGCGAGGGTGACCGGCAGGTCGCCGACCGCGGACTTGGCGCGCGACATCACCGTGTCGGGCGTGTCGCCGGGGGCGATGCGGTAGTTGATCCAGGCGGTGGCGTCCTGCGGCAGCACGTTCTCCTTCGGACTCCCCTTCAGCATCGTGGGCGCGATCGTGGTGTGCAGCAGGGCGGCTCCGGGCGGGGTGGCGCCCACCTGACCGATGAGCAGCGGACGGAACAGCCATTCGTTGGCGACCGCCATTTTCACGGGGAAGCCGGCCTCGGGGGCGACGGCCTTCAGCATGTCGGCGCCCGGACCCCGGAAGGCCATCGGGAATTGGTCGTCGACGATCGCCGTCACCGCGCGGGCGAGGGTGGCGACGCCGCCGGAGTCCTTCGGCGGGGCCGAGGAGTGGCCACCCGCCGCCCTCGCGGTGATCTTCAGCGTGGCGTAGCCCTTCTCGGCCGTGCCGATGACCGCCAGCTTGCCGCCGGTGATGGGATTGTCCTTCAGGATCACCAGGCCCTCGTCGAGCACGAACTCGGCGGAGACGCCGCGCGCTTTCAGGAGGCGGGCGGCGGCTTGCGCGCCCGAGCCCTGCACCTCCTCGTCGCCACCGAGCACCAGGATCACCGTGCGTTTGGGCGCAAAGCCCCGGACCGACAGCGTCTCGATGGCCTCCATCAGGCCGATCAGCGAACCCTTGTCGTCGATGGCCCCGCGGCCCCAGACCGCGCCACCGGCGATCACGCCGGCGAACGGCGGATGCTTCCAGGCGCCTTCCGTGCCGGGCGTCACCGGCACCACGTCCTGGTGAGCCATGAGGATGATGGGCGCCAGCGTGAGGTCGGAGCCGGCCCAGGTGTAGATCAGCGTCTGCGCGTCGATGACCTCGCGGCTCATGGCGCGGTGGGCGGCCGGATAGGTCGCCTGCAGGAAGGCGTGCAGCCGACCCCATTCGGCGAGTTGATCCTGCGCCCGGTCCTGGTGGCGGACCGTCGGGATCTGGATCGCGGCGCTGAGGTTGCGTGCGGCGCGGCCGAGGTCGACCGGGATCGGCGCTGCGACCTGCACGTCCGAAGCGGTCAGGCCGGCGGGCGGCCGGTACGTGAAGGTCCTGACGAGGACCACGGCCAAAAGCACCAGCGGCACGGCCACGAGGCCGAGCGCAATCCGTCCCACGATCTTCATGACCATTCCTCCCCGCCGGCGAAGCTTCGCCGTGCTGCGCCTGAACCGCAAGCGTTCCGGTCCGTTGCAGGCCCGTGCCGCCTCGCCCTCCCAAGCTGAAGCCGGTTTCGCCCGAGACCCTGGCGCTGGCCGGCCTGTGGGCCGGACTGCTGGACGTCGCGGTGGCGGCCTTCCTGCTGGTGATCGCCGTCAACGCCTGGGCCCCGCCGCAGGACCTGCCCTGGACGCCCCTGCGCCTGGACCAGCCGGTGGGCCTGGCCACCCGCGCCAAGTTCGCCCGCGCGGCGCAGGATCCCGCGCTGTGCCGGCGGGTGCTGGCGCAAGGCCGGGTGACGTTCGTGGAGGAGCCGGACCGCGACTTCGGCGAGTGCGCCACCGAGAACACGGTCCGCATCCGTGACGGGACGGCGGTCCGGCTGGCGCCGGCTGCGCCGGTGGTCACCTGTCCGGTCGCGCTGGGGTACGCGTTCTGGAGCCGCCACGTGGTGCAGCCGGCCGCGCGGGCGGAGCTGGGCGAGCCAGTGGTGCGCGTGGAGCACTACGGCTCCTACGCCTGCCGCAACATCTACGGCCGCGCGGAAGGGCGGCGGAGCGAGCACGCCTTCGCCAACGCCCTGGACGTGGCCGCCTTCCGCACCGCCTCAGGTCGGCGGGTCACGGTGGTGCGGGACTTCCGCGCCGAGGATGGGCGCGGACGCTTCCTGCGGCGGGTGCGCGACGGCGCCTGCCCCTGGTTTCGCGCGGTGCTGAGCCCCGACTACAACGCAGCCCACAGCGACCACCTGCATCTGGACTTCGGCCGCTACGGCCTCTGCCGCTAGGGCTTGGGCTTGAACGCCAGCAGGGTGTTGCCGGGCGCCTGGCCGAACATGCCGTAGCCCGAGCCCACCAGGACCAGGCCGTTGACGCCGACGATGGACGCCGAGTCGATCGAGCCGCCCTTGCCGGCGACGCCGTTGACCGTCTGGAAGTCGCGCAGGGTGTCGTAGGTCCACAGGAGCTGGCCGGTCTTGGCGTCGATCACGAAGAGCCGCCCGTCGAGGCTGCCCTGGATGACCGCGCCGTCGATGACCGTGGGTGCGCCCGAGAAGCCATAGACCCGCTCGCACCGCGGCGCCTTCTTGCCCCGCTCGCCGTCGCAGGAGGGCGTGACCGAGTACTGCCACTTCAGCTCGCCGGTGTTGGCGTCGACGCCGTACATCCCGGGCTGCAGCTTGGGATCGATCGGCGGGCCGCCGGGCAGGGGCCGGCCGATATGGGCCACCGGAACCAGCACCGTGTCGTCGAGATAGGCCAGGCCCCAATGGATGCCGCCCTGCGGCGTGCCCGTGCCGATGTCGCGCCGCCAGACCACCTTGCCCGTCTCAGGCTCGAGCGCCCAGACCGTGCCGGACTTCTGGCCCGCGAGCACCAGTTCCTTACCGTTCTTCAGTTTGGCGAGCACCAGCGAGGCGCCGAAGTCCACGTCACGGTAAACGGTCTCGTTGCCCTTCACGCAGTTCAGAAGCTCAGGCCGGCCGTTCGGGCCGCAGCCGACGTTGAAGATGTCGTCCGGCGTGGCCTGGTGGCTCCAGGCCTCGGTCCCGTCCTTCAGCCGGATGGCGATAAGGGCGTTGGTGTTGCGGTGCGCCGGCGGCGAGTTGCTTTCGCCGGTGCCGAAGTAGATCAGGCCGCGCTTTTCATCGACCAGCGGGGAATTCCAGATCGGCGCGCCCGAAGGCCCCATCAGCGGCTTGCCGTCGCCACGGTCGCGGACCGGCTGGGCGTCGGGCATGGTGTCATAGCGCCACTGCTGGGCGCCGGTCTTCGGGTCCAGCGACAGGACGTAGCCGTGGTTGGTGCAGCAGGTGACGTTGTTGTCGTAGGCCTGCATGATCTCGAACTGGCTGACCGGCACGATGACGCGGTCCTTCAGCACCACGGGCGTGCCGGTGGTCAGCGAGTAGGAATAGGTCCCCACCGCCTTGGTCCACAGCGGCTTGCCGGTGCGGGCGTCCAGCACGTGGACGGTGGTGTCGAGGCCCGAGAAGGCCAGCACCGGCGTGCCGTCGGCGATGACGCCATAGGCCGCGCTGGTCCGCAGCGGCGCGCCGCCCGGCGTGTTGTAGACCCACTTCACGCAGGGCTTGGCGGGATCGCTGACGTCGAAGGCGTACATGGCCGAGGCCTCGGCCACCGGCAGGAAGACGGTGTTTCCGACCACCGCCGGCTGGGCCCGCATCATGGTCACGTCCGGGAAGCCGATCGCCCAGGCCAGGTTCAGCTTGCCGAGGCCGGCCTTGGTGAGGCCCGCCTGCCGGGCGGTAAGGACGCGCGTCTGACGCGCGTCGAAGCCGAAGCTCGCGACGGCCGGCTGGGCGCTCAGGCCCGGGGCCTTGCGGCCGCCTTCGCAGGCCATGGCCGCGCTCCAGGTGTCGGTGGTGACCGCTGAGCGCCCGGTGAGGTAGTTGATGAGCTGGCCGCGCTCCTCTTCCGAGAGCCCGGCGCCCTGAGCCTGCATCTTGCCCTGTGTCAGCGCGAAGCTGATCACCTGGTAGCTCATCTTGCTGAGCGTTTCGCGGCTGGGGGATTTGGTGTCGCCGGGATTGTCGTGACAGGCGGCGCAGCGCATCCGGTAGATCGCCGATCCGGGATGCGGCATCTGATTGGCCGACTGGGCCCTGAGCTCGGTTCCGACCGCCCACGCGGCGCCGGCCGCGAGCGCGAGGGCGGCAAGCCCTGCGAACACCTTCATCTACGTTCCCCCCGCGGGCGTTCTGCGGCTCTTGGACGGCCGCATCGTTTTTCGAAGATACGGCATCCTGCCCCGGCGTCCACCTTGACCGAGGGGCAACCTGCGGCGCAAATGCCGGCTCGAAGTCAAACAATTGTTTGGGAGAGCGCCGTGAGCGAGGTGATGGACAGACTGAAGGTCGGCGCGGGCGGCCTATTCGACCTGACGGGCAAGGTGGCGGTGATCACCGGCTCGTCCCGCGGCATCGGCCGGGCCATCGCCGAGCGCATGGCCGAGCAGGGCGCCAAGGTGGTGATCTCGTCGCGCAAGGCCGGCCCCTGCGAGGAGGTGGCGAACCTGATCAACGAGACGCGGCCGGGCCACGCGATCGCCGTGCCGGCCAACATCTCGTCGAAGGAGGACCTTCAGCGGCTGGTCGACGAGACCCGCAAGGCGTTCGGCAAGATCGACATCCTGGTCTGCAACGCCGCGTCCAATCCGTTCTACGGCAGCCAGCTGGACATCACGGACGACGCGTTCCGCAAGATCCTCGAGAACAACATCATCGCCAACAACTGGCTGATCGGCATGGTCGCGCCCGAGATGCGTGAGCGGAAGGACGGCTCGATCATCATCGTCTCCTCCATCGGCGGCCTGCGCGGCTCCACGGTGATCGGCGCCTACTGCATCTCGAAGGCGGCCGACATGCAGCTGGCCCGCAACCTCGCCCAGGAGCTGGGACCGGACAACATCCGGGTGAACTGCATCGCGCCGGGCCTGGTGAAGACTGACTTCGCCAAGGCGCTGTGGGACACGCCGGAAGGCGAAAAGCGCGCCAGCTCGGGCACGCCGCTGCGCCGCCTCGGCGAGCCCGACGACCTCGCCGGCGCGGCTATCTACCTGGCCTCGCGCGCGGGCGCCTGGACCACCGGCCAGACCATCGTGGTGGACGGCGGCACGACCTGCTGACGTTCGTCGCTCCACCGACGCGGTTGATCGCAAGGGCGGCCCCTTAGGGGCCGACCGGGCCTAGCTCTGCCCCTTCAAGTCGAAGGGGTAGAGACATGCGCAAGACGATGGCGCTGGGCGCCGCCATGGGCGTCCTGGTTTCGGTGCTGGCCGCAGGGCCGGCGGCCGCGCAATACGGCATGGACAAGAAGGCGCCGAAGAACGCGGCGACGCCCGAGCTGCCGAAATGCGACAAGCCGCTGGGCCGCGTCGCCATCCGGGAGCCGGAGAACGACTGGTGGACGGGGCTGGGCCTCTCCAACCCGGAAGCGGTGATCAAGCTGTTC